>JBEIUS010000027.1:0-25797 GCA_040374235.1 Leptolyngbya sp. | reverse complement strand
TTACCAGCGAAAGACCGGCTGACTACGGTATAGGTATCGGTGTCCGGTAGTTTGATAATAATCGTGGCACTCAAGCTACCGCCGAAATCATCGTTAGTGGCAATCTCCTCCTGGGCGGAATTACGTAGGGAAAGTACCGGATCAAAACTTTGACTGTTGAGGATGATAGTGATGGTGTCCCCGGCTTGACCACTAAACCTGTGGACAACCTCCGCCGGGGTGATTGTTCCCACTTCCTCCACCAGCGGTTTTACCCCAGTTTCCCCCCTGGCTGCCGGTGGATTGAACCCAGTCACGATCAGGGAACTGCAAACCCACAGTACTGTCCAACTACTACCTCTAACTACCTTGCCCATCGTCCAGTCCCTCGCCATGCTTCCCTCGAAGGTTAGCACTTTCTATCCCCCATCAGGCAGCATTGAGACTAGATTCATGCTGCCAATTTCCTAGTCCAGGTTGTTACCGGGGCCTCATCGTGAATCTTCTAACCCCAGGTCTGAGCCAAAGTTTAGCCTGGTTCGGATTCGATAAATTGGCCGCTGCTGGGACTCGTGGTAGGTGCGCATCATTAATTCCGCTAACAGACCCACACTAAAGAGTTGGATGCCCGCCAGAAACAACACCACCGCCAACACTAACAGGGGGCGATCACCAATGTCCTGCTGTCCACCAAACTTGACCACCGCCAGATAGATCGCCAGCCCCAGCCCCAGCCCCATGGATCCTAGTCCCAAGCCACCAAAGATCTGCATGGGTTGGGTCAGGAATTTCTTCATAAAATACACCGTCAGCAGGTCTAAACAGACCCGCAAGCTACGCCCCAGTCCGTACTTACTGCGGCCAAACCGGCGACGATGGTGCCGTACTACTACTTCCGTAATGCGGGCTCCCTCAATGAAAGCTAGGGCGGGCAGGAATCGGTGCAGTTCGCCATACAAATTCATATCCCGCAGTACCTCGGTCCGGTAGGCCTTGAGACCGCAGCCGTAGTCATGCAGGTGAACCCCCGTGACCCAACCAATCAAGTGATTGGCAAGCTGGGAGGGGAGGCGTCGAGTCAGGGCCCTATCCTGCCGGTGTTGCCGCCAGCCGCTGACCAGATCAAAGCCCTGGTCTAACACCTCCAGGAGATGAGGAATGTCCTGGGGGTCGTTCTGCAGATCCCCGTCGATGGTGACAATCACCTGCCCCTGGGCATGATCAAAACCGGCGGCCAGAGCAGCACTTTGGCCGTAGCTACGGCGCAGAATAATCACTCGTAGGTTGGGGTAGGTGTAGATTAAGCGCTCTAGCTCCATTTCCGAACCATCGGTGGAACCGTCATCAATGCAGAGAATTTCGTAACGGCAGGCCAAGGGAGAGATCGCCTGGGTAAGCCCCGCCAATAGGGGCGACAGGCTTTCCTCCTCGTTCAACACCGGCACCACCACCGAGAGATCAAGGCCGGGGTCGGCGGCCATGGCGGATAGGGAGCGATCTTGGGGAGAGGTCATTACTGGGGTGGGCAGGTAGGGGGCACAGAGCCAATTCCGCAACGCTGGAGCAGTAGGGCTAGGAGAGCGGCCAGGACCTCCGCCAGGGTACCCACTAGGCGATAGAGGGCTAGACCAGCCAACTTCACTTCAGAGGGCAGCCCAACGGGCAGCAGCCCAAGGGCCACGGCTTCAAACACCCCGACACCACCGGGGGCGCCCGGTACAACTAAACCCGCTAGCCAGGCAAGGCTAAAACGGCTCATCAGCAGAGGGCAACTGTCCAGGTCCAGAGGTTGCAGAGACCGAATCACCAGGATAAAGCCCAGCCCCCGCAGGAGTACAAAGGCGACCTCTCCCGCCAGGGGTTGTAGAGGATAGCGTCGTAATCTTACCCCAGGGTTGGTCTGAACCTTGGTCCTGAGTCGCAGTAGCAAAGCATTAACCCACCTGGGTTGAAGCCCCACCATCACCCCCAATAGGATTAGCAGATGCCAGGGCCAGTAGGGACCAGGATAGGCCAATCCCACGATTAGGGCCGCAGCAGCCATTAATAGCGGTTCTAGTCCTACCGCCAAGCTGGCATTAGCAATATCTAAACCGGATTGCCGTAGGGCCTGGAGCCGACCGTAGAAGTGCCAGACGTTGCCTGGCAGGTATTTCCAGATATTGGTACGGACATAAACCAGGGTGACCCAATCACCTGAAATCGGCTGTCCCAACCACTGGATCAACCAACCCCAAACCCAACCAGACCAACCATGGGCAACCAGGGTAAGAGTCCCCGCCAGCACGAGTAAGACAAAATTTGGAGGGTGGTTGACCAGGGTAACGACCTTGCCCCAGTGCCGCCACAAACCATAAATGACGACGGTGACACAAAGAACCGTGGGTAACCAACCCAGGTAGGCCTTAACCCAATTCAACCTTAAGGAGCCCCTACTGCCTAGAGAAAACCCTCAAACTATAACAGTCGCCTGCCGGGTTAAAACAAAACTAGGACGCGGCTTGCAATGCACTAGCTTTTACCCGATGTCTTGAGCTAAATAGCATAGCCATATTCACCCACCTGCAAGACGTCAGAAGACGTAGGAATCGGTTAGTAGGCGAGGGTCTCGAGGGTTTCCCTTAGGTAACGTCTAACTAGGTAATCGAGGGAAAGGGTATCGACTTCCGAATCAGACAGCTCACCTTTCCAGCTTTTAAAGCCGGAGCTATTGGCAATAGCGCACTTGAGACTGTACCAAATGCGAGCATGATCTGATAATTGCTTAGGGTCTGGAGGGTGAGAAGGTGCCATGGATGCCTCAATAGTCCTTAACAAAAGGTTCTGACAGTAAAGTCGTGGGAAAAACCTGGCCAGTGGTCTAGAAGCTTGTTACATAAAATTAGTCATATTTACCATAGCTTAGTTCCCTTCAATCGGTTGTTATAAAAAGTACAATTCTCCTAGGTAGACCGGGGCGGCCCTATCCTAATCCTCTTTTATCAAAGTGGGGTAAAACCCACATTCTTTCCTGAGCTGAAACAACACAACTAGGCTTGAAAGTCCCACAACAGCAGAACAGGGCTAAGGTCGCTGAACATAGCTATCAATAGGGAATGCACTGCAAAAAGTCCACCCCAGTCAAAATGTCAGTGTGATTATTAACCCTTGAGTCCATTGAACAAGATCCTGCGGAGGCTACGGACTTATTCATTCCTATTGCCTGGAGTTACTCCAGGCACAGTGATCAAACCATGCTCAGGGTACGGCGCTTGGTAATCATGCGGAAGGCGTCAATAATATCCCCTTCCCGCCAATCATTGAAGTTGTCAATACCAATGCCGCATTCAAAGCCAGAGGCTACTTCCTTGGAATCCTCTTTCATACGCTTTAGAGAGTCAAGTTTACCGGTATAGACCACCTGACCGGCTCGCATCACCCGTAGGTTGCAGTTTCGGGTAACTTTGCCAGACAGTACATAGCAGCCAGCCACAGCCCCCTTGCGCACAGGAAAGACCGCCCGTACTTCCACCTGGCCTAGACCCTCTTCCACCATTTCTGGCTCCAGCAGCCCCTCCATAGCCCCCTGGATATCATCCAGCAGATTGTAAATGACATCGTAGTCCCGCACATCCACCCCCAGGCGATCTGCGGACTGACGAGCACCGGGGGCGAGGGTGGTGTTAAATCCGACAATCACGGCACCACTAGCGGCGGCCAGATCAACATCGGTCTCACTAATTTCCCCCGGAGCCGCCAGCAGCACTCGAATTTGCACCTCATTCTGGGGTAACTGCTGTAGGGCCGCCAAGATTGCCTCAATGGAGCCCTGAACATCGGCCTTCAACAACAGGTTGAGGTCCTTCAGATCTCCTTCCTGGGCCTGGGCTGAAATGGTATTGAGAGTGACTCGTCGTGAGGCCATGGCCTGTTGCAGGCGAGACATGCGTTGTTCGGACAGACGCTTGTCGGCGACGGAGCGGGCGGTTTTTTCATCGGGGTAGACCTCGAACTCATCCCCCGCCGCCGGCACATCATTGAGGCCCAGGACCTCCACCGCAAAGGAAGGGGTAGCGGCCTCCACCCGATGCAGGCGATCATCCAGCATAGCCCTAACTTTACCCAAAACCGCCCCTGCTACTAAGGAGTCACCCACATGCAGGGTACCATTTTGTACCAGCAGAGTGGCGACCGGACCCCGGGCCTTGTCCAGATTAGCCTCAATCACCGTGCCACGGGCCCGACGGTTGGGGTTGGCTTGGAGGTCTTCCACCTCCGCCACCAGCACGATCATTTCCAGTAGGGTCTCCAGGTTTTCACCGGTGATGGCGCTAACCGGCACCATAATGGTGTCACCACCCCACTCCTCCGATACCAGGCCGTATTCTGTTAGTTCCTGCTTGACCCGCTCTGGTTGAGCCGTTTCCTTATCGATCTTATTAATTGCCACAATTAAGGGCACCTCGGCAGCCTTGGCGTGGCTGATGGCCTCAACGGTTTGGGGCCGGACCCCGTCATCTGCGGCCACCACTAGAATAGCGATGTCTGTGACCCGGGTTCCCCTCGCTCGCATGGCGGTAAAGGCTTCGTGGCCAGGGGTATCTAGGAAGACAATCTGGTGGGCCTGACCGGCATGTTCCACATCGACATGGTAGGCCCCAATATGCTGGGTAATACCGCCGGCCTCTCCCTGGGCCACTTTGGTCTTGCGGATAGCATCCAGCAAACTGGTTTTACCGTGGTCAACGTGGCCCATAATGGTGACCACCGGGGGACGCCGCTGGAGGTTTTCTAAATCCTCAGCGTCTAGCATTTCTGTAACTTTTTTAGCCTCAGACTCAACTTCACTGGTTTCCACCAGCACCTCAAACTCCTCTGCCACCATTTTGGCCGTATCAATGTCGAGGGTTTGGTTGATATTGGCGGCGATCCCCTTAAAGAACAGGGATTTTATCAGCTCAGTTTCCGGCACCATGATTTTTTCTGCCAGTTCATGCACCGTCAAGCCTCCGGTGAGCACAATAATTTCTGGGCGTTCTTGCTTAGGTGCAGATTCTCGACGATCACGACGGCTTCGTCCACCGCCCCCATCACGCTGGGGCGGTCGATGACTTTTCACTGTCGGGCCAGTGGGCTTAGCCCCCGCCATCCCCTTCGGCTTAGGAGGACGAGCCAGAGAAATGGACAGATTGCTCACCTCTGCTCCTTGCTCCTCCTCACCCTCTAGTTCTTCCACTAGAATCGACTCAATGTCCTCCTCTTCATCTAGGAGGGTTTGGCCCCGGCGCTTGGTTTTACTGACTTTGGCGGATTTCTCCCGCAATTCCAGATCATCATCTTCCTCTTCCCGTTCCTTGCGCTTGTGGCGAGGAGGCGAAGGTCGCCGTAAACGCCCTTCTAAATCTAGTTCCGCTACTCCAAGTACAGAAATCGAGTCTTCCGCCGTGTCTGTGGTGCCCTTAGCGGTGATGTCCTTAGCCTCTGGGGTGGGGGGCTCGGGCCGTCGGAGTTTGGGTTTAGGTTTAAGGAGTAAGGTAGACTCCTCGATGTCCACTTCCCGAATAGGGATAGTAGGGCGGGGAGAGTTACCGACGGTCGAGACCGGCTCCGAAGACTCTACCCGCTTAATTATCGGCCGCACCGGTTTAGGTAGTTCCAGGGTAGAGGCTCCTCCAGAGGTGGACTCCAGGTCCTGTGGAACTTCTGAAGAGCTGCGAGCGGAGGGGGCAATTAGGCGGGGACGCTGACTCACGGAGGTCACACTGGCTTCCGTCACCTCCGAGGGACCAGCCATGGCCGGTCGATTCGCTGCTATAACAGGTTTGGGTTTTGGCGCCTCTACCCCACTGGGCTGGATAGACCCTCGCCGGGGCGGTGGTAAAACAGTTTCACCACTAACGGGCTGGGACTTATCAACCGGGCTAGTGGCTGGGGATGAAGTCTCAACTTCGGACAACTCAGAATCTACAGGCCGCTCAGGTTTAGTGGATGTAACACGATGTCGACGAATTTCCAAGATCTGTTGTTTCTGCTCTGGCCGGGTCGCCATCTTAGCCAGATGGGGGCGGGGTCGATCGGGTCGCTGGGAGGGAGATGGCTGACGAGCGGTTTCAGCGGCAGCTCGAATTTGATCGGCCTCATCTTCAGCGATGGTACTGCTATGGCTCTTCACGGCGATACTCAGACGATCGCAAATCGCCAAAATGTCTTTATTGTCCAAATTGAGTTCCTTCGATAACTCGTAAATCCTTACCTTGCCGCTGTTCATCCCGTTCTCCCTAGCTCGTCTATCTCATAGATTCAACCCGCTTTGTCTCACCAAACGACATCGAACCATTCTACTGTTAAGTCAGTGTAGCGATTCTCTGGTTTCAAGAGCAAGGCTAGCCCAGCAATTTCTAGGTTTTTCCAAGGTTTTTGCTTAGTTTAGAGTCAACTTCTAACCGTTCCCAGAGCTGGGCAAAAATGGGAATCGGTATGTTAGCCCGGAGAGACCGCCCCAGATGATTTTTCCGTTCTGCCCGGCGCAAACATTCGGCCCTAGGGCATAGGTAGGCGGAACGCCCAATCCCCTGATCGAGGTGAACCACGCCATCGGGGTGACAACGAACAATTCGCCAGAGGTGGGATTTAGGCGCTACCTGGCGACAACTAATACAACGGCGATAGTTGGGGGGCATAGGCTCTCTGGTCAAAGGAAAATAAACATCAGCGGCCGGTATTAGCCCGAACCAAGGTGAGGTCAGGGGCCACCTGCCCCCTGACCTCACTCTAGCAGTTATTCTTCCTGATCGGCGTCGATCTCGGCGGTTGTACCCTCCTCCAGGATCTCCTCTTCTTCCCAGGTGTTACCATAGGCTGCCCGCTCCTCTGCATCGATCTCCTCTGAGGCGGCGGCTAGGGCGGCTAATTTAGCCTGGCGGGCGGCCTCAGAGGCAGCTCGGGCTTCCGCAGCGACGGTCTCCGCCGCTAGCTTGGCGGTCTGTAGCTCTCTGAGTTTGCGATCCTCTTCGGCATGGTCGTACCGGGCCGAATCCTTAATGTCAATTTTCCAACCGGTCAGGCGGGCTGCTAGTCGTACATTTTGTCCCTCCTTACCAATTGCCAAACTGAGTTGGTCCTCCGCCACCAGAACATGGGCCTGACGCTCCTCCGAATTGACCAGACGGACCTCATCTACCCGGGCGGGGCTGAGGGCGTTGGCGATATAGGTGGCAGGGTCAGGGGACCAGCGAATCACGTCGATTTTTTCCCCCCGCAGTTCGTTCACCACCACCTGAATACGGGAGCCCCGGGCCCCGATACAGGCGCCCACGGGGTCCACATCTCGTTCCAGGGTATCCACGGCGATTTTGGTGCGGGGCCCTACCGATCGGGAGGGGGGGTTGGCTTCGCGGGCCACCGCTACAATCCGAACAATTTCGTCTTCGATTTCCGGCACCTCGTTGGTGAATAGCTCCACCACCAGGGCAGCATCGGCTCGGGAGACTAATAGTTGGGGCCCCCGGTGAGAGCCCTCTGATACCTTTTTAAGGGCAACCCGAAAGGCAGCATTGGCCCGGTAGTTGTCGTTGGGCAGTTGGTCTCGCTTCAGCAACTCTGCCTCCACCTCGGGCTGACCTAACCCACTGCTCACCGCCATGATCACCGATTGGCGTTCAAACCGCAGCACCCGTGCGGTGAGGATAGTCCCCTCCAGGTCTTGAAACTCCTCCTGAATCAAACGGCGCTGTTGGTCCCGTAGTTTTTGAGCCAAGACCTGTTTAGTTTGGATTGCCGCCATGCGGCCAAAATCCCGTTGATCAGGGGTGACATCTAATACCACCGTATCACCGGCCTGGGCTTCGGGGGCTACCTCCCGCACCTCCGCCAGGGCAATTTGGTGGTCCTGGCTGGTGACCTCCTCCACAATGGTTTTGGTGGCTAGCACCCGAAACCCCTGTTCGCCGTATTCGTCGACATCCAGTTCAATGTCAAAATTATCAAAGTAATCTTCCTCGAAGTGATTACCCATCTGTTGGGTGCGACGGTAGCGTTCGTATCCCTTCAACAGGGCTTCCCGCAGGGCATTTTCCACCGCATGCTTGGGCAAATTGCGCTCACTGCTGATGGTATCAATCATTTGCTGTAAATTGGGCAGGTTCACCAGGGACATACACTCACCTCGTCACGCTATGCAAATTGTCGAAAAATAAAAACCCATTCAGTCGGAGCCCCAGGGGGCGTTTACCCCTGATCAGGGCTCTGGTTACTGAGATCCACCCGTTCCACCAGAGAGCGGGGTAAACTCACGGACTTACCGCGTTGACTGAGCACCACAGCCTCTTGATCGCGGCGCAGCAGTTGTCCGATCCAGGTTTGCTTACCCCGGTGGGATTGGCTCAGTTGGACTTCCACCATGAACCCCTTGAACACGGTAAAATCGCGATCGCTCTCCAGCCGACTATCCACCCCAGGGCTGGACACTTCCAGCACGTAGGTATCGGTCAATAGGCCCGATTGATCGAGGGCCACCTCCAGGACCTGACTCATTTTCTCGCAGTCCTCCAAGCTGGTATCGGCTTGGTCCAGGCGGCGCACATCCACCCGCAGCACTGGCGGGGCCTGATGGGTGTGGAAAACGACCTCTACCACCTCCAGACCCAGGGGCTGGGCCAGGGGAACGGCTAGATCAAGAAGGGGGGCAATGATCGGATGGGACATGGAACTCAGGGACAATAAAAAAGTGGGCCTTGACCCACCTCCCAGAACATTACTGTTTAAGGAGCCTCCATCCTGGGGACCGAGGCTTTCCCATCTTAGCGAATTCTGATACCGTTGGCGCAATCCATAGTTCGTAACATCAAGGAATTGAGGAGCCAGAAGTCAGTACTCAGGAGGTACCCAGTCCCCTGAATTCCGACCACTGAGTTCTGACCACTCAATCCTGAGGGGCAGGGTGGCTGGGGGCAGTTCGTGCCACTGGGTAGTAGCTGGCCACCAGGGCGATCGCTAACCACCAGAGGGTGCTGATTTGGGGCCTGTACATCACCGTGTCGGCGATGCCCTGGCCTAAAATCCCCGCCACACTGGCCACCGCCGCCATCAGCCAGTAGCCCTGGGGATCCTGGCTTTGGCGCAGGCGCTGCAACTGCTGCCAGCCCTGCTGAAACACCAGCAGTAGCACCCAGAGAAAACTCAGTAGACCGAAAATACCCCCCTCTACTAGCACCTCGAGGAACACCGAGTAGGCGCTCAGGGCGGTGTAGCGGGGCAGTTGGTAGAGGGGGTAGACCTGGTTAAAGGCCTGATTGCCGGGGCCGATGCCGAGGATCGGGCGATCTCGGATCATATTTAGCACCGCCACCCAGACATTTATGCGAAAGTTGTTGCTACTATCGGCCCGACCGGCAAACAAACTCAGGACGCGATCTCGCAGGGAGCCCACCGAGAGCACCGCCAGCACCACCAGAGCGCTAGCACTCCCCAACAATAGGGGTAGGGCCCAGCGCCGCCAAAAGGGCGGGAATGTCACACTCCAGTACTGCACCAGCAGGGTCAACAGCAAAAAACCACCGATTACAAACCCAATCCACCCTCCCCGGCTGAGGGTCAGCACCAGGCAGAGGGTGCTGACCACCGCTGTCACTAGGGCCAAGCCCTTGGGCAGCCAGCGGGGCCAGGCAAACAGGGCGGCGGCACTCAACATCACCGCCGGGATCAGGTACCCCGCCAGCAAGTTGGGGTTGCCCAAAAAGCTATAGACCCGGGTGGCATCTGCCAGGGAGGAATTGACATCCACCCAGGTGGCTAGGGCAGTGGCTCCAAAAAAGTATTGCCGCAGTCCGTAGACCGAGATCGGCAGGGTGGTAAGTAGGTAGGCTAACACTAGGCCGTTACGGCGCTGGGGATGGCGGGCCACCCGGGCCACCAGGGCAAACAGCAACAGGTTTAGGGTGAGCTTAATCAACCCCGCCAGGGCCGCCCCCTGCACCGGTGACAGCACCGTCGCCAACCCCATCACCCCCCAGTAGATTGTCACCCCCAGATGAATCGGGGTGAGCCCCCCGCCGGCTTCATCGGTGACCGTCAGTAATACCCAAAAAGCGGCCAACGCCAGCAGCAATACCCCAATCAAACCGGTGGAGACGTAGGGTGCCAGGGCGTAGAGGGTGATCACCAGGAGCAACCCCAGCAGATCGCCCCAGGTCAGCAACCAACTGCCCTGGCGCCAGCGTCGTAGTGGCCCTAACAGGCGGTGGAGCAGACTCACCTGTCGCCACTGATCAAGGGCAAAGGAGGAGAAGGTGATCTGGCGCCAAAGGGAGCTAAACATAGGCGGATGGGCTCAGGGGTAAGGCTTTTATATCTTGACATAGGATGGGAGGGGGGAAGGAAGAACAAAAAAAGAAGAGGGAAAAGGGAGTAGGGAATGGGGAGTGGGGAGTGGGCGGAGAGTGATGCCGATATTCGCTGGCAACAGCGGTTTAGTAACTATCAGCGGGCCTTTGCCCAGTTGGCGGGGGCGATCGCCCTGGCCCAGCAGCGTCCCCTCAGCCCCCTAGAGCAGCAGGGGTTAATTCAGGCCTTTGAATTTACTCAAGAATTAGCCTGGCTGGTGATGAAGGATTACCTGAACTATCAGGGCATTACCGCCATTACCGGTTCACGGGATGCAATCCGGGCCGCCTTTCGCCTGGGGTTAGTGGAGGATGGGGAGGGTTGGATGGATACGATCAAAAGTCGGAACCAGGCCGCCCACACCTATGACGAAACCACCGCCACCGCCCTGGCGGCGGTGATTGCCAATCGTTACCTGAGGCTGTTTAGGGACTTTAACCAGCGGATGCAAGCCCTGGTCAGGCACTCGGGGAAAGAGGGTTAACCATGGCTCGCTTTGGTTTGTCAGAAACTGTGATTGAACAGATTAATGGGGTGTTGGCTCAAGTTCCCCAGGTGGAGGCCGCGATCATCTACGGTTCGCGGGCCAAGGGCAACTACACCCCTGGATCGGATATCGATCTCACCCTGATGGGATCGGAGCTAACTGAGGGTCAACTACTGCAGTTGGAAACCTGGCTGGATGATTTGTTGTTGCCCTATAGCCTGGATATCAGCCGTTTCCATGGGTTGCAAAATCCAGCACTGATTGACCATATCCAGCGGGTAGGACAGGATTTTTATCGGAGGCAGCCGGAAGTCCACCGCTCGCAGTAGCCCGCCCCTTTGTCGCCTTCCCTAAATTCCCCCTAACTCCCGCATGGCCTGGTCGGTGGTGAGGAATACGTGGTCAGCCCCCAAGACGTCGATAAAGCCTATCTGCATCAGCCTATCCATCACCGGCCCTTTTACCTCAGAGAGGTAAAAGCCAATGCCCAGGTCCTGCAGGTCCGCCACCAGGCCCTCTAGAATCTCCAGGGCACTGGCGTCGATCAGGTTAATGGCGCTGCATACCAGGAGGATTTTTTTGACCGTCAGGTGATCGGCGATTGCCTGGTTTAGAAAGGTTTCCAGGTACTTGGCATTGGCGAAGTAAAGACTTTCATCTAGCCGTACCGCCAGTACCTCGGGGCTGGTGGTGACCGGGTGGCGCTGCACATTGCGGAAGTGCTCGGACTGGCCCAGACGACCGACAATGGCAATGTGGGGATGGCTGGTGCGCCAGAGGTGCAGCCCCAGGGCCAGGAGCCCTCCCCAAACCACCCCCTGCTGCACCCCCAGGGCCATCACCGTAGCGAAGGTGACTAACCAGGCCATGACATCGGCACGATCGTAGGTCCACAACCGTTGCAAATGGCCCAGGTCAATCAGTTTATAGACCGCAGTGATAATGATGGCGGCCAGGCAGGTTTGGGGTAGGAAATAAAATAGGGGGGTGAGGAACATCACCGTCAGCGCCACCAGCCCACCGGTAATCACTGAGGCCAGACCGGTGTTGGCGCCAGCCGAGAAGTTCACCACCGATCGGCTGACCCCGCCAGTGACGGGGTAGCCGCCCCCCAGGGCAGCGCCCAGGTTAGCGATGCCCAAGGCGATTAGCTCCTGGTTGGGGTCTACCCTTTCCCGTCGTTTACTGGCCAGGGCTTGACTACTGGCAAAGCCCTCCATATAGCCCACCAGGGCAATGGCCAGGCACACCGGTAGCAGGGCTGGCAAGGTGGCAAGGTCAAGCTGGGGTAGGCTGAGGGGTGGTAGTCCGGCCGGAATCTTCCCCACTACCCGCACCCCAGCGGTTTGGTCCAAGCGCAGGTGATGCACCACCAGTGTACCCAGGAGCACCACCAGCAGGGGCGCCCCCTTAGCCAGCGGTAAAATCCACTGGGGGCTCCAACCTCGACGCTGTAGCTGGCCCACCAGAGGACCATTAGCATAGAGTACAATCGCTCCGCTGACCAGGCCCAGGCCCAGGGTGATGGGGTTGACCTGACCCAGGTGGGTGATCAGCAGGGGCACCAACTGCAGAACTGACTCGCGATTAGAGATGGATAGCCCCAGTAGGTGTTTCACCTGGCTGAGGGCAATGATCACCGCTGCCCCAGCCATGAAGCCAGAAATCACCGAACGGCTGAGGAAGTTGACCAGAAAACCCAGGTGTAACAGCCCCAGGGCCAGGTCTAGCAGGCCTACCACCAGGGCGATGGTGAGGGCTAACCCCAGGTATTGAGGGCTGTCTGGGGCGGCCAGGGGAGAGATCGCCGCCCCCACCATGAGGGAATCCACCGCCACCGGCCCCACCGCCAACACTCGACTACTGCCCAATAACCCATAGAGAATGGGAGGAGTAATGCTGGCGTAGAGCCCCACCTGGGGAGGAAGGCCAGCCAGCAAAGCGTAGGCCATGCTTTGGGGCACCAATAGGCTAGCGACAATGATCCCCGCCGTCAGATCCCCCACCAAGTAGGCGGGACGGTATTGGGGCAGCCACTGCAACACCGGTAGGTACCGGAGCCAGGGGGAGGGGGATTGGCGATCGCTAACCATGGCTATACATCCTCAGCCTAGCCGCAGTAGATTTCATTGGTGGGTTAAATTCAGCCCTAGCTTATCTCCAAAGGGTTGCCGTGAGTGAGGGTTGCTGCGAGCGGACGCTGTCTCCCAGTGCCCGATTCTGGCTGACGACGACTGATATCTAGTCCTTAGATATGAAGATGGGCACCGATAAAGGCGTGGTACATTGGTCAGTCATCAATCAACCCAACTCATTTTTAATGTTGGGTTTAGAGGAGGAAGTAGATTGGCCCAGGCGAGGTTCTGTACCTGAGAGAAGGCGACTAATGTTGCTGCGGTGACGAAAAATAATGTAGGAAACCCCAAGAATTGCCAGAATTAGGTATGGCAGAGGCTGGTCGGTAAGCGCCATGATCACCAGGGTGGAGATCGCCGCCAATATCGAACTCAGGGATACGAAGCGGCTTAAACTCAGACTCAAAGCAAATACCCCCAGAGCCGCTAAGGCAACAGGCCAGGCTAGAGCCAGCAACATCCCTAAGCCGGTAGCAACGGATTTGCCACCGCTAAATCCCAACCATAGGGACCGGCTATGGCCAACCATGGCCAGCAACCCCGCCGAGGTTTCAAGCCACGGTTGGAGGTTCAGCATCTCAGCACTGACTCCCCAGCCATGGGCTAACATCGAAATCCCGCCTTTGATCAACAGCACTGCCAGGGTACCCTTTAGCAGATCCACTGAAAAAACCAGTAGAGCCGGTCCCTTACCCACTGTGCGGAGAACATTGGTGGCACCAGTGCTGCCGGAGCCGTACTGACGAATATCAATGCCCTTCATCGCCCTGGCCACCAGGTAACCAGTGGGAAAGGATCCCAGCAGGTAGGCTCCTAACAGTAGGCTGATGATCGTTAGCATCGCCATAGGTCTATTCCTCACTATTAGAACTAGAACTGATGCCTAATTACTAAGGACTCCTAACCCAGGTTAGAAGGTTAGTTACGAGCCAGCCACTTCTGACCATTCAGCCGTTTTAGGGCGAATAACACCATTAGATCTAAGGTAGTCTTACGTTCATCCCCCATAAACTGCTCAATGGTGCTGGGCTGGGAGCCGCGATCGCAACAATAGAACAACTTAGGGCCGTTAATATTATCCTTAGTAAAGGCAATAGCGAACTGACGCATTTTTTGACGCCATAGCCCCTGCACTTGCCAGTAAGGTTCATCATTACCGATGCCAAAGACCCCCAGGGGTTGCTGGGTAAAACTCAAGTCCACGTCCTTAACACCTTGCCCCTCGAAGGCCTTGGTCAGGGCTGGCAGGAAATCTTGCTGAATAAACTCAGTAAAGGGCTTATCTTCAACTGTTGGGGATTTAACCTTAGCTACCGGTTTAGTTATCCCCTCTGCTTTGGCTCCAGCCTGGGAATCTTGAGATTTAGACGGGGCTACAGAGGTGGTAGGGATGATTTTTTCGTCAGCCATAGGATGCAGAAGGTTTAGATCAGGAATTAGGAGCATGGATAGTAATGGAAACCCATGACACCCTTGCTCCTTATCCATACTACGGTAAAGCTCCTAGCGGAGGACAGGTCAAACCCAAAAACAACTCACCTGTCCTCTGATCTACGGGCACTAACCCTGGGGCATGAGGCTAAGCAAATCCCGACGCAGGGTGGCCGTATCGCGATGCTGGCCCTTGCTATAGTCGCTAATGCCAATGGCTTCCAGATCAGCCTCCACCATCAGGTGAACCAGTTCTTCAAAGGTAACGCTGGGCTGCCAGCCTAGAACCTGACGAGCTTTGGTACCATCGCCAATCAGTAAATCTACCTCAGTGGGGCGCAGGTAGCGAGCATCAAACTCGACGTAATCGTGCCAGTCGAGGTCTACATGGTTAAAGGCAATATCTAAAAATTCCCGAATTGAGTGGGTTTCATTAGTGGCTACAACGTAGTCGTCTGCCTGATCCTGTTGCAACATCAGCCACATAGCCTGGACATAGTCCTTAGCATAGCCCCAATCTCGCTTTGAGTCCAGGTTGCCCAGATAGAGCTTGTTTTGTTGGCCGGCCACAATGCGAGCAACGGCTCGGGTGATTTTACGCGTCACAAAGGTCTCTCCCCGCCGGGGTGACTCGTGGTTAAATAAAATGCCATTGCAGGCAAACAGATTATAGGACTCGCGGTAGTTGATGGTTTGCCAATGGGCATAAACCTTAGCACAGGCGTAGGGGCTGCGGGGGTAGAAGGGGGTAGTTTCCTTTTGGGGGATTTCCTGAACCTTACCGAACATTTCTGAGGACCCGGCCTGATAAAACCTGACCTCGAGACCGGTGCGCTGCTGGTAGTCCCGCACTGCCTCCAGAATGCGGAGAGTACCCATGCCCACGGCATCGACAGTATATTCGGGTGAATCAAAACTCACCCGCACGTGAGACTGAGCTCCAAGATTATAAACCTCCTGGGGCTGCACCTGCTCTAAAATCCGGCGGAGCATGGTGCCGTCGGTTAAATCACCGTAGTGGAGAAATAGCTTAGCATCTTCGCTATGGGGATCGACGTAAACGTGGTCGATACGATCTGTGTTAAAGGTTGAGGTGCGGCGAATAATACCATGAACCTCGTAGCCTTTGTCTAATAACAGTTCCGCCAAATAGGAACCATCTTGTCCGGTAATACCGGTAATCAGGGCACGCTTGGACTGACTCATAGAATTTTATCTTGAAACACTAAATGAAATAAACGAGTACTAACCCCTATCACACAATTTGGGTAAGTAATCAAGCATAAAGGGAGACGCTAAAGAATTTCCTAGAACTAGTATTCCCTATCCCCTTCGCCGTTGCTTAGTAGAACGTAATCTTAACTGTCTTACATGAACCGGGAATTTGTCCAGTAAAACTCGGTTTGCTCACAAAGTTTCAACAGTTTAACCTTAACCGGAGCACTGTGGACAGGACGGATTGGTCAAAGGTATGACTTAAATGGCTCTCCTCCGCCTCCCTGTAGGTGAGTTAACCGTGGCTTGGACCAGTGGAGCAATTACTCCTCGGTACAAAGGTAAAGACAACCTAACCCTAGGAAGCAATGCAAGGGTATCCACTTAAGCCGGGACGTGCTGACCGGTCAGGAATTCAGGAGCCAGCTGTCAGGAGTTTGGCGGCGTTCTGACTTTTCACCACTTCTATAGCCATAAAATGTTTCGCCTTGCGCTGTTACCCCAATACAAAAGCTTTATAAAGCTCTAGCTACCCTTAAGGGTGTCCAATTTAACCCTGGCTGGGGCGATCTCTGAGGGTATCCAACTCCTGTCGAATCTCGGTGAGGGCCTGACGCAAACTAGCCAGGTCATCCTGGATCGCCGTATCGGTGATCGGCCTGACCACCGTGTCTACGGTGGTAGAGCTGGAGCCTGATGAAGACTGGGGGAAGGGAAAGGGTAATTGACTGACCAGGGCATCCACCACCTGGCGAGCTTCCCGCTCCGTCGTCGCCCCCTTGGTTTCAAGCTCCGCCGTAATTCGAGTCACGTCATTGCCAAGTTCGGCAAATCGCTGGCTGGCCTGCTGGGGAGATTGAATTGCCTCTAAAAGTGCGGCTCCAGCCCCAAGAGTGAGGTGGAACCCTTTTTTTAAGGTTTGGGATAATCCATCGGGGGTCATGGTTTTTGCCCAGGTAGGGTAATTTCTGTGTTTATGGTTTTAATCATCGCCAGCCCATAGTACTGGGAACGCTCAGGTTTGTATAGATTCTTGTCGATTCTACTCCAGGTCGATTGATCTGGGAATGGGGCCAACCCAGACGGGGCGAGAAATCTGCTAACCTTTGGGTGCCCAACCCTTACGGACAGCCTATGGATGCCGTCAATCTAGCCTTTTTGCCAGCGTTAGAACAGGCCCGGCTAATTCGTCATCGACAGATTTCTCCCCTGGAATTGGTGGAACTTTACCTGGAGCGGATTGAGCGGCTCAACCCCAGCCTAGGGGCCTACGTGACGGTGATGGCAGAGGCAGCTCGCACGGAAGCCCGACGAAAAACCGACGCCCTGATGGTCACAGATCCGGGGGACTTGCCCCCCCTCTTTGGGGTGACGGTGTCAGTTAAGGACCTTAACCCGGTGGCGGGGGTGCCCTGTGCTTACGGGATTCGAGCCGCCTGCGATCGCATCGCCCCAGCGGACGACTACATTGTTGGTAAGCTGCGACAGGCGGGGTTAATTATTCTGGGCAAAACCGCTACCTCCCAGGTGGGTAGCCTGCCCTACACCGAGCCCCCGGGCTTCCCCCCAGCCCGCAATCCCTGGAACCTTGACTACACCCCGGGGGGGTCCAGCGGGGGGGCAGCGGCAGCCCTGGCGGCGGGGCTGTGTGCCATTGCCCAGGGTTCCGATGGGGGGGGGTCCCTGCGAGGGCCAGCCTTTTGCTGCGGACTGGTGGGCTTAAAGGCAGCCCGGGGTCGAATTAGCTTTGCCCCCTTGGGGGAGCGCTTGCACGGCCTGGCGGTGAATGGGCCCCTGGGGCGGACCGTGGCTGACACGGCGGCCCTGCTGGATGCCCTGAGTGGCTACGAAATGGGTGACCCCTACTGGTTGCCAGACCCGGAGCCAGGCTTCCTGGCGGGGCTGGCTCCCCCGACCACCCCTCTGCGCCTGGGTTACGTTACCCGCCTTGATCCGGTTGGGGCGGTAGACCCGGTATGTGGTCAGGCAATTTTGGCAACGGCTCGGCGGGCGGAGGACCTGGGTCATCGGGTAGAGCCGGTGAATTTCCCCGACATGGCGGGCCTGGTGGAGCCCTTTGTGCTGGTGTGGCAGTCGGTATTGTCGGAATCCACCATTCCCTGGTTTGTCTTGGAGAAGCTGAATCGCTGGCTCTACTGGCGAGCCTGGCGGGTTAGCAATGGTAGCTACCTGCGGGCCCTCAGTCAGTTGCAGCAGATCGCTCGCCAGATTGTTCAATTTTGCTATCCCTACGATGCCCTGATCTTGCCAGTCTTCATGCATCCCACCATTCGCATCGGGCAGTGGAAGCGGTTGCCATCCCCGCAGATTTTAGAAAAAGTGATTAACTGGGTGGCCCCCTGTCCTCCCTTTAACACCAGCGGCCAGCCCACCCTGGCTATCCCTACGGGCTTTGCCCCCAACGGATTACCGGTGGGGGTACAGTTGGTGGGCCGACCGGCCGCTGAGGCCCAACTACTGGCATTGGCTTACCAACTAGAACAGGCCCATCCCTGGCACTCCCAGCGTCCCCCTTGGGCTAGTCAGACGCCCTAAGCGACCCTGGGTCATGGCACAATGGCCATGGCATTGTGGCTAAAGCTTACTACTCGACCCATGCCGGGAGGATGTGCCATGAAAATTGTTGTGGTTGGTAGCGGTGGCCGCGAGCACACCCTGGCCTGGGCCCTACTGAGATCGCCCCAGGTCAGCCAGGTGATCTGTATTCCCGGCAATGGGGGCACTGCCACCCTGCCCGATTGCCATAACCTGGCCCTGGCTGAACATGACTTTGCCGGCATTGCCCAGGCCGCCCTCGAGATGGGGGCCAACCTGGTGGTGATCGGCCCCGAGCAGCCCCTAGCCCTCGGCATCACCGATTACCTGCAAGCCCGGGGGCTTAAGGTATTTGGCCCTGGTCAGGAGGGGGCTCAAATTGAAGCCAGTAAAGCCTGGTCTAAGGCTTTGATGAGAGAGGCGGGCATTCCCACCGCCGCTGCCCAAGTATTTACTGATCGGGATGCCGCCCTCGCCTACCTACAAACCCAGCCTCTTCCCATCGTTATCAAGGCAGATGGGCTGGCGTCGGGCAAGGGGGTGACCATTGCCCAGAGCCAAGAGGAGGCGACCGAAGCTATAGTTGATAGTTTTGGGGGTAAGTTCGGTGAGGCCGGTCAGCAGGTGGTGATCGAAGAATATATGACCGGCCAGGAGGCTTCGGTGTTGGCGGTGACTGATGGCCAGACCATTCGACCACTGCTCCCGGCCCAGGACCACAAGGCGATTGGCGAGGGGGATAGGGGCCCTAACACCGGCGGCATGGGGGCCTACGCTCCCACCCCAGTGGTTACCCCAGGGATCATGGCGGCCATTCAGACCCAGGTGCTGGAGCCGGCGATCGCCACTTTGCGGGGTCGCGGTATTGACTACCGGGGCCTCCTCTACGCTGGCCTGATGATTACTCCCGCAGGGCAGGTACGGGTGGTGGAGTTTAACTGTCGCTTTGGCGATCCAGAAACCCAGGCGGTCCTGCCCTTGCTGCAGACCCCCCTCGAGGAGCTGATGCTGGCCTGTGTCGAAGGCCGACTCGATTTATTCCCCCCTCTACAGTGGCGCTCCGGATCCGCCGCTTGCGTCGTCCTAGCCGCCGAGGGGTACCCCGGTCCCTACCCCCAGGGCATGGTGATTACCGGCCTGGAGGCCGCCGCCCAAGGGGCTCTGGTTTTCCAAGCCGGTACCCGGTATGAGAAGAATCAGACCGTGGCTAGCGGCGGTCGGGTGCTGGGGGTAACTGGGCTGGGGGATAGTTTTCCCGCCGCCCTGGCCGCGGCCTACGAGGCAATCGACCTGATTCATTTCGATCACCTTTACTATCGACGGGACATTGGCCACCGGGTCCTGGGTTAGGGCTGCTGGTCTTGCCGAGGCATAGGGGAATAGTGCTCAAGGGCAGTGCGCACCGCCTGGCGCTGGTCCCGCAGGGTAATCCAGCGGTGGTAGGTGCGGGTGTGGATGGCCACCGAGTGGCCCATCATGCGGGCCGCCACGGTGTCCGGCAGGCCAAAATGAATGGTGCGCACCGCCCAGGCATGGCGGAGATTGTAGGGGGAAAAGGGCAAGCCATAACGCTTGAATTGGATGGATACCTGCTGGCCAATACGCTGCAGGGTAGTGCAGCTGAGGTCGGTGTTGATGTTGGGCAACTGGCCCTGAGCCAGGCGGAATCGCTCCACCCACTCGGGGTAAAAGGGCCAGACATCGTGAAGGCCGGTTTTGGTGGTTTCCAGCACCGTCAGGCGGGCCTCCTCAGGGTGGTGTACTAACTCGCTACGGTCGCAGAAAAAAACCTCATGGTTGCGTAGGCCATAGGTAGCCATTAACCCGTAAACGTACTGCCAGGTTGGGTTGGGGATGCGATCGTACCAGTGCAGGATTTCCTCGTCGGTGGGTAAGTCCCGCCGTTGGGTATGGCGGTGGCCGTAGCTGCCAGCCAGGCTATCCAGGGGTATGGGCAAATGGATTTGGCTAAATTCCGCAAAGGCTTTTAGGGCCGTCAGCCCCACCTGGCGACTGCGACTTTGGCGGGGGATGGCCTCCAGGGTGGCCACAATGGCTTCCCCCGGGGAGTGACGGGGATGGTCCCTAGCGTAGGCCAGTAGCTTCTTCAGGTAGGGGGCGTAGGCCTTATCCCAGGTGGTTTTAAGGGAGGACCGAGCAGCAATCTCGGTCCCATCCCGGTGGTAAAAATGGTCCTGAAACCGACTGATTCGATGGTCGAGGCTGAGGGACTCCGCAGAACCTGCTTCGGCAGTGGACAGGTAATCGGCCCAATCAAATCGGCGCTCAATTAGACGGGCTGCGATCACCTTGGCGTCCTGTTCAATCTGCTTAAGGCCGCCTTTGGTAGCGGGCAAACCCAGGGGTAGGCGCTGTTGATGGGATCGGGTTCTAGGGCTATGGGGTCGAGGGGGTAGGGTACCGCGTAAATTCAGGCGATCGCCCCGACGTTCCACCGTCAACCCCAGGCGAGCGGACCGGAATCGCTGATTGAGTTGAACAATAGCCACATCAATTGGGTCTGGTGTAGTCATCAACTATGCTTCATGGACTCAAGGCTCTGATCGGATCAACCCTCCAGCAAACCTGTAGAATATATGAAGATTTGCTGGCAGTAGGGTCCCAAGGAAAGGGGACTAACTGGTTACAATAGATCAAAAGTTCAAAACCGGCGATAACTCATTGTTAATCACTAGGTTCAAGCTTTAGTGATTCTAGGAAACATTTGAAAATACACTACGTACAGTGCCATGGGTAGGCTTGGGGTTTTATTACTAAATTTAGGCGGGCCAGAAGAGTTAGAGGATGTTCGCCCCTTCCTCTTTAACCTATTCGCGGACCCGGAAATTATTCGCCTGCCTCTGCCCTGGCTACAACGCCCCTTGGCCTGGTTAATTTCCACCTCTAGAGCCAAACGATCCCAAGCTAACTACCAACAAATCGGTGGGGGTTCTCCCCTACGGAAAATCACTGAACAACAGGCTGATGCCTTGGGGGTTGCCCTAACTCGCCGGGGAGAAACCGCTAATATCTACATTGGTATGCGCTACTGGTACCCCTTCACGGAAGAGGCGGTGGCTCAAATTAAGCGGGATACCGTTGAACGCCTGGTGGTGCTTCCCCTCTATCCCCACTTCTCTATCAGTACCAGTGGGTCTAGCTTCCGTCTATTGGAACGAATTTGGATGGAGGATCCATCCCTGAATCGGATCACCTACACGGTGATTCCCTCCTGGTATAGTCGCCCGGGCTATACCCAGGCGATGGCCGATTTAATCGCTAAGGAGTTAGATAAGCTGGAGTGCCCTGACCAGGCCCATATTTTTTTTAGTGCCCATGGGGTGCCGGTGAGCTATGTTCAGGAAGCAGGAGATCCCTACCAGCGGGAAATAGAGCATTGTACTGAGTTAATCATGGCCGCCCTTGACCGGCCAAACCCCTATACCCTGGCCTACCAGAGTCGGGGGGGGCCAGTGGAGTGGTTACAGCCCTATACCGAAGATGCGATCGCCGATCTGGCCGCCCAAGGGGTTCAAGATCTGGTAGTGGTGCCGATTAGTTTCGTTTCAGAACATATTGAAACCCTGCAGGAAATCGATATGGAATACCGAGAACTGGCCCATGAAGCTGGTATTCCTGGGTTCCACCGAGTGCCCGCTCTCAATACCCACCCCCAGTTCATTGAGGATATGTCGGATATGGTGCTTGAGGCCATAGCTGCACCTCGACGGCTCTTCTCTGATGTTATTCAACCGCAGAAGCAAGTGAAGATTTATCCCCCAGAACGCTCCGCCTGGGGACTTACGCCAGTGGCTGAGGTGTGGAATGGTCGACTGGCCATGGTTGGATTTTTGGCCCTGCTATTAGAACTGGTTAGTGGCCATGGCCCCCTTCACTTTGTTGGCATCCTATGACGGAACCTGGGTCAAAGAAAGCGGGTCAGAACGCCGAGTCCAGCCATCGAATTAATGGATCAACTGTACCCTAAGCGTTCTGACTCAAACTATCCCGCTAGTCTAGCTAGAGCGATGGCGAGACCATAGACAAACCAATACCTTCATAATTCTCGATATCGGTTTTACTCAAGAGTCGACGACCATCGATCACCAGCGGTGACTCCTTCATGTTCTGCAGCAGTTCCGGTAAGACTTTAAAGTCTTCCCACCGTGTCAGGAGTAGAATTACATCCACATCTTGAATTGTTTCCGCTAAAGTATCGCAGTATTGAATAGGCTGATTCCTAAACAGTTTCTGAGCCTCATGCATAGCCACAGGATCAAACGCTTTAATCTTTGCTGAACCAGTCAAGAGCTCATTCAAGATAGGAATTGCCGGAGATTCTCGCATGTCGTCTGTGCCGGGCTTAAAGGCTAGACCTAACACAGCAACTCGAATTGCATCCAGATCTGGAAAGTGTTTATACAGTCGATCCATAACCTGCTTGTACTGCAAGGCATTGACGCTAATGACAGCATTTAGCAGCTGCATGGGTAGCCCTTTTTGAGCTCCGTAGGCGTTAAGGGCTTTAACATCCTTAGGAAAGCAACTACCGCCGAAACCACAACCTGCTTCGATATAGGTTGTAAAAGTGGGGAAGATGCGTTCGCCATTGGGCAGAATTGGCGTCAGTCGTTTATCCAGGTGTACCCCTCGCATAACCTCAACCACATCTACTCCCTCTACCGCCGCAGAGAGGTTGCCAATTTCATTAGCAAAGGAAATCATGGTGGCTAGAAGGGAATTGGCGGTGTACTTAATCATTTCTGCCGTTTTACAGTTTGTTTCCAACTGATCAATCCCTTCGAACACCCCATAGAGCTCCCGTAAAACGCTTAAGCTCCGCTCGTCGATACCCCCGAGGACAATTCGATCCGGGTACATGAAATCTGGAACAGCCTCACCCTCCTTGAGAAACTCCGGGTTCATGCCAACCCCGAAATCAACGCCAGCCTTTTTGCCAGAAGCTTCTTCTAAAATAGAGAGCACCACCTCATCAGTGGTTCCAGGTACAACTGTGCTTTTAACCACGACTACGTGGTAGTTAGCCTTATCCTTCAAAACCTCACCAATTTGGCGAGCCACCGTCCTAATAAAGGTTAGATCAATTTCATCACCTCTAAAGGGGGTACCCACCGCGATTAAAGAAATAGCTGAATCCATAACCGCAGACCGTAGGTCAGTGGTAGCGACTAATCGGCTGCCCACATTAGCCTTCAGCATATCCTCAAGGCCTGCCTCATAGATCGGTGGGATTCCCTGGTTAATCTGATCTACCTTGCTCTGATCAATGTCTACACAGACGACATCATGACCCTTTTCGGCTAGGCAGGTACCTGAAACCAAACCTACATAACCTGTACCAACAACAGAAACTTTCATCTACGCGTCCTCCGCCTGACGATTTCCGGAATACCAAATCAATGATCGTTTAAGTCCTTCGTCGACAGAAATGCTAGGGTCGTAGCCTAAATGCTGACGGGCCTTAGCAATGATAGGACAACGCCGATTGGGATTATCTACCAGGTAATCTTGATCACTGCTGGTTTGTCGGATCACTTTGCCGGTGTAGTCGAAGAGATCGCGGGCCAAGTCAACTACCCGCTCAGCCAGGTTTGCCATGGAAATTTCGGGAGTCTCTACACCGATGTTATAAGCTTCGCCAGGGTGTCCCTTAACTAAAATTTTGTAGTAACCCACAATCGCATCAGCGATATAACAAAACGTGCGAGTTGGGGAACCATCAGAAAGCAGAATAATATCTCGACCATCGAAAATATCTCTAGCAAAATCCGGCAAGACGCGTCGGTCTGTAATCTTTAACCCTGGGCCATAGTTGTTAAACGGGCGAGCGGCCTTAATCGGCAACCCATATTGGTGGGCAAAGTTAACGCAGAGGGTTTCCCCGTAACGTTTTGATTCATCGTAGCAGGCCCTTGGACCTGTACAGGACACGTTACCCCGATAGGTTTCAGGGGTAGGAATGTTTTCCGGAGAGGGATCCCCATAGATCTCGCTGGTTGAGTAGAATAGGAAACCTTCTACCGGGTTGCCCTTACCCTTTTGCTTTAAGCAATACTCCAGCAGGTACCGCAGTCCATTGACATTGGCATCCATGGTTTCAATCGGATACTTACGATAAAAAGTGGGGGAGGCGATAGAAGCCGCATGGATGATGAAATGGAAATCAGGAATATCACTGGGCAGTGGATTGGTAATATCGTGCTTAACTAAAACTAAATTGGGGTTGCCAGACAAATTAGTCAACCAATCGGGAATTCCTCGAATATAGTTATCATATATAGTGATATGAATGGGAGCTTCTGTAGGATGAATCTCATTCCAGTAAAGGACTGATTGGACAAGATAATAGCCCAGAAACCCAGCCCCTCCAGTAATCAGTAAGTTTTTTCCCGATAGGATAGAAAACTCATTAGACAGATTTTTACAAATATATGCTAGGTCCGACTTAACGACATCCTCTGCTGTGTCCATTTGTACTAAGCTAGGTGCTTGAACCATATTGACTTCCTTAATTTCTAGACAAACCGAATCATCAAACTAGATACAATAAACCTCCCTAGTCAACCAATCTAGGCAAAGGCAGGAACCTCAGCACTGGCGAAATAGGTATTTTGCTCAGTTCTGAGACGGTGGGCGATGCGATCATCAGGTAGTTCAACATCGTCATAGGTCAATACTTGATCCTTAGTAATAGACCGCTTTAATCGACACCCTTCTGCCAAACCCATTGGCAGTAAGTTATCACGGCTGACAACATCGGCATTCTCACACTGACCATAGGTATGGTACCCACCTAACCCGTCTAAAGTTTCTCCAGCTTGGAGATCAACTTTAGCTGTGGTGATCACATCGACCACAGGACCAGCCAGGGGGGCAATAATCACATCTTTGAACAGAACTACCCGAGCCACCGATAGAGGCACCTCAAAAACGGTCAGGTGGTAGGGTACATAAAAGCTATAGAGAGGGCCTTCGCCCAACTTACCATAGTTGAGATAATGGGCCTGGGTCGGTTCATTACAGGTAGCATAGATAAAGACACCAGGACTAGGTTTAGGACCTACAACGTAGTCGACAACGCCTCCTAAAGCCTTAAGCTGATCGAGATCGTAACGATCAACCATGTCATCCACATGGCCGTCGTAGTGGTAACCTAACATACCCCGTTGGGCTACTTTCATCCCCGTAGCGTTAGCAACAATAGCCTGTTCGAAGGAAATCTTGGTACCGTCAGCAAAGCTGGTGACCATGTGGGCTGTTTGTCCCCACTGCTTAGCAAACCCTTCCTGGGTGGTCGGATTCCGATACCGATCTTGCAAGCCTTTAATGTTGCCACACAGCAACGGGTTGAGGCCAATACTTTTAACAAACCGATAAAGATTAAGCTGGACACCGGGCTGATCACCGTCACAGCCAGTCAAAATAACTCCAGCCCGATCAGCGTATACCTTTAAGATAGGACCAACAGTAGCATCCAATTCAGCATTCATAAGCACTACGTGCTTATGATGTTTAATTGCTTCCAGGGTAACTTGAGCGACAGACTCAACATGCCCTGTCGCCTCAATTAATACATCAATTCTCTCTGACGGGCAGAGCATGTCCGGATCATCA
>JBEIUS010000059.1:0-17029 GCA_040374235.1 Leptolyngbya sp. | reverse complement strand
TTTTATAGGGTTTAGTGAGCTTAGACTGACAGTTTATTTGTTGTTACATTGGATTATAGTAGCTGGACCCCATAAACAACAGTTATATTCATTACATTTTCGTTTCGGAGATTTCATCACTCTAACCAGGTATCCGCCTGACGGCCGGTCCCCAGGCTAGGCTATAGCCAGCAGTACTTGCCTAGTCTTGGCTTTGTAAGGACCTAATCCCAAGCATTTCTGCCAAAGGTGTACCCTTGTACTTTCGAACCCGATTGGGTTGTGTGGTAGGGCGTTTGAAAAGTATTCATTGGTTAAAACCGCTACTACAAAAACCAGGTTCGCCGATGATGAAGGGCAAAACTAAAGTTTTCACCATAGACCTAGCCCATGAAGCATGTATTTTAAAGGCATACTGAAGGGTCTGGGGAAAAATCGCCCCTAGCCCCTAGAGGTTGTTTGAAAAGCCAAAGGGAATCTCAAATAATTGAGGTATGTCCACGGTTTAGGATCCATGTCTAATGCCTTACCAAAAATTACTTTTCATAACCTTATCGCTGTTGCTATAGTCTTAGAATCCCTTGCCTTGCATCCAAGGCTAAACTTTGAGTCTGTGGTGTGTAATCTACTGATACTGATTTGGCTATGGCATCCTCTGCTTTGTTGATAAATCCACTTCTAATTGGGGTCGGGATTCCCCCCTTCGATCAGATCGATGTATCCCATATTGAGCCTGGGGTTAAAGCCCTACTGGCCGAATTAACCCTAGAACTGGAGGCATTGGAGCAGCATTTACGCCCCACCTGGTCTGGGCTGATTGAGCCTCTCACCCTGATTCAGGAACGGCTGGGTTGGAGTTGGGGGGTGATTGGCCATTTAATGGGCGTTAAGAATAGCCCTGAGCTGCGAGCTGCCTATGAAGCGGTTCAACCCGCCCTGGTTGAATTTGAGAACCGGCTAGCCCAGAGCCGTCCCATCTATGACGGCATGCAGACCATGCGAGCCAGCCATGCCTGGGATAGCCTCAATCCGGCTCAGCAGCGTATCCTGGAGTCGGCCCTGCGAGAGGCCGAGTTATCTGGAGTGGGGCTGGGGGGAAATCGCCGCGATCGCTTTAACCAGCTCCAACAAGCCCTGGCGGAACTCTCTACCCAATTTTCTAACAACCTCCTCGATGCCACTAAAGCCTTTAGCCTACACCTCACCACCGCTGCAGAGGTGGAAGGACTACCGGAGAGTTTGCTAGCCCTGGCGGCTCAGACCGCCCGAGAGGCGGGTTACCCTGATGCCACCACCGCATCAGGGCCCTGGCGTATTACCCTTGACTACCCCAGTTTTGGTCCGTTTATGCAGCATAGCCGCCGCCGGGATCTGCGGGAGCAGGTCTATCGAGCCCACATTACCCGAGCCTCTAGCGGTGCCTACGACAACCGGGAACACATCGATCGGATTCTCGAACTGCGCCATGAAATGGCCCAGATTCTGGGCTATGGTAGCTTCGCCGAACTTAGCCTGGCTCGCAAAATGGCTCCCTCGGTGGAGGCCGTCTACGAACTCATGGAGGGGTTACGGCAAGCCAGCTACGATCGGGCAACCGCTGAGTTAGATCAGCTACGGTGCTTTGCCAAGGCCCAGGGGGCGGCGGAAGCCGACCACCTCACCCATTGGGATATCGCTTTTTGGGCGGAGCGAATTCGGGAGCAGGACTATGGCCTAAAGGACGAAGAGTTACGTCCTTATTTTCCCCTGCCCCAGGTGTTGGAGGGTCTTTTTGCCCTCGCTCACCGCATCTTTGCCATTACCATTATTCCCGCCGATGGCCAGGCTCCGGTTTGGCACCCTGACGTGCGCTACTTTCAGGTACTCAACAGTCAGCAAGCACCGATCGCCCACTTTTACCTCGATCCCTACAGCCGCCCCGCTGAAAAAAGTGGCGGTGCCTGGATGGACGAATGTATCAACCGTGCCAAAATTAACGACACAGTGCGATTACCGATTGCCTACCTGGTCTGCAACCAGGCACCCCCCATCGACGGCAAACCCAGCTTAATGACCTTTGCCGAAGTAGAAACCCTCTTCCACGAGTTTGGTCATGGCCTCCAGCATATGCTGACTGAGGTGGATTATCCTGGTGCCGCTGGTATTCATAATATTGAGTGGGATGCGGTGGAACTCCCCAGTCAATTCATGGAGAACTGGTGTTACCATCGCCAAACCCTGCTCGGCCTGGCCCGTCACTACCAGACCGGCGAACCCTTGCCGGAAGACCTCTATCAAAAGCTGCTAGCGGCCCGTACCTTTATGACCGGCACCGCTACCCTCCGTCAGGTTCGCTTGGGCTGGACCGATTTGGATCTGCACCACCACTATCCTCTCAACGGTACTGAAACCATTACCGAACTTAGTCAACGCATTACCCGCCAGTGCTCTGTCTTGGAACCCCTGCCGGAGGATGCCTTCCTCTGCTCCTTTAGCCATATCTTTGCGGGGGGCTACGCCGCTGGCTATTACAGCTACTTTTGGGCCGAGGTGCTCAGCGCCGATGCCTTTGCCGCCTTTGAAGAAGCGGGTTTAGACGACCAAGCTGCCCTGACAGAAATTGGACAGCGATTTCGGGATACAGTCCTATCCCTGGGGGGTAGCCACCATCCCATGCAGGTGTTTCAGCGTTTCCGGGGTCGGCAACCTAGCCCAGACGCCTTACTTCGCCATCGTGGCCTGACGGCAGCCTAGATCAGGAATTTACCCTGGGATAGATCAGGAATAGACTTTTGGGAAACATAAATCCAATCTTTATGATTTGATCGCTTACCCTAAAGTTCTAGTCATGCTTGTACCTATCGCCATAACCGCCGTTCTTGGTGAACAGGATCTACCAACTGTCTTAAAAACCCCTTACCTGTGGATGATCGGCACCGGGCTAGGCATGATCGCCCTGCTGCTGGTCAGCTTCCATAGCCGTCGGCAAATTCGTCGACTTACCCAGCAGTTGCAACGAGAGCGCTATCTTAACCAGGATCTACGCAAAAAGATGAAAATGGCGCTGCAGACCCTTAGCAAGATGGAGCGCAACCCTGACTTGATCCACTCCCGGGAGTTTAACCTGGACTATCTGCGCCTGCGCATGGAGGAGGAATTCTTCCATGCCGTGATTGTGAATCAGCTTAAGGCTAAAGTAAAACAAAGAATTACCACGGCTTTGCGCCCCTCCCCTAGCCCCTTGGGGATGGTAGGACTGGGGGGCAGGGCTCGCATGGTGGACGAAATCTTTGACGTAGAATACAAACTCAACGATAACCCAGCAGCCAACCAGCGAGTGCTCTTCCGCATTCAAATCAAATTAGCCAAATTACCCACCCAAACCACCTCCGCCACCATCAAGGAATTGATTAGTTGCATTGAAAATTTTATGGACTCATCCCTGGAGGATAGCCACTGGCAACCAACTATTCAGGGCCGCATTGCCCATATCCACTGGGATCAGAAGGCTAAACCAACACCGCTGTTAGTGGTGGAGCAGTCCAATGATGGGGCCACCATCACCTTTCGCAGTAAAAACATTTCCCCCCTAAACCCCACCACCTCAGCTAGCTAGGGGCGTCGCCCGGACTAACCGGAGGAACCAGCCTCAATGGAATAGTGAATGAACTGACGCCCAGCGGCGATCGCGGCCTGGCTACTGGGGTAAGTTTCACCATCATTCAACACCGCCAGATCGGGGTTAATTACCCAACAGCGATAGCCCTCACCCCGGTGATAGGTAACACCGGCAATCCAGCCAGGGAATACGGAAACATGAATTAAAGAACGGGTTACCATGGGTAATTCACCTCGCCATTGCCCCTGGGGCTTGCCTTCATGGTTCAAGTGTACTATATTGGTTTCAAGAAGACAAGGTAGGGTTTAGTCTTTTGGTATTCCGTTCTCCCAGGGCTTCTAACTGACAACCTGGTCTCCTGTTACGAGGCATCAAATTGAGCCATAAATTGAGCCATCAAGCCTGTCCTAAGCGTTCTGGCCAAAGCTATGTTTTGCGGTTAGATTTTTGCCCAGGTTAGGGGTTTACTAAGGCTAGCTAGCCCACTTGACCTGTGCATCCCCTGCTAGATTGTTTGCTTTGCATTCTTTTCCACCTATTTTCCGACAGCTATGGCTTCCAAAAATAACGAGGTTTCGGAGAAACAGAAGGCGCTTTCCCTGGTTCTCAACCAGATTGAGCGAAACTTTGGCAAGGGTTCCATCATGCGTCTTGGAGATGCGGCCCGGATGAAGGTGGAAACCATCCCCACCGGTGCCCTCACCCTTGATTTAGCCCTGGGGGGTGGTTTGCCCAAGGGCCGCATTATCGAAATCTACGGCCCCGAGAGTTCCGGGAAGACCACCGTTGCCCTCCACGCCCTGGCGGAGGTGCAAAAATCCGGGGGGGTAGCCGCCTTTGTGGATGCGGAGCATGCCCTGGATCCGGTCTATGCCCAGGCCCTGGGGGTCAACATCGATGAGCTCCTGGTGTCCCAGCCTGACACCGGCGAGATGGGGCTGGAGGTGGTGGATCAACTGGTGCGATCCTCGGCCATTGATGTGGTGGTGGTGGACTCCGTCGCCGCCCTGGTGCCCCGGGCAGAAATTGAAGGGGAAATGGGGGATGCCCACGTCGGTCTCCAGGCCCGTCTGATGAGCCAGGCCCTGCGAAAAATCACCGGTAGTATTGGCAAATCCCAGTGCACGGTGATTTTCCTCAACCAGTTGCGGCAGAAAATCGGGGTATCCTACGGTAACCCCGAAACCACCACCGGCGGTAATGCCCTAAAGTTCTATGCTTCTGTGCGGTTAGATATCCGTCGCATCCAAACCCTCAAGAAGGGTACGGAGGAATACGGTATCCGGGCCAAGGTGAAGGTGGCCAAAAATAAAGTCGCTCCGCCCTTCCGCATCGCCGAGTTTGACATTCTCTTTGGTCAGGGAATTTCCACCATGGGCTGCCTGGTAGATTTGGCGGAGCAGACCGGCGTCATTCTACGTAAGGGGGCCTGGTACAGCTACGAGGGGGATAACGTCGCCCAAGGGCGGGATAACACGGTCCTACGCCTGATCGAAGACAAGACCTTTGCCACCAAGGTAGAGGCCCAGGTGCGGGAGAAACTGGCCATATCGGGTGGGGCCGTAGTAGTGGAGGAAGCCCCTGATCTGGAGGCGGGGGAGGTTGACCAGGAGGAAGACCTGGTCTAGGTTTCAGTCGATTGCCTCGGCCTCCGAAGACCATGGTCTGGGGGGGGCAGCCCGGTTGGCCAGTGCCGTTAGGGCCTGTAGGCGCTGACGGATCTCGGAGCTCAGGGCATCGGCGGGGTAGCGCCAGCTCCAATTCCCCTCCGCCTCCCCAGGGCGGTTCATGCGGGAGTCGCTGCCGTAACCCAGGACATCCTGTAGGGGGATAATCGCCTGGTTGGCCACGGACATCAGGGCCAGGCGAATCAAGGTCCAGTGGATTCCCTCGGGACAGAAACAACCGGTGTAGAGCAACAAGCGGTCCTGCTCATAGCTAGGTAGGGTATCAAACCACCCCACCGTGGTGTTGTTATCGTGGGTACCGGTGTAGACCACACTGTTGTGGACATAGTTGGTGGGCAGGTAGGGGTTACCACTGTCGGAGCCAAAGGCAAATTGAAGAATCTTCATGCCAGGAAACCCAAACCGGTCCCGCAGTTCCTCCACCTCTGGGGTGATCACCCCCAGGTCCTCCGCCAAAATCGGTAGACTACCCAGTTCGGCGGCGATCGCCTCAAATAATTCAGCCCCAGGGGCCTCAACCCACTCCCCATGGATGGCGGTGGTCTCTCCGGCGGGTACGGCCCAATAGGCCTGCAGGCCTCGGAAATGGTCTACCCGAACCAGATCGACGTAATCTAGCAGAGCTCTAAATCGCTGGATCCACCAATCAAAGCCCCGGGATTGCAACTGCTCCCAGTTGTAGGTGGGGTTACCCCAGAGTTGACCGTTGGCACTGAAATAGTCGGGGGGGACCCCGGCCATCTGGGCGGGGGCCAGGGTATCGGGGTCAATCATAAAGTTTTCAGGAAAGGCCCAAACATCAACGCTGTCGTGGGCCACGTAGATCGGGATGTCCCCAATGATTTGAATCTGCCGCTGGTTGGCGTACTGTTTGAGGGCCCGCCATTGGCGATGAAACTCGAACTGTAGGAACTTATGGCAGAAAATCTCCTTGGCCAGCCGCTGCCGCCACGTCGTCAGGGCTTCCGGCTGGCGACGGGCTAGGGGGGGCTCCCACTCGGTCCAACTGACGCCGCCAAAGGCCTGTTTGAGGGCCATGAAAAAGGCGAATTCCTCCACCCAAAAGTGACAATCCTGACAAAACTGCTCAAAGTCCTGCTGTTCTGAGACATCCGCCTGGGCATGGAAACGCTGGGCAGCCCGTTCCAGCAGGGCGGTCTTCAGGGGCACCACCCGATCAAAGGCCACCCCATCGGTGGGTAGGGAACCCAGATCCACCAGCTCATCAGGGGTAAGCAGGCCGCGATCGCAGAGCTGGTCTAAACTGATCAGCAGAGGGTTGCCGGCCATGGAGGAATAGCCCATATAGGGGGAGTTACCGTGTCCCGGTGGGCCCAGGGGCAGTACCTGCCAGAGTTGCTGGCCAGTTTCCTCTAGAAAATCGATAAAGGTGTAGGCAGCCGGACCGAGATCGCCGATTCCCCAAGGGCTGGGGAAACCGGTGGGGTGTAGCAGGATGCCGCTGGCTCTGGGAAAGGGCATAGTTAGTCCTAGGGGATTCCAGTTGACTGTACCATAGCGATGGTTCATGATCAGCCTGCCTAGATGGGGCTGTAATCCCTCTATTCGTCCACTTTTTCGTTGCCATGACCGCCTATCGCAATCCTACCCCCACGGTGGACCTGATTATTGAGCTAATTCATCGACCCCACCGCCCCATTGTCCTGATCGAGCGGCACTACCCTCCCCTGGGTTGGGCCCTACCTGGCGGCTTTGTGGACTACGGAGAATCGGTGGAAACCGCCGCCCGTCGAGAAGCCCTAGAGGAAACCCAGCTGACGGTCACCCTGGTGGAACAATTTGCCGTCTACTCTGATCCCGGTCGAGACCTCCGCCAGCACACCCTCAGCGTGGTGTTCTTAGCCACTGCCAAGGCGGATCCCATGGCTGGGGACGATGCTAAGACCGCTGCTGTCATTCAGCCCTGGGAGTCACCTGGCCAACTTTGCTTTGACCACGATCGCATTCTCCAAGACTATTGGCGGTATCGATTCCATGGTCATCGCCCGCGCCTGACGGAATAGACCAGCTCAAAGCCCCCAGAGAGTCTATCTCTGAGGGCTTGATGACTGAAGTTAATGCGATGGTAGTAAATTAGCTAACTGCAGCGCCGCTGCGGCTGTAGGTAGCCCAAAAACTGGGATGAACCTTACCCTGAATGTGGTTCCAGTAATGAGCTGCGCCACTGGGCAACCCCGCCTCCGTTGCCAGGCGGGTCAGCATCGATTGCTGACGCTGCTTGACGGAACGATGGCGGTCCATCATCATCAACCGGGCCCTGTCTTCGGTCTTGACGATCTCTGCCTCAACGGTCTGGACTGGGGTAGGGGTGGAAACCACCGCTTGGCTGACCGATGACTGAGTCGGATTAGTACTATAGGCCACCCCACGGTAAACCAAATCCAAGGTGGACTGATGCACTGGAGCCTTCTTCATGGCGCGAAAGCGAATGTCAAGACCTCGGAACTTGCCAACTTCGTTGCTAGAAGTAAATTCCACGGTGGGGGGAGTATAGTCGTAACTGACCCCGCGATAGGTGAGCTTCATAATGTCGCCTCCAAAATGATCAACGTAATAGATTGATCCAAAAATTGGGGCGCGTTCCTTCGGGGGGATCAACCCCTACTTCCGTCCCACCGAAGTTCACAAAAACACTCCGGAAAGGATGAACGATTCACTTTTCTGTATCTTAAGCTACTTTTTTCCGGAATGTCAAGGGATTATGTGAATTATGGATGGTTTTAAGCAGAACTATCCTCCTGGGCTGGGGTCAGCCCTAGCCGCCGGTAAACCGTACTGATTCTTACCCCTAACCTATGCCCTGGTTTGTCAAAATCGAAAGAGGTGTGGTTGACAAGGCCGCCTTCGACCAACACGTGCCCGACCACCTGGCCTACGTTAGAGACCTGGTTAATCGGGGGCATCAAGCGAAAACCGGGTACTGGGCTGAATATGGAGGTGGTATGCTGATTTTTCAGGCAGCCTCCATGACGGAAGCCCAAGCCATTGTCGCTGCCGATCCGCTAATTAAGCACCGCTGCGTTAACTATGAACTCCACGAGTGGCGGGTGGTGGTGGAGTAGGGGAATACTATGGCCGATTCCAGTAACGGGTATAAAGTTCTGAGCGATAATCGCCAGGCCCGACATCAATACGAAATTTTAGAAACCTACGAGGCGGGGGTGGAGCTACTGGGGTCGGAGGTAAAATCCATTCGCCAGGGTAAGGCAAATCTGCGGGACGGCTACGCCCAACTCAGGGATGGAGAACTGTGGCTACAAAATGTTCACATTTCCCCCCACACCATGACCAACAAAGCCTATAACCACGAGGCGAGGCGACCGCGACGGCTACTCCTCCACCGTGACGAGATTCGTAAACTAATCGGCAAGGTAGAACAGAAGGGACTCACCCTGGTGCCCCTTAAGGTTTACCTGAAGGGGGGCTGGATCAAAGTCAGCATTGGTCTGGCCCGCGGTAAGAAACTCCACGATAAACGCGAGGCCCTGAAACGGAAGCAGGAGAAACGGGAAACCGATCGCGCCCTCAGCGATCGAGGGTAACAAATCCTTCCAGGTGTTTAATTTAACCCGTTCCCCCCTCGAGCATTCCTACTGTTAACCTAACTGGTAGTTGATTCCCCATCCTGGTTGTGTACCAACGAGGACATCTCTACCTTAATTGTCTAGACAACGGGGTACACCTTAGGGATCGCCTTAACCAATTCTGGTGAGCACCTAAACAGAATTAGCGAGGAACCATGAGCAATTGGGTAGCGGTGGCGTCCTGGGCAATCACGTGACCCTGGCGGCCAAATAACACCGTACCCACCCTCGGCAAGACACCACCATACCTTTGGCCATAGGCCTGCGCCTTCTGCGAAATGGTGGTGGCCAGGCTATGGAACACCCAATCAGCCAAGCCCATTTCCACCAACTTTTGGTAAGCCGCCTCGGCGGTCTGGGCCGCTAACACCGCCTGTAGGGCCGCCAGGTCGCCGCTGGTGCGAGCTACGGCGGCGGCGATCACCTCGAGTTTGGCATCGGCCAGGTGGCTGGAAGTATGGAAAATTCCACCGGCCAGCTTCACCAATTTGCCATGGTAACCTAGTAATAGCACCGACTCTGCCCCGTACAGACCGGCCTCCACCAGTAGGGCCCCAATCCAGTTGCCGGTTTGTACCAGGGCACTATCTGGAACCCCCAGTAGCTGGGCCACCTGTAGGCCATGGCTGCCGACACAAAACACCAAATGAGGTTGTGATCGCACCTTGGTTTGCAACACCTGACGCAGGGTCTCCAGGTGATCGGCCACAGACAGGGGTTGGGAAATGCCGCTGGTGCCTAGCAGAGACAGCCCCTCCAGCACCCCAAAGGCTTCGTTAGAAGTGCGTTGGGCTAGTTGCCGCCCCTCGGGCATAACAATGGACACCGTGATGGTTTGATCCGCCCCGATCAGGGGAAGCAGGTTAGCCTCAAACAGGCGCCGGGCGTACTGATAAATAGCGGGTTCGCCGGTAGCGGTTTTGCCTACCCCCTCCCCCGCCACCAGCACCAGGGGTCCCTCCAGGCGAGGCCCTGCCTGCACCCAGGCCCAAACCGGAGTATGGCGGGTCAGGTCCAGGTTATCACCGGGATCACTGATGGTGATGGCCAGTGCACTGCTGGACCCCAGGCACGCTACCTGCTGCAGGGGAATGGCGGCTTCGCCGGGGAGGAGATCCAGGGTGACCGTTGGCGGGGGAGTGAAGCCATCCCCCTGAAGATGGATCAGGGCCGCCTTAGCGGCGGCCACGGCAAAAACAGGCAGGGTATAACCAGCACGGGCCATGGAAAATTACTAGAAAGGCTGGGTCAGCAGCGTGGTCAGAGTCTCCTGGGAGAGGGGTGGCTCCGCCTCAGGGGCGGAGAAGTCACCAATGAAGACTAGCCGGGTGTGGCGGGGTTCATCGGCTTGCCAGGGGCGATCGTAAAAGCTATCAAAGCGATTACCCACCCCCTGCACCACTAGTCGCATAGTCTTGTTGGGTACGGCCACAAAGCCCTTAATTCGATAGATTTCGTAACGCTGCACCAGGGATTGCAGGCGGCGGAGCAACTCCGTCGGGTCAAAGCTCTGCTCTAGGATAACGTGCAGGGCGGTAATGTCCTCATCGTGGTCATGGTCTGCCTCCCCGTCGTGGTGACTGGGGCGGGAGTCGAGCTGGTCTTCGACCGCCGCATTGAAACCCAGCAGCAGATCGGGGCTGACGGTCCCCTGGTGGCAGGGGACGATTTTCACCCCGGTGGGCAATTGGGTTTCTAACCATTGCTGCAGGCGCTCTTGGGTGGGGCCATCCACCCGATCTACCTTAGTGAGCAGCACCAGGTCAGCACAGGCCAACTGATCCTCAAAGAGTTCCTCCAGGGGGGTTTCGTGATTCAGGCTGGCATCGGCCTGGCGTTGGGCCACCAGGGCCTCCAAATCCCCCACAAATTGCCCCCCCGCCAGGGCTTCCCCATCCACCACCGTTACCACCCCATCGACAGTAGCCCCAGTGCGAATTTCAGGCCAGCGAAAGGCCTGAATTAAGGGCTTGGGTAGGGCCAGGCCGGAGGTTTCAATCAGAATGCAATCTAGCTGATCCCGTCGTTTTAGGAGGGTCTGCATGGTGGGCAAAAACTCCTCCTGCACGGTGCAGCAGAGGCAGCCATTGGCCAGCTCCACGATGGTGTCCTGGGACTCCTCGTCGTCGCAAATCCGACAGGCCTTCAGCAGCTCCCCATCAATCCCGACTTCGCCAAATTCATTCACCAGCACGGCAATGCGACGCCCCTGGTTATTCTGGAGTAGGTGGCGCAGCAGGGTGGTTTTCCCGGCCCCTAAAAAGCCCGTGACAACGGTGACTGGAATTTTGTGCATGGTGACCCCTGATCGGTTAACTAGCTATTATCGGTCAGGTTGGTCCGTCTGGTTCATCCAGGTGATCAACCACCGCCTGATAAAAACCGAAAACGTGGTCATCCAATAATCGATAAAACACATGGCGCCCCTGCTTGCGGGCGCTGACCAGGCGAAGCGCCCGCAGGGTCCGCAACTGGTGGGACACCGCGGATTCCCCCATGCCCACCGCCACCGCCAGGTCCCCCACACAGATTTCCCCTTGGGCCAGCAACGAGAGGATACGCAGCCGATTGGGGTCTGCTAAAAACCCCATAAACTCCGCCATCCGCTGAGCTTTCTCAGGGCTCAGGAGGGACTGAGGCCGACCAGGGGAAAGGGGGCTGGAATGGGGGCGATCGCAGTACAGATCCTCCCCATCCTCAGCGACGACCAGGCCGGGTTGATCCGTCAGGGAAGCCGGCTCAGGCATGACAACCACAGCCAGTGTGACCGCAACCGCTACCGGCGGGGTGACCCTGGGCACAGGCCTCACCGCAGTAAGCTTTGCCCTCTTTCATCACCGCCTCGCTCAGGCTGACGATACACAGACAATCGGGGCAGGCACATTTCATTTGGGTGACAGTGGTCATGGCAGGACTCCTAATTAAGTCGGCGTTATATTCATATTAACCCATGAACAGTTGTTCAGGTATTTGTCTACAGACCTTTGCTAATCTCCTGCCCTGGTGAGATCGCTCGGGACTGAAGGCCCGGGATAGGGGTGATGGGTAATTTTGAGGTCTTGTCAGAAAAACCTCAGAAAGCTAGGTCAAACCGATCCAGGACCGCGCCGCCCTCAGCCTACTCAGTATTGATCGAAGGCGACGAGCCTCGCCGGGGGCCACTGATTGACACCTGGGCGAATTAAATCTATCAGGGGTTTTTGCAACGGCGGGGAGAGGCCCTAAAACTGACCCACCAGACCGGTTGGCGCGGCCTTTACCTGGTGATAGATGGCCTCCAGTTCGCTGATGTTAGCGGTTAGGGTATAGCGCTGCAATACCCGATCGCGGGCCTTTTGCCCCAACAACTGGGTGATTTCAGGGTGGTCTCGAAAAATTGGCAAAATCGTCTGTAGCTGACTGGAGACCCTTTGGGTATCCAGTACAATGCCGGCTCCCTCTGCCAGCACCTCACCATCGGCGCCGGCGTCGGTAGCAATGCAGGCGGTGCCGCAAGCCATAGCCTCCAGCAGGGAAAGGGACAGCCCCTCCACCAGGGAGGGTAAGATAAACCCATCCGCCCCCCGTAGCAGATCGATGCGACGATGATCCTCCGCCAGGTAGCCTAGCCAGAGGATGCTGGGTTCATCACCGTAGAACAGCTTCAGGGAGGCCTCCAGGGGGCCACTGCCGACAATGGCCAGTTTGCAGTGGGGTCCCATATCCGCCTGTCGCCAGCCCCGCAGCAGGGCTTCTACATTTTTCTCTGGGGATAGCCGTCCCTGGTAAACAAACAGTCGCTCCGCCTGGAGATCAACCGGTGCTGTGGAGGGCCCCGGGCAGTAACGTTGGGTATCAACCCCGTTGGGCACCACTGCCAGAACCTGGGCTGGCACCCCCAGCTTGATCAACAGGTCCCGCTGCAGATTGGAAAAGACAATCACCCGGTCGTAGTGGGCCAGGCAGGGGGCATAAAGTTGGTAGGTGAGGTGCTGGGTACCAGATGTGATGCTGCGCACCCGCCGGTCAAAAGCGGGGTGGAAGGTGGCTACCAGGGGGAGATTGAGCTCGTGGCAAATTTCCGGCAGACGAAAATCTAGGGGAGAGAGGGTGAGGGAAGCGTGCACCAGATCTGGCTGCAGCCGTTGCAGAGCATCCGCCAGCAACTTGCCGGACTTAAAGGAGGGAATGGTGAGGATTTGGGACTTAAATAGAAAAGGTAGGGGCACCTCGGAGCGATCGGGATGGTTGTCCGCCAGGTCCGATTCATCCGGTTGGGCAAAATGTAGAAAGGTGACTCGATAGCCCCGTTCCAACAGGGCATTGGTGACTTCTCGGCCATAGGTGACGTTGCCACAGAAGGGAGATTTCTTGCCAAGCCAAGCAATATGCATGCAGTCTAAAGTCTGAGGTATAACGGCTGAAAGGCGACGTCCAGGCTAACGGTAGCCCCTCCGGGCCACAGCTCATCCCCGAATAGCCATGCCCAGACCTACCGGACTGGAGGTGCCCCAGGGGGCCTAGCGTAACGCTGTATCGGCAATATACCAGGTTACAACTCCCCCCACCCCTACCAATACCCCAAGGCCCAGGAAAACATTGGGTAGCCCCAGACTGGTTTCCACCAGGCTAGCCAGGGCAAGGGGCAAGGTGAGGGCGATGTTAATGAAATTATTTTGCAGGCCAAAGACCTTACCCCGCATATCCTCTGGAGTATTTTGTTGAATCAGGGTTTGCATCGGTATGGCAACCAGGGATCCTGACCAGCCGATCAGAGCCAGCAGAACCATCGAGGACCAGAGTTGCTCAGTGGTCCAGGCCAGGGCAATTAAACTAATGGCCAACCCCAGGGTGCCAGCCAAGCTCAGATAGCGCTTCAGAAAGCGTTGGCCAAAGCTGCCCACAAACAGGGCCCCCACCGCCAACCCGAGCCCCCCTGCCGCCAGTAGAAAGCCAAATTGGGAGGCCTTGATGGTCGGGATTAACTCCGCCAGCCGCACCGCCAGTACCGCCAGGGCGGCAAACACACAGGACAGCAAAACCAGCTGCAGAATAGCCACCCGCACCTGGGCGTGGCCCTTCAGGTAATCGAGACCATCGCGGATATCGGCCCAAATCTGCGCAAGGTCGCGGGTGGAGGCCAGGGTCTCTGGTGGGGAGGTGATGGCCATTAAGCAGGCGCCAGCGGTCAGATAGCTAAGGCCCACCAGGATAGCCGGGCCATGGTGGCTGAACCCAAGGGCGGTCATCAGGCGATCGCTCAGCCCCAGCAGGGGCTCACCCACCGCAAAGCCCACAATCACCGCCGCCATCATGGTGGTGGTGTAGAGGGAGTTGGCGGAGAGCAAATCCGATCGATCCACCAGCACAGGAATCATGGCCTGTTCCGCCGGGGCGAAAAACTGGGTCAGGGTGGACATGACAAAGGTCACCGTCAGCAATAACAGAAAGCTGACCGGCGCGGTTCCGATCTGCCCCCACCCCTGGGTCACCCACAGCCCCAGGGGTAAAAGCACCACCAGCCCTCCCCGCAGCAGGTTTGACAGCACCAGCACCGCCCGTTTGGGCCAGCGATCCACAAACACCCCGGCCAGGGCGCCAAACAACACCGCCGGGATGGTAAAAGCAATCATGACCGCCGCCACCCAACCACTAATAGTCTGGCCGGGCTCCTCAAACTGGCTAGAGATGATGGCAATCATCAGTACCAGGTAAATTTTGTCCGCTAGTTGGGAAAATAGCTGCCCTAACCAAAGAGTGAGGAAGTTGCGGTTGGCCAGAACCGAGGCAAAGCCTTCGTTTTCGATGGCCGGACTGCCCAGGTCGAAAACTTCCTGGACTGGACTGGGAAGAGCATTAACGCCACGGGGGATGCCCTCCACAGATGGGGTATTTGACTCAACCTCGCGCAGCATGGGTAACCAACTATAACGGGGCTCTGGCGTAACTTAAATCTTGACCATCTCCAAACCGGGAGTTTGCCCCAAGGGGAATACTCAGGTTCTCAAACTGAAGGTGGTCTAAGGGGCCAGCTTTACTGTCTTCTACCCCTAGTTTAAACACTCGCTAGACAAACATCAATCAGGGCCGCCGAGCGAATCGGCCGTTCCAGGTAATCCTGGGCGCATTGTCGCAACAACCGTTCTAACCGGGTCCAGACTTGAGGATCCGGTTCCCCCTTTGCCGGCAAGGTGAACCAGGGATCTGGGGTTAGCCCTTCGGATTGGCTGAGTTGCTGCAGCAAGGTCACCTCCAGGGCAGTTAGGGGGACGGGTTTAGGGTACCGGGTTGGGCCGGCGGAATAGATCTGAGGGGGTTCCCCGACGCGGATCGGAGAATCCCCACGGAGCCGCGTTGGAGAGTTATCCCCCTGTACTAGACCGCCCACTTCAAAGCTAAACTCCACCTGCCAGCGAGGATCTAGAAAGTTGGGCACAATCGGCTGTCGGCTCCGACAGCAGCGCTGCATTTCGGGGGCCACTCCCCCCAGCCTTAGAAGTTGATACAATCCATGGCAAAGGGCGGCCAGGAGGTCTTCAGCGGGGCTGGTTTCCAGGTGAAACAGGTGGGTCGCTAACAGATTGAACAATTCAACCTGGGAACAGTCACTCAGAGCCATAAACAGCACCACCTCCGCCAGGTACTGACTGGCAGTCAACCGGCCCAGATGTTGACTAAGACCAGGGAAGCTACGCAGGGTTTCTGCCTGCACCACCTTATCCAACCGTTTGCCCTTAACCACCAACCACTGGTTGATCACAAAAAGATCGCTACGGCCCGCCAACCGGGACTGGTGCTTGCGGGAGCCTGGGGCGACGGCCCGCAGCAGACCCACCTCCGGACTTAGGATGGTCAGCAGGCGATCGCTCTCCCCCAGGGGAGCGGCCTTGAGGTTAATACCGGTGAGCTTGGCGGTCTGACTCATGGAGCGGCCGCTAGCTGTTGCTTGACCAGCTCCGGTCCACGGGAGGTGCCCAACCGGGTAGCCCCCGCCTGCACTAGAGCGATCGCCTGCTCCACCGTCCGGATACCACCGGAGGCCTTAATTCCCACCCGGCCCTGGGTGAGTTGCTGGAGCTGTTCCACCACAGCGGGGGTAGCTCCCCCCTGCCAGCCCGTACTGGTTTTTAAGAAGGCCACCCCGGCATCCATACAGAGCTCCGCTGCGAGGGTGATTTCTGTAGGGTTGAGCAGGGCGGTTTCCAAAATAGCCTTAACCACCTGCCCGGTTGCTTCGCAAATGGTGGCAATTTCTCGATGTAGCACATCCTGCTGGCCGGACTTGAGCCATCCCAGGTTAATCACCACATCTAACTCGGTGGCGCCGTTATCCACCGCCTCCTGAGCCTCAAATAGCTTGGTGGCGCTGGTATTAGCCCCGGTGGGGAAGCCCACCACCGTACAGACCCGTACCCGGCTCTGGTGCAGCAGTTCCACTGCCTGGCGCACATGCACCGGGTAGACACAGACAGCGGCAAAGCCGTAGCGATCGGCCTCGTTGCACCACTGAGTGACCTGTTCAGGGGTCGCCGTCGGGGTGAGCAGGGCGTGATCGATCAGGGGGGCCAGGTCAATGAATGGTCTTACCTCAGGCATGGCGGATGGGTCTACCCTCACCAATACGATCCTTGGCCCAACATTATAGCGTTGGCCAGATCGATTGGGACGGAGTAGCTTGGTCAAGCGGAAGAGATCTTGCTGGCGGAGAGTGATCAAAATTTTGTGTAAATCCTGGTTCTGGGAAGGAGAGATCAATGGGTTTAACCTGGTCAGGTGTTTTCCGGCAACATCACCAGTGGAGCCTTTAACTTTGGCACCAAGTCTTGACTGGAGGCGTCTGAGTCGGCCCAGACCAAGTTAACTCAACCAACGACTTACCCCGTTTAGACGTAATGATTCATTCCCCCCCGGCTAAACCGCTACAACCCTTGATTCCTCGTTTGAATGAGGGGAGGAATGTGAACGGTTACGTTGAGACAGCAGCTATTTTGTTAGTCATAATTCCGAGGCAGAAATTTCGAAGCAGGATAGTTTTTTGACCAGTTACTTTTTACTCCAAAGGCTGGTAGCCTTGAAATACTTACGGAGAGGGAGGGATTCGAACCCTCGGTCCTTTGGGGACATCCGATTTCAAGTCGGACGCATTCGACCACTCTGCCACCTCTCCAGATTATTTGCCA
>JBEIUS010000137.1:0-9627 GCA_040374235.1 Leptolyngbya sp. | reverse complement strand
TGGCCTTGCTGTTTCACACCGCCCTGGAGCGGCTTGACCAGAAGTATGCCCTGCTGAGGGCTCACCTCCCCACTCGAAAAACCTTCTTTGATGACCTGCGGGCTCTAACTCGGTACCTGTATTTCGACAGTTGGGATCATCTCCTTACCTTCATGCTCGAGGGGCTAGAACTGGAAATCCCTCCTAATAGCAGCTGATTTTTTAAAATGAGAATTGCTGAACACAGGGTAAATTGGCTGACTTACTCCAAGGGCAGACGAACGGTGACCAAGGTGCCCTGCCCCACCTCGCTGAGAATCTGCCAATCTCCTCCGTGCAGGGTCACACAGGTATTCACCACCGCCAGACCCAGCCCGGTTCCCTCCCGGTCACCGACATTGCTGGCTCGATAAAAGGGCTCCTTAATCCGGGGCTGGTCTTCGGCAGGAATCCCCTGTCCCTGATCCTCCACCTGCCAGGTGGCCTGGCCGTTGGCGCAGCTGAGGCGCAGTTGAATGGGGCACTGGTCGGGTGAATAGTGGTCAGGTGAATATTTAATGGCATTAATTAACAGGTTGGTGAGCAGCGATCGCAGCAGTCCCTTATCCAGAAAGGCCCGGCAGGCGGAGCCGTCCCCCTTAAAGTCCAGGGGACAGCGGTAAGCGAGGGCAACTTCCTCCACCAGATCTCGACAGAAGGGCTCCAGGTCAAATAACTCGCGGTGCAGGTCCAGGCGACCGGCCTCCGCCCGGGTCAACATTAGCAGATCGTTAAGTTGTTGCCCAAGGCGTTTAGCTGTGGTCTGGATGCGCTGGGTAATCTGCCGTTGGTGGCTTGATAAGCCTGCGCTGCTGAGTTGCAGGGACTCCGCCGAGAGCAAAATTGTCCCCAGGGGGGTGCGCAGCTCATGGGAGGCCATGGAGAAAAACTGAGTTTTCATATCACTGAGGGCCTGGGTTCGTTGCAGCTGGCCCTGCAGGATGTGGAGCAGCAACAACAGACTACCGGTTAGAACAAACCCGACCAGGAGGACGCCGATGAAGCCGTAGCGGGGTTCAAAATCATAGTTGACCGAAGGGGTAAAGACCATGGTCCATTGGCGCTGGCCCACGGTAATGCGGCGGGTGCAGACCTCAACGCTGGGGCAGAACAGGCGAGCCCGCGGCCCTACCGGAGATGGGGGGGCCTGGCTGGAAAACCGCTGCCAGTTAGCCCGATACTGGCCCAGGAACTGATCGGCGAGGGGGGCGCTGCGATCGTAGAGGGCAAAGTCAATTTCGTACTGTAATCCCCGTAGGGACCCCTCCACCAGGTCGGAAAGACGAAATACCCCCAGGAAGAAACCCCGCAGCTGTTGCCGTCGTTCCGATCGGGTAGGGGGAATGGGGAAGGAATCTCCTGGGAACGGGCTATAGACCGGTGAAAACATCAGAAAGCCAAATTGATCGCGCCGCTCCTGCACCAGGCGAATGGGGCCGGTGGCGGTGATCTGCCCCGTGTCCCGGGCCTGATTCATGGCGATGGCCCGGGTGAGGTTGGAGTTGAGATCGTAGCCAAAGGCAACTTCGTTACCGGCCCAGGGTTCCAGATAGGTAACCGGGGTATAGTAGGGCCGCGGCCCAGCCCGCACCAGCTGGCGCTGGGGATTTAGTTCGGTAATGTGAAAGGATGGATATCCCTCGGCCCGCAACTGGGCCTCAAATTCCGGGCGATCCTCCGCCACCACTAAAGGGGCCCACTCCATAGCCTGGATGCCCGGATAGGTCTTGAGGATGCGGGCCGTGAGTACCGTGAAATCCTGGCGATGGGGCTGGCTGACTCGGTGATAGTCATTAAGAAAAGAGAGAATATCGCTATAGCGATTCAGACTGCGCTGGATGGCCAGGGTAAGGTTATCGATTTGGCGGTTGAAACTCGTCTGTCGTTGGGATTGTTCCGACTTCCTCACCAGGTCAGCCAAACCGGCGGTCAGGATAATACCGGCGGTGAGCACCAGTCCGGACATCAGGGAGTAGTAACGGGAAAACCCAACCATAGGGATTCACTTGAGTCTTGATAGCCTACTAGCGAAGCCCTGAAGTTTTGGCCTGGCGCCAGCGGTGGCAAACCTTTTCCATTTCCACCCAAACAAACAACAGACTACTGAAGCCCAGACAAATGATCAACTCCTGGGGACTGATTAGGTGGGTGCCGAAGAAACTGCGCAGGGGGGCCAGGTAGATCAGTAGCAGCTGCAGTAGGGTGGTGACCAGCACCGCTGCCAGTACGAAGGGATTGGACCAAGGCACCATTTCCAGGGTAAGGCGACGGTCGGAACGCACGGCCATGGCGTGCCCCATCTGGGCCAAACAAAGGGTGGTAAACACCATAGTTTTCCAGCGTTCCGGATCGCCGCTCTGCTGGGACTGGTAGAAGGCCCAGACCATCATTGATACAGAGATTACCGTGAACACCAGCCCAATGCGCAGCATATAGGCCCCCAGCCCGCGGGCAAAGATACCCTCCTGGGGATCGTGGGGCGGTTGGTCCATCACATCCGGCTCCGCTGGCTCCACCGCCAGGGCCAGGGCCGGAAAACCATCGGTAACCAGGTTCATCCAGAGAATCTGCAACGGTACCAGGGGGACATCCAGCACCGGCAACACTAAGGGGGCCAGGGCAATGGTCAACAGCTCGCCGATATTGGACCCGAGGATATACTTCACAAACCGTCGAATATTAGTGTAGACCACCCGGCCCTCCTCGGCAGCGGCGACGATGGTGGCAAAGTTATCGTCCAGGAGCACCATGTCACTGGCTTCCTTGCTGACATCGGTGCCGGTGATCCCCATGGCGATGCCAATTTCCGCCTGTTTCAGGGCCGGCGCATCGTTCACCCCATCCCCGGTCATCGCCACCACCTGGTGATCCTTCTGCAGAGCCTGGACAATCCGCAGTTTATGCTCCGGCGAAACCCGGGCGTAGACATCCACCGCCTTAACGGCGGCCTCCAGGTCAGCCTGGGCCATGCCCTCCAGATCCTGACCGCTGAGCACCCGGGTGGGCCCCACCGCCAGACCCAGTTGCTCGGCAATGGTGAGGGCGGTGAGCTGGTGATCGCCGGTAATCATCAGCGGCCGAATGCCGGCGGCTCGGCAACGCTCCACCGCCTGTTTGACCTCGGGCCGGAGGGCGTCAATCATGCCCACCAGCCCCAGCCAGATCAGATCCCGTTCCACCTGGTCGGCCACCACCGGCTGGGAAATAGTGTCCAGGGGTCGGTAGGCAAAGCCCAGCACCCGCAACCCCTGGGCGGCCATGGTTTGGTTGTGGGTGAGGATCCGAGATCGCTGGGCATCGCTCAAGGCATCGACCTCCAGGCCCTTCAGGTAGGCACTACAGTCCTGCAGCAGTAATTCTGGCGATCCCTTACTGAACACCAGGTAGGGAAATTGGATCAGGTGCGATGGCAGCACCAGGGTAGGGGCGATCGCCCCTACCTGGCTAACCCCCTGCAGCACCACCGTCATGCGTTTACGCTCTGAGGAAAAAGGAAACTCCGCCACCCGGGGTAGATCATAGGTGAGTTGGTGAGCATCCAGACCGCCCTTATGGGCCATAACGATCAGGGCCCCCTCGGTGGGATCCCCGAAAACCGTCCATTCCCCCCCTTCCCTTTGAAGGCTGGCATCGTTACAGAGCAGCCCATTCAACAGCAGTAAACAGACCTCTGGCAGCTGGCGTGGATCCACTACCTGGTTTTGATGAAGGAATTCCCCGATCGGCACATATCCCTGGCCTGACAGGTGCAGGTGCTGGGACGGGGTCTGGAGTTGCTGCACCACCATCTTATTTTGGGTAAGGGTGCCGGTTTTGTCAGAGCAGATGGTAGTCACCGACCCCAGGGTTTCCACCGCCGGTAGGCGGCGAATCAAGGCATGGCGGCGGACCATGCGCTGGGTACCCAGGGCCAGGGTAACGGTAATCACCGCAGGTAGCCCCTCCGGCACCACCGCCACCGCCATGCTGAGGGTGATCTCCAGCAGGTTTTCAAAGACTCCCCACCCCCTAACCATCACCCCACCCCCCACCACCATCGCCACTAGGATCAGGGAGCCCCCCACCAAGGTGTTGCCCAGCTGGTCCATGCGGCGTTGCAGGGGGGTGGAGTCGGTTTCAATCTCCTGCAGCAGGGTAGCGATGCGTCCCAGTTCCGTACCCATGCCGGTGTGGGTCACCACCATCTGGCCCCGTCCCTGCAACACCACCGTCTCCTGGAACAGCAAATTCTGGCGATCGGCCAGGGGAGTATGCTCCGGCAACTGCAGACTGGCCTGCTTAACCACCGCCTGGGCCTCGCCGGTGAGGGCTGATTCCCGCACCTGCAGATTGACCGCCCTCACCAGGCGACCATCGGCGGGTACCTGGTCCCCCGCCTCCAGCTGCAGGATATCCCCCGGCACTAAATCCTGGGCGGGCACCGCCTGCAGGCGGCCATCGCGCCTGACCCGCACGATGGGGGCGGCCATCCCCTTGAGGGCGGCCAGGGCCTTTTCGGCCCGACTTTCCTGCAGGTAGCCCAACACCCCGTTGAGCATAACAATGGCAAAAATGGCGATGGCATCCTTAGGAAACTCCTGGTGACGCAGGGCCAACAGGCCCGATACCACGGCCACCGCCATCAGCATCAGCAGCATGATGTTGCTAAATTGGTCCAGCAGGATGCGCCAGGGACTACGCCCCCCCATGGACTCTAGTTGATTGGAACCATAAAGCTCCCGTCGGGCCAGCACCGTCGCCGCCGTCAACCCCGTTTCAGGGTTGCTGTCTAGTCGAGTTAGGGCTTGACCAGGGGTGAGGGTATGCCAGGCAGGGGAAGATGGGGGCATGACCGGGCTGGAGGGAACACCTTTCATCCTAGCGTTAGCCTCTGGCCTACGCCGAGTCAGAAACCAGGACCACCTCCGGGATATCGGCGATCGCCGGCAGCGGCCAGGCCTCCTCCTGGCCCTGCCGCTGGCACCGCAGGGCAAAGGGGCAGCGCTGGCACTCCCCAGTCGCTGGCGTCACCTGGGGAAAGTCATCGACCTGGGCCTGGAGGGTGGCAAGGCGATGGCAGAGACGCTGCAAATCCCCCTGGGTACGCTGGTGCTCGAGCTGGCTATAGGGAATCCTCAAACAACGGGGCTGGACACCCGCTGCTGTAGGGTCAGGGGGAACAAACCAGTAGGTCATGGCGATTTGCTCTGGTAGCCAGTCACTGGTAGCCACCAGGCCATAGCAGTAAAGCCGAGTTTGCCAGTGGCGACGCAACTGGCCCAGACCAGGGGGGTGCCGATAGGTTTTCCAATCAATGATCTCCGCCTGGGTGGGGGTGATCCGCAGTAAATCGTAGACCACCGTCAAGCCATAGCCCTGCTCAAACCAGGTGCGTTGATGCTCACTCAAGCACCGCACCGGATCACCCCCCGGCGATGGAAAGAGGTGGGGTGCCGCCGTCAGCAACCCCTCTACCGCCACCTTGAGATCCGGCTGTTGATCTAATAGAGGCTGGGGGGGTAAGCCGAGCTGGTACTGTTGCAAAACCAGGTGGAATCGCCTCCCCCAGTCCTGCCGTTCTAAAACCGTGGGGTCAATGGGGGCGGTTAATTGGTCCAGGTAGGTGTACTGAAACCGCCGGGGACAGCGATCTAGCAGCTCTAAGTGGGTTTGGGTGAGGTGGGTGAAGACCATTCCAAGATCCTAAAGCCATCTCTGTGGTAGGTGGGGGATTCTGCTAAGGAATTTACAATTGCTAAACGTCATGGGGACGCTTTCCGATAGTATGGAGAAATGCTCAAAACCACCTCGCTTTAACGCCAGGGATATGAGTCCATGGCATCGGACCAGGGACTAGGGTTTTGTGCTGGAAACGTTGCCAGGAATTTACGAGGTATAGACTTCCCATGAGTGCAGAGGTTCTTGCAAAAGTTAAAGCGATCGTTATTGAGCAGCTGGGGGTAGACGAAAGTAAGGTCATCCCAGAAGCCACTTTTGCCAGTGATTTAGGGGCTGATTCCCTAGATACCGTTGAGCTGGTCATGGCTCTAGAGGAGGAGTTTAGTATTGAAATTCCTGACGAAGACGCAGAGAAAATCGTCACAGTACAAGATGCGGTCGATTTTATCAAAGCTAAGAGCTAAGCGTCACTCCGGTTTAGTGTAGTGATCATTTCAAGATCCTGACTCCTTCCTGGCCTATCGGCTAAAGCCCTCCCGTCCATGGTTGCTCTGGGTCTGTTCGGGCTCATCAGTGGCTTAATTAAGCGGGCTATGTTCATCTCCCATTAGCTATGGCTAACCCTGACTCTAAGCGTGTTGTTGTCACCGGTATGGATGCCATCACCCCGATCGGCAATAGTCTAAAGGACTATTGGGCGGGGTTAGTGGCTGGGAATAGCGGTATTACCTCGATTACGGCCTTTGATGCCAGCCACCATACCTCCCAGATTGCGGGGGAAGTAAAGGGGTTTGACCCCTATGACTTCCTTGATAAGAAAGAGGCCAAACGGATGGACCGTTTTACCCAGTTTGCCGTGGTTGCTGGTCAGCGCGCCCTTTACCATGCGGGCCTGGTGATTACGGACCTGAATGCGGAACAGGTGGGCACCTGCATTGGCACTGGGGTAGGGGGCATCAAGGTGCTGGAGGACCAGCAGGAAATTTATCTCAGTCGGGGGCCTAGCCGCTGTAGTCCCTTTATGGTGCCGATGATGATTGCCAATATGGCGGCGGGCCTGACCGCTATTCACACCGGCGCCAAGGGGCCTAGCACCTGCCCGGTGACCGCCTGTGCAGCCGGTTCCAACGCCGTGGGGGATGCCTTTCGTCTGATTCAGGCGGGTTATGCCCAGGCCATGATCTGCGGCGGTACGGAGGCGGCGGTTACCCCCCTGGCGGTGGCGGGGTTTGCCTCCGCCAGGGCCCTATCCACCCGTAACCATGAGCCAGCCCAGGCTAGCCGCCCCTTTGACCGCGGTCGGGATGGCTTTGTGATCGGTGAAGGGTGTGGCATTTTAATTCTGGAGGAGCTGGAGCATGCCCTTAGTCGGGGGGCGACTATTTACGCCGAGATGGTGGGTTATGGCATGACCTGTGATGCTTACCACATGACAGCCCCGGTGCCCGGCGGCGAGGGGGCGACCCGATGCATTCGCCTGGCCCTTAAGGATGCTGGGCTAAAGCCGCAGCAAGTGAGCTATATTAACGCCCATGGCACCAGTACGGCGGCTAACGACCCGACGGAGACCCAGGCCATTAAAGCCGCCCTGGGGGAGGCTGCCCATCAGGTGGCGGTGAGTTCTACCAAATCCATGACTGGCCATCTCCTGGGGGGGTCAGGGGGAATTGAGGCGGTGGCCACCTGCCTGGCCATTGCTAATGATATCGCCCCCCCCACCATTAATCTGACGGACCCCGATCCGGAGTGCGATCTAGACTATGTGCCCCACCACAGTCGCCCTCTGGCCATTGAGGTTGCCCTCTCCAACTCCTTTGGTTTCGGTGGTCACAATGTCACCCTGGCCTTTCGGAAGTACCACGGCTAGCCCTAAGGGACAAGGGCCCCTAGGCAAGATTCGACCAATTCACTGTCTGTCACCGCTCGTTAACCTGTCGTTACCCCGTTGAAATTATGGCTGTCGCAACCCAAACCCTGGAAGAACTCTGTATTAACAGTATTCGTTTCCTGGCGATCGATGCTGTGGAAAAGGCCAAGTCGGGTCACCCGGGTCTGCCCATGGGGGCGGCACCGATGGCCTTTGTGCTGTGGGATCAGTTCCTGCGGTTTAATCCCAAAAATCCCCAATGGTTTAACCGCGATCGCTTTGTCCTGTCCGCCGGCCATGGCTGTATGTTGCAGTACGCCCTGCTCTATCTGACCGGTTACGACAGCGTTACCCTGGAGGACATCAAACAATTTCGTCAATGGGGCGCCCGCACCCCTGGTCACCCGGAGAACTTTGAAACCCCTGGGGTCGAAGTGACCACCGGGCCCCTGGGTCAGGGCATCGCCAACGCGGTGGGGCTAGCCATGGCGGAGGCCCACCTGGCGGCCCGTTTCAACAAGCCCGACTGCACCCTGGTGGATCACTACACCTACGTGATTCTGGGGGATGGTTGCAATATGGAGGGGGTTTCCGGTGAGGCCTGCTCTCTGGCCGGTCACCTGGGCTTGGGTAAGCTGATCGCCCTCTACGACGATAACCACATCTCTATTGACGGCTCCACCGATATTTCCTTCACGGAAGATGTGGCCAAACGATTTGAGGCCTACGGCTGGCATGTGCAGCACGTGGAGGATGGCAATACCGATCTAGTGGCAATTGGGGCGGCGATCTCTGCCGCCAAGGCCGTGACCGATCGCCCCTCCCTAATCAAGGTCACCACCACCATTGGTTACGGCTCCCCCAACCGGCAAAACACCGCTGGCATCCACGGCGCTGCCCTAGGGGCGGAGGAAATTCAGGCCACCCGTGCCAACCTGGGCTGGAGCTACGGCGAATTTGAGGTGCCCGCCGATGTCCTGCGCCACATGGGTCAGGCGGTTGATCGGGGTGCCCAACTGCAGGCGGACTGGGAATCTACCCTGGCCGCCTACCGGACCCGCTACAGCCAAGAAGCGGCGGAATTTGAGCGCCTGCTGGCTGGTCAACTGCCAGCAGGCTGGGTCGATGCCCTGCCCACCTATACCCCCGCCGACAAGGCCCTGGCCACCCGTAAAAATTCAGAAATCACCCTCAATGCCCTGGCACCGGCGCTGCCGGAGCTGATCGGTGGCTCCGCTGACCTGACCCACTCCAACCTGACGGAACTGAAGATTTCCGGCAGCTTCCAAAAGGGGCAGTATGGCAACCGCAACCTGCGCTTTGGGGTACGGGAGCATGGCATGGGGGCGATCTGCAACGGCATTGCCCTGCACAACTCCGGCCTGATTCCCTACTGCGCCACCTTCCTGGTGTTTGCCGACTACATGCGGGCGGCGATTCGCCTCTCCGCCCTCGCCCAGGCCGGGGTGATCTACGTGATGACCCACGACTCCATTGGTCTGGGTGAAGACGGCCCGACCCACCAGCCGGTGGAAACCATTGCCTCCCTGCGGGCCATTCCCAACCTGATTGTGCTGCGCCCAGCCGATGGCACCGAAACCTCAGCCGCTTACAAAGTGGCGGTGGAACATCGTCAAACCCCCACCCTGATTGCCCTCAGTCGGCAAAACCTGCCCAACCTGCCCGGGGCCTCCATTGAGGGCGTTGCCAAGGGGGCCTACGTGGTGGATGACTGCAGCGGCACCCCCGATCTGATCCTGATTGGCACCGGCAGTGAGGTGAGCCTTTGCGTTGAGGCAGCCCAGCCATTGCGGGCCGCCGGCACCCAGGTGCGGGTAGTTTCCATGCCCTCCTGGGAACTGTTTGAGGCCCAAGACTCCAGCTACCAGGAGTCGGTACTGCCCAAGGCTGTGACCAAGCGCCTGGCGGTGGAAGCGGGCATCGGCATGGGTTGGTGTCGCTACGTGGGGGCCGCCGGGGATGTGATCAGCATTGAGCAATTTGGTGCCTCCGCCCCCGGTGACCTGGTCATGCAAAAGTTTGGCTACACCGTGGAGAATGTGGTGACTCGAGCCCAGGCTCTG
>JBEIUS010000094.1:0-13124 GCA_040374235.1 Leptolyngbya sp. | reverse complement strand
TAATAGTCCTGGCTGAAGTTGTTTATATCAGCCAGTTTCGGACATCTCGGGCCGTTTCGGTCACGGCATGTCCGTTTTCCTGTGCTTTATCCCCTTAGACCACCGAGAACTTCCCACTGCCCAGTAGCTTAACCCTGGAATTTTAAGTTGAAATTTGAACTCAACTTTAAGGTTGAAATTATAACCTTGGCTAGAATTCCTGGGATACGGTTAATTGGGTAAAGCTAATACTGGATAGACTTTCTGGCCCGTCTCCGCCTCCTGACAGGTGGCTACGGCTATAAAACTGAAAAAGATTAAAAAATTAATCCTCTATGTTAATAGGTGAAGAGGACAGGAGATCTGCGATCACAGCTCCTGGATCAGGATGTTTGATCAAGGCTTCACCCACCAGAATGGCCCTAGCCCCGGCTTGAAAAACGGTCTGGACGTCCTGAGGGCTATGCAATCCGGACTCGCTGACAATGAGCATATCCTTAGCCAGAAGTTCTGACTGACGATGGGCAATTAAGGACTGGGTTATGGCCAGATCCGTGGTAAAAGTTTGTAGATTCCGGTTGTTGATACCCACCAAGGCAATGTTGGGAATGGCCAATACCCGATCGAGTTCCGCCAGGGTATGGACCTCCACCAGCACACCCATGGCCAGGGCCTTGGCGATTTGCACAAAATAGCGCAGGTCTTCATCGGAGAGGATGGCCGCAATCAGCAAGACCGCATCCGCCCCCTTCAGCCGGGCCAGGTACATCTGGTAGGGATAGATAATGAACTCCTTGCAGAGCAGGGGTTGATCCACCACCTGCCGAATCTGGGTGAGGTAGTCAAAATCTCCCTGAAAAAAGGTTTTGTCCGTCAGCACCGATAGACAGGTAGCCCCGTGGCGGGCATAGGATTGGGCGATCGCCACCGGGTCAAAGTCTTCCCGGAGCACCCCCTTACTGGGGGAAGCTCGCTTCACCTCCGCGATCAGTGCAGGGGTGGTGGGGGATTGGCGCAGGGCGGCGACAAAGTCCCGGGCGGGGGGGGCGCTCAACACCTGCCGTTGCAGATCCGCCAGGGGCAGCCGCTCCCGCATTTGGGCCACCTCCACCTCCTTTTGCCAGACAATTTTCTCCAGAATGTGCCGGGGTTCGGCGTCGGCAGCCCTAACCTGGTAGTGGAGCTGCTTAACGGTGACCGGGGGATTGGGGGGACGACGGCGAAGGGTCATGCTGGCACCACCACAGCTCGCTTAAAGGCTTCATCCAAAACCTCTGACAGGGTGGGATGGGTGTGAACACAGAAGGACAGATCGGTGACGGTATGGCCCTGGGCGATGGCGTTGGCGGCCTCCTGAATCAAATCGGCGGCGTGCAGACCGATGATATGGGCCCCCAGGATTTCGCCGGTATCCTGCCGGTAAATTACCTTGGCTAGACCATCCGATTCTCCCTCCGCCAGGGCCTTAGAGTTGCCTTTAAAGTAGCTGCGCACCGTGGCGATGGCGAAGCCCTCGGCCTTGGCCTGGGCTTGGGCAGCGGGTTCGGTCAGGCCGACAAAACTGACTTCGGGGTGAGTAAAGGCCGCTGCAGGAATACTGAGGTAATTGACCGTGCGGGGACGGCCACAGATGTTTTCCACGGTCACCACCCCCTGGGCGGAGGCGGCATGGGCTAACATCATCTTGCCCGTGGCATCCCCAATCGCCCAAAGATGGGGCACCGGCTCGCCATGGCGCAACACCTGCAGGTGGTCATCAACCGGAATAAACCCCCGTCGATCCACTTCGACCCCCACCCGATCCAGGCCCAGATCCCGAGTGGCGGGGATGCGGCCCGTGGCTACCAGACAGGCATCCACCTCCAGCACCTCCTGGGTTTCCTTGGTCTCCCGGTCGGCCAACTCAATCACCACCGGCTGGCCCGGGGTAACGGTTTTGGCGATCAACCCGGCCCGGGTGTCAATGTCCCGGGGCGAAATCAGCACCCGCTGGGCCACCTTAGCAATATCTGGATCGAAGGTGGGCATGAGTTGATCCAGGGCTTCAATGATGGTGACCTCACAGCCCAGGGCGGTATAGATGTCGGAAAACTCTAAACCGATATACCCGCTGCCAATAATGGCCACCCAATCCGGCAGCCAGTCGAGCTGCAGGGCCTCATCGCTGGTAAAAACGGTTTTGCCATCCACCTCAATCCCCGGCGGGACGAAGGGCACGGACCCGGGGGAGAGGATAATATCCCTGGCGGTGATGGTTTCTTCCCCGTCGGCGGTGCTGACCACGGCCTGTTGCTCCCCCGCCAGGCGGCCCCAGCCCTTAATGATATCCACCCCCAGCCGGGTCAGGCTATTGGTCATATCTCCCTGAATCTTACTCACCAGGGTTTTAGCATGATCGGCGATGGCGACGCGATCGTAGCTCACCGCTCCCACCTGAATACCCAGGGCCTGCAGGTGATGGTGATTACGGAGCTCCCGGACCCGCCCGGAGGCCGCCAATAGGGCCTTGGAGGGAATACAGCCCCGGTTGACACAGGTACCCCCCATCACATCCGCCTCCACGATGGCGGTCTTGAGGCCGGCCTTAACTCCATGGAGGGCGGCGCCATGGCCGCCTACCCCGGCGCCAATAATCAGCAGGTCGTAGTCAAATCGGTCCTTCACACCAAGCTCCTAAGCGATCGCTAAACATTCAACTAAACAGTGGCCTGACTATATAGCCTGAGCCTATAAACAGGGATGACTTACTATTATCAGCGATGACCACTGCAGCCAAAAAAGTAGACCCCTAAGCCGAATTAGACTTTGGGCAAACAGGTCTAATCATAAACAGTTAACGCTACTATACCCTAGGCAGAAGAACCTAGGCAAAGTTAGGGCCGGTCCGGCCCCGGCTGATCAGCCCTGGGTTTTCCCCCTGGACAAAGGGGGCCGGGCATCCCCAACCTCAAAGGCCAGGTACCCCTGAACCCCCTCCCCGCCGCTTGCGGGCCGCTTCGTAGAGCAGTAACGCTCCCGCCACCGCCACATTGAGGGACTCCACCTGCCCCTGCATGGGAATGCTAACCCGCAAATCCGCCCGATCCAGACAGGGGGAGGAGAGCCCCGCCCCTTCGTTGCCTAGCAGAAAAACGGTGGGCAGGGTGAGGTCCACCTGCCAATAGCTCAGATCAGCCCTGGCGTCGGTAGCTACCAACTGCACCGACTGCTGTTTCCATGCAGCTAGGGTTCCCTCCAGATCGGTGACCACCGTCAGGGGCAGGTGAAACCACTGGCCAGCGGAGGCCCTCAGCACCTTAGGATGGTCGGGGGCCACACTGTCGGCGGTGAGCCACAGACCGTCGGCATTAGCAGCCACGGCGGTACGGATCATCGTGCCCAAATTGCCAGGGTCCTGCAGCGCCTCCACTAGCATACCCACCCCGGTCAAGGAGGGAGATCGGGTCGAGGATAGCTGGGGAGCCACCGCCACCACGCCATCGGGATGGACGGTGGTGGCCAGGGCCGCCACGACGGCCGGGGAAACCAGGTGGATTTCCCTGGCGTGAAGCTTCACGCCAGTGGCCAGATCCCCATGGCGCTCCTGCCAGAGGGGGGTATAGCAGACGGTGTCGAGGGGGTAGGCAACCTCCAGGGCCTCCTGCACCAGGTGGGTGCCCTCCAACAAAAACCGCTGCTGCTGGCGGCGATATTTGGCCTGATGCAGCTTACGAATTTCTTTCACTAGAGGATTTTGCAAGCTGGTCAACATCGCAAACCGTGGGGCTGAGTGATAGCTTTGGCCAGACCGCCTGCTTACCCATGAGGCTTCATGGTGAGCCCTTAGGCGTAAGCTCCGGTCGAAACCTCCGCTGCACTGACGAACTGGAACGATCTAGTGTCGAGTTTCTAAGGTTAGCAGACTAGGTCTACCTAATGCGGAACCCGGGACTTGAACCCGGATGTTTTTGCAAACACTAGGACCTGAACCTAGCGCGTCTACCAATTCCGCCAGTTCCGCTGACTCTCAGTATCTATAACAATCCTGAGATTACAAATCATCCCCTAGTTTCAATCCCTAGTCAAGGATTTAAAAAAAGATTTTGTTATTCTAAAGAATCGGGTATCCTGAGGTGGTTTTAAGGCGGTCCAAGTGCGAATAACTATGGTGAAATGGGATATTTCCGATAGAATCTAGGCAAATCTTGGGCACTGTTACAGGTATGCACTGGTGGAGGTTATTGCTATCGTCACGTCTACTCATTTATCCAACTCCCTAGCTGACCCAGAAACCCATGATCAGGTTTTGGAGGTCACGGGCGGCAGCTCTTTGTCTGGCCATGTCCTCATCAGCGGAGCCAAAAACTCTGCTTTAGTCGTAATGGCCGCGACCCTCCTCTGTCCCCAACCCTGTCGCATTGGCAACATTCCTCGCCTGGCGGATATTGAGCGCATGGGGGAGGTGCTATCCGCCCTCGGGGTTCGTCTGCAGCGTGATGGCCAGGCCCTTGCAGTCGATCCCACCACCATTTCCACCACCCAAGCCCCCTATGAGCTGGTCAGTCGGCTGCGGGCTAGTTTTTTTGTAATTGGCCCCCTACTCGCCCGTATGGGGGTAGCAAGAGTACCCTTACCCGGGGGCTGTGCCATTGGGGCCCGACCGGTGGAACTGCACGTACGGGGTTTGCAGGCTATGGGCGCCAATGTTCACATTGAGCACGGCACTGTCCATGCCTATATCCCGGGCCGAGCTGGGCGCTTGCAGGGGGCCAAGATTTATTTGGATTACCCCAGCGTCGGTGCCACCGAGACCCTGATGATGGCTGCCACCCTGGCCCAGGGTGAGACCACCATTGAAAATGCCGCCCAGGAGCCGGAGGTGATCGATCTGGCCAATTTCTGTCGCGCCATGGGGGGCCGAATTCGCGGTGCTGGCACCAACACCATCACCATTGTCGGTTCCCCCCATCTCCATAGCACCGAGTACAGCATTATTCCCGATCGCATCGAAGCTGGCACCTTCCTATTGGCCGCCGCCATCACTGGCTCAACCATTAGCCTCTCCCCCGTTATCCCTGACCACATGACCGCGATTCTGGCAAAGCTCCAGGAAGCAGGAGGGCGCATCGTCATGGAAAGCCCTGCCCGGATGCGCTACCAGCCCGATCGGGTGATTAACCCCATCGACATTCAAACCGGGCCCTTTCCGGGCTTCCCCACCGATATGCAGGCCCAGTTCATGGCCCTGCTGGCCCTCGGCCAGGGTACCAGTGTAATTACAGAAACCGTCTTTGAAAACCGCCTGCGCCATGTGGCAGAACTAAACCGCATGGGGGCGGATATTCGTCTCAACGGCAGTTGTGCGATTATTAATGGGGTGCCCCAATTGTCTGGGGCGCCGGTGATGGGCAGTGATCTACGGGCCTCCGCCGCCATGGTGATCGCTGCCCTAGCGGCGGAGGGCACTACCCAAATCCAGGGGCTGCAGCACCTGGACCGGGGTTATCAGGGCCTGGAGGGCAAATTGCAGCAGCTGGGGGCCAAGATTAAACGCCGTTTTCTGCAGGCATAGGTCTCTGGTGGGCTCTGGCTAATCCCTAGCAATGCTTAGGGGGGTGGCCCGCCCCCACTTGAAATAGCGGAGCGTCTTACTGTAGCGGCTGTGGACAATGTAGTGGAGTACCTGCAGGTAGCGCTCGTAGACCTCCAGTTTTCCCGGGGGTGAGGGGGGCTGCGCCGTTGCCCCTGCCCCACCAGGCGGGTGTAGGGTTATAGCAGCTGGGCTAGGGCCGCCAACAACCGATCCAGGTGTTGGCTCTGGTGGGTGGCCATCAGGGTGAGGCGCAGGCGACTGGTGGGAACAGTGGGGGGGCGCACCGCCGCCAGCCACAGCCCCAGGCCCTGGAGTTGCTGATGGGCAGCTAGTACCGCCGCCGCCGAGGGGTACTCCAGGCAGATAATCGGAGAGGCGGAGGGTAGCCGTTTGACCGGACTGCCCCTGGCTTGGTCCAGCAGTTGATCGAGATCCTGGTTGAGGGCCGCTACGTGCTGCCACAGCCGCTGCCGCCGTTCCGGTTCCTGCCGGACCAGGGTGACCGCCGCCAGGGCTGCCCCCGTATCGGCGGGGGAGAGGGCGGTGGTGTAAATCCAGCCGGAGGCCCGGTTACGGAGAAAGTCGATCAGGGGTTGGGGGCCCGCCACGTAGCCCCCCAAACTGGCCAGGGCCTTGCTCAGGGTGCCCATCTGTACCAGGGGATAACCACTGTAGCCCAGGTGCTCTACCAGTCCGGCCCCCCTGGGGCCAAACACCCCCGTGCCGTGGGCCTCATCCACCAGCACCATGGCGTCGTAGGCCGCCGCCAGGGGCAGCATCTCCCCCAGGGGGCAGAGGTCCCCATCCATGCTAAAGACGGTGTCACTGGTAATCAGGCAACGGCGGTGGCGGTGGCGGTGGGCTTTGAGCAGGGCCTCCAGGTGAGCCATATCGCCGTGGCGGTAGTCGTAGTGGGTGGCGCCACTGGCCCGGGCACCGGCCTTCAGGCTGGCGTGGTTGTACTGATCCGCTAAAATCAGGTCTGGGCTACCCACCAGGGCCCCCAGGGTGCCCAGATTAGCCAGGTAGCCGGAGCTGAAGATCAGGGCATCGGCGGTGCCCTTCAGGTCAGCGATCGCCCGTTCCAACTGGCGATGCAGGGGACGGTGGCCAGTTAGGAGGGGGGAACCGGTGCTGCCGCTGCCGTAGGTCTGAATGGCGGCGATCGCCGCCGCCGCCAACTGGGGATGGTTAGCCAGGCCCAAATAATCATTGCTGGCGAAGTTGACCAGGGCCTGACCCTGGTGCTGCACCACCGGGCCCGTGGCCCCCTCCAGGGTCTGGACGGAACGGTAACGATGGACCCGCCGCAGGGCGACCAGGGCCTGATCAATCCAGCCGTAGGCGGACCCCCTCAAGCCGGTACACCTCCCCTGGCCCAGGGCTGAGGAATCGCTTAAATGCTAACTTCGCTCAACTCGTCACAGAGATAGTCGAAGGGTTGATCAACAACGGCGCTATCCCCCATACCCGCCGCCTCCGCCCTGGCCTTAACCAGACCTTTCATGATCTGGATGCCCACCACGGTGGGACCAATCGGCACCCCCAGGGAGTTGTAGGTTTCCCGCAGGCCGGTTAACACCCGCTCATCCAGCACGTCATCATTACCAGCCACCAGGGCGTAGCTGACATAGCGCAGATAATAGTCCATATCCCGCAGGCAGGCGGCGTAGCGACGGGTGGTGTAGGCGTTGCCACCGGGTTGAATCAGCTCGGGCACCTGTTCAAACAGCTTCGCCCCCGCCTCTTTAACAATGTCCGAGGCATTGGCGCTGATCAGGGCCGCCGCCTGAATCCGCCCTAGACCGCTGTCAAAGTAAGACTTGATGGAATTGAGGGCATTTTGATCGAGGTAACGCCCGCGGTCATCATAGGTTTTGATCAGGGTGGTTACGGCATCCCGCATGGATAGTGTCTCCCAACGCTCACTTTAAAACAGCAGATATAACAGCAGGCCATGCTAAGGCCAGAACCCCTAGCCAGGGCTCAAGCACAGCCTATTCTCGTGCCAGTTTACCATGTTGGTTCGGCCCTGATCGGCGGATAGCCCGCCCGGCCTGGGGTTGGGCAGGGAATTGTTACAAAAAGACACCCAACCTCCCTCAACCGGTCAGTCGTCGGCCCCAGCCCGGAGAATTGTTGTGATTTCCTGACAAAAAGTAGTGGTGGATACAAAACCGAAGTACCCCTGTTTTTAGGATGGTTCAGGTAAATCGGTAGCTATCGACGGGTATTTATCCAGCGGTATCGGCTGAATTCAACGGTTTTAAAAGGTTTAAGGAGTAGCCCATGGCAACCCCAGCAGACATCCTGAAAAAAATTGAGGATGAAGGGATTGAATTAATTGATCTGAAGTTTATTGACATGCCAGGTATCTGGCAGCACTTGACGGTGCACAAAAGTCAGATCGATGCCAGTAGCTTTACCGACGGGGTGGCCTTTGATGGGTCCAGTATTCGGGGCTGGAAGGCGATCAACGAATCGGACATGACCATGGTCCCCGACCCTAACACGGCCTGGATCGATCCCTTCATGGCGGAGCCCACCCTGAGTCTGATCTGCACCATTCAGGAGCCCCGTACCGGGGAGCTCTATTCCCGCTGCCCCCGGGCGATCGCCACTAAGGCGGTGGAGTACCTGCGCTCTACGGGGATTGGCGACACCGCCTTCTTCGGTCCTGAGGCGGAGTTCTTTATCTTCGACGATGTCCGCTTTGATCAGAATGAACACTCCGCCTACTACTACGTCGACAGCGTTGAGGGGCGTTGGAATAGCGGTCGGGTGGAGGCGGGCGGCAACCTAGCCTACAAGCCCCGCTACAAGGAGGGCTACTTCCCCGTGGCCCCCACCGACACCTCCCAGGACATGCGCAGTGAAATGCTGCTGACCATGGCCAAACTGGGGGTACCGATCGAGAAGCACCACCATGAGGTGGCCACCGGCGGTCAGTGTGAGCTGGGGATTCGCTTCGGTCGGCTGATTGAGGCGGCGGACTGGTTGATGATCTATAAATATTGCATCAAGAACGTGGCCCGTAAGTACGGCAAGACCGTTACCTTCATGCCCAAGCCCCTGTTTAACGACAATGGCTCGGGGATGCACACCCACCAGTCGATCTGGAACAACGGTCAGCCCCTGTTTGCCGGCAATGGCTACGCCGGCCTCAGCCAGATGGCCCTCTGGTACATTGGCGGCATCCTCAAGCATGCCCCCGCCCTGCTGGCCCTCACCAACCCTACCACCAACTCCTACAAACGATTGGTGCCCGGGTTTGAGGCGCCGGTTAACCTGGCCTACTCCCAGGGCAACCGCTCCGCCTCGGTGCGGATCCCCCTCTCGGGTGACAACCCCAAGGCTAAGCGGCTGGAGTTCCGCTGTCCGGACGCCACCTCCAACCCCTACCTGGCCTTCGCTGCCATGCTCTGTGCCGGCCTAGACGGCATCAAAAACCAGATCGATCCCGGGGCGCCCCTGGATGTGGATATCTACGACCTCAGCCCCGAGGAACTGGCCAAGATTCCCTCCACCCCAGGCTCCCTGCTGGATGCCCTGAAGTGCTTGGAGGCGGACCATGGCTTCCTGACCAGCACGGGGGTGTTTACTGAGGACTTTATCAACAACTGGATTGAGTACAAGCTCGATAACGAGGTCAACCCCATGCGACTGCGGCCCCACCCCTACGAGCTGGCTCTCTACTACGATTGCTAAGCTTCCCTACCGGCCCCGCACCCGGGTATCCGGTTGCACCTGGTCGCTGGGGTAGAGGATCACCCTCTCCCCGGCGCTGAGGCCCGTCTCCACCACCGCCGCTGCCTGACTGCGGCGGCCCAATTTTACCTGGCGCCGTTGGGCTCGGCCCTGGTCAGCCACGAAGGTGCACCAATCGGTCTGGCAGCGAAACAGGGCGCTGATCGGCACCTGCAAGGCCTTTGCCGTTTCCCAGATGACGATTTCCACCTGCACCTGGAAGCCATCCCCCAGGGTGGCGGGGGGCTTGTCCAGCTCGATCACCACATTCACCCGCTGTTCCTCAACCCCCAGGGCCGATACCTGGGTAAAGGCGGCGGGTTGGATGCGTTTGACCCGGCCCGCCAGATCCCCATCTCCCCCCCAGCGGGTGATCCGCACCCGGGCCCCCGGTTTGACCTGCACCGCATCGGTGGATAACAGGTCCGCCACCAGTTCCAGATCGGTGGGGTTTCCCAGGCTGAGCAGGGGAGTGCCGGCGGTTACGTAGCGACGGCTGGGTTCCAGCACCGTCAATACCTGGCCGCTGGCGGGGGCGGTCATGGTGGTACGGCGGGCGCTATCCGCCAGGTTCGCCAGCTCCGCCTCCAGGGCGTCAATCTGGCCCTGGTAGACCTGAAGCAGATAGTCGGGGTCCCGCTGTTCGGCCGCTAGCACCTGCCAGGCGGCCCTGGCGGCGGCGGTCTCCGCCCTGGCCTGGGTAACCGCCTGGCGGGCGGCCACCAGGTCCTGCTGGCGCTGGGTGACGGTTAGCTGCTGGCTCTCCAGATCCTGGCGGGAAATGCCCCCCTGGGCGTAGAGGGCGGCGGTGCGATCGCGCTCCCGTTGGGCCTGGCTGAGGCTGGCCTGGGCCTGGGTGACCCGGGTGCCAGCCTGTTGTTCCACGGCCTGGGCGGCGGCGATGCGGTCCTGGGCTTGGGCCAGGGCGGCGGGCTTGGGTCGTTGTCGGTCTATCCCCGCCAGTTCCCCCTGGGCGGCCCGCAGGCGGGCCTGGGTGGCCTTAACCTGGCTGGTCAGGGGTAGGGGATCAATTTGGGCGACAATATCCCCCGCCTGGACCGGGTCTCCGGGCTCTAGCTGCAGCCGTTGCAGTTCACCGCTGACGGCGGCGGCCACCACGAAGCGATCTCGCACCCGGGTCTTTCCCTCCGCCGGCACCGTCACCTCCAGGGGCTGTTCCACCACCGGAGCCAGGTCCACCGCCAGGGGGCGGGGCCGCAACCCATAGCCGATCAACCCGATCAGCCCCACCCCTAGGCCCAGGTACGCCAGACGACGCCAGCGGGGTTTGGCCGTCACCCCCCGCTGCACCTGATCATTTTCCACTGTCCCTTGGTCGAAGGGGGCCATGGCCTTTACTCCCGGGTCTTGAGCACCGCCACTAAGTCTAGCCGCTGTAGCTGCCGCCCCACCAGTAACCCGGCGGCGGCGGCGGCCAAGCCGGTGACCAGGGCGGCGAACAGGTAACTGTCGGGCTCAATCATAAAGGGCAGCCGCACCACCTCGGTGTTTTGGGCCGGTGACTGGTTCAGCCACCAGGCCAGGCCGTAACCCAGAACACCCCCCAGGGGCAGGGCCGCCAGGGTGATCAGGGCCTGTTCCCCCAGCAAAATCAGCAGGATTTCTCCCTGGGTAAAGCCAATGATGCGCAGGGTAGCTAGGTCTCGCTGCCGTTCCGAGAGGGCAATCCGGGCGGAGTTGTAGATCACCGCCGCCGCGATGATCACGGCAAAGAGGATAATCACATTGTTCATCATGCCGGAGGTGGCGGCAATGGTGGATTGGAACTGATCCAGGGCGGTTTGGCGCTGGGCCACACTGCCTACCGTCGGCATCTGTTTAAGCTGGTGGTAGAGGGCGGGCAGGGCCGGGGCCTCCACCCGCAGGTAGGCTCCGGATAGGCTGGGGGCCTCCCCCAGCAGGGCGCTGAGGGCATGGCGATCCATGTAGGCCGCCAGTCCCACCAGCTCATCCACCCGCCCCACCACCGGCACCTGCCGCACCGGTCGCTCCCCCTCCAGCCCCTCCAGGTATAGGGTCTGGCCCACCTCCACCCCCAGCAGTTCCGCCAGCTTGGTGGTGAGCAGCAGTCCCTGGGGGGGCAGGGGGCGACGATGGCCCTGCCCATCCAACAGTTGTTGCAGGGTGCTGGGGTTGGTCAGGCCGGTGAGCGCTACCCGCCGTGATCGGTGCTCAAAGCGCAACCGCACCGGCACCGTTCGAAAGGGTTCCACCTGCATCACCCCCGGCAGGTGGGCCAGGTCGTAGGCGACCCGTTCCCCCAGGGGTTGTTGGAAGACCAGGGTGAGGTCATGGCGCTGCACCTGGTAGAACTGGCGGTCAATGATCAGGGCCATGCCGTCGCTGAAGTAGCGCCCCACCACCAGCATGGCCACACCGAGGGCAATCCCCACTGTGGAAAGCAAGGCTTGCTGGGGGCGGCGTTCCAGGTTGCGCCCGATCATTCGCCAGGGGGGGGAGAGCCAGGGCTGCAACCCCAGCCGTTCGATCAGGGTGGTGTGAAACCGGGCGGGGGGTTCTGGGGCCATGGCCTGGGCCGGGGGTAGGCTGACCACGGCGCCGACCGCCTGGTAGGCGCCGGCCAGGGCGGCCCCTAAGCTGACGGCGATCGCCCCCAGCATCACCTCCCCACTGGCCCGGTAGGCCATGGCGGGGAATTGGTAGTAGCGCCCATAGAACTGGGTAAACAGGCGGCCCAGCCCGTAGCCCAGCCCCAGCCCCAGACTGGTCCCCAACAGCACCACCACCAGGACGAACTTGAGGAAGTGCAGCCCCACCTCCAGGTTGCTATAGCCAAAGGCCTTGATCACGGCAATTTGATCCCGTTGGGTGCGGATCAGCCGGGCCAGCACCGTATTCACCAGGAAGGCGGCGATGGAGAGGAAGATTAGGGGCAAAATCAGGGCCATTACCTGTAGCCCGGTGAGGTCGTCACTGAGGAAGCGGTGGGAAAGCTGCTGGCTGCGATCGTAGGCCCCCAGGCCCCCGTAGGGTTCGAGAATGTGATCAAGTTGGAAAATTACGGCGGCGGGGTTGGTGCCGGGGGTGAGGGTAAGCACCACATCGTTGAATCCGCCCCGCAGGTCGAAGGCACTGGCCAGAGCCTCCTCCTCCATCCAGAACACCCCGAAGCGGCGGTTATCGGGCAGTAGCTCGGCGCCGCTGATTTCGTAGATGTATTCCGGGGAGAGGGCAGTACCCACAATGGATAGGGCCTGCCAGCGGCCATTGATGATGGCGTTGATGCTATCCCCCAGGCGGAGGTGGTTAGCCCGCACAAAAGCTTCACTGGCGATCACCTGATCGGGGCGACCGGGCTCGAGATACCGCCCCGATCGCAGCACAATATCATTCAGCAGGGGCTGGGCTTGGCTGGGGCTGGAGATCAGCCGCCCCAGGGCCGGATCCGCCAGCCCCGGCACATCTAGGGTGACCTCCTGCACCACCCGCGATCGCCCCTGATTCACCCCCGGAATGGCTAGAATCTCCTCCATCACCGAGGCGGGAGCCCGCTTTAGGGAGGCAAACACCTCGGCAAAACGGTACTGCTCGTAGTACTGCTGTTGGGACCATAGCAGGGATTGGTAGGTACTGGTCATGGTCACCAGGCTGGTGATGCCGCAGGTGACGATCACCGCAATGGCCAGCACCTGACCCCTGAGGCTAGCCAGGTCCCGGTAGAGTTTGCGATCAAGGGTAGACATGGGGGGTAATTAGGGTAGGAGACAGAGGACATCAGAAGGCAGTATTGACATCCTCCTCGGCCTGAAGGCGCGAGGATTCCCAGTCTGCCCGCCCTAAGCGG
>JBEIUS010000050.1:0-20155 GCA_040374235.1 Leptolyngbya sp. | reverse complement strand
GTATTTAAGGCATTGTAAAGGGGGGACATAGTGTTCTCGGTTTTGATTGGTATCTAACCTTAGAACGCTATGCCCCCCTTGTACTCAAAATGTCTGAAATCACCATACCAAAAGCATTACAGCCATCTGCGTCAACTTTTGTCAGTCAACCAGCTCCAGAGCAGTTTGATAAAGCCAACCGTTAGATGCTTCGGTATTTTCCCTTATCTCTAGGGTGAAGAAAGTATAGCTCTGGCTGGGAAGATGGGAGGAGGAATTATCGTAACGACTTTCACCCCAGTGAAATCCGCTATAGTTAGTTGCTGAGATTGTTCAGGAAGTCCTGCTAGATCAGGCTAAAGTCATTAATTCCTGGTTGCTAAAACCAGGGTTTACACAAGAATCCGAACAGTTCTGTGATTGACTCACCTGCACACCGCTATAGTCATTGAGGGGGCAGTGGTCAGGAGTCCTCTTTACCAAAGCTCTCACCCATAGGAAGTTCCTCCTCAAGCAACCGGGGTCTGGTAAAGGCACGGGCAATTGGCGGGTCAGGTTACGGATGACGGGCATACCCTAGATCTACAGAGTGGTCACCCCAGCACCATCTCAGCCACCGCTGGTTATCTCTGAAGGCGGGGGGGTGGCTGCGGGCATTAAATCCTTCAAATCAATCACCGAGCTGGGGTCCGTTCCCAAAATCAGGGGCAAGTGGCCGTTCCATTTTTGCAGGGCCTGGTACCTTAGCACCTCGGTGGTTAGGGTAGATTGCAAAAGCCGGTGGGCCTCCGCCTTACCCCGGGCGAGGTTGATTTCAATTTCAGCCTCCCGGATGGCCCGGCGGGCGACAAACTCCGCTCGCTTAGCCTCCTGCTCGGCAATTTGTTTGGCTTCCACCGCCTCGCGAAACTGTTGGGAAAAATGGATGGTGGTCAGGGCCACATCATCAACCGCCAGATCGTAGGGGCGCAGGCGATCGCGCAGCGCCTGATCCACCTCCGCCTTCACCTGATCGCGCTGGGTAATCACCGCCTCCGCCCGGTAGTGGGCCATCACCGCCTTGATGGTTTCCTCAATGGCCGGGTTTAGCACCCGATCCACCACAGCGGTTTCTCGGCCAATCCGCTGAAAGACCCGATCAACCTGGTCGGCGGGGATATGCCAATTAACCGCCACATCGGCGAAAACATCCTGCAAATCCTCAGAAGAGGCCTCCGTAGGAATTTCCTGTTTCTGCACCCGGACGGTTAAATTCTCCACCCGATCCACCAGGGGCACCATAAAATGAACCCCCTCCCCCAGGGGATGGGGCTGCACCTGACCAAAATGTAGCCACACCCCCCGACTGCCCGCTGGCACCACCACCCAAAAACTTGCCAGTAGGGCTAACCCCACCAGCAACAGTAATACCCAGCCTGCTAACCCGGCTGCCCCCAGGCGAGTCAGGGAGTCGGCAGAGGCATGCTCCCTATCCAACCCCTTGCTATCCACCTATCCTGGCCCCCCCTGCCACCGCCACCCCAACTCCCAAGATCTCCCGGGCCAGGGCCTCCGCCTGGTCGCGAATCTCCGCGACGGCGGTGGTTTCCCACAGTTCCCCGCGGCGGGTTGGCCCCAGGGTATAAAGCCAGGGGGAGGCCAGTCCCTCCGCAGAATACACTGCTCCGGTGGGGCTGGCTCGCAACCCCAAACCCAGGGGATCCGCCGTCATTAACCCCTGGCTCCGCAGCGATCGCACCAGGGGGTCCGCCAGTTTCGCGTAGTTAAATTGGGGTCCGGTACAGTTAATTACCGCCTCCACAGCAAATTCTTGGTTGGTGGTCTGGCCCCTGGGGCGCACCGTCACCACTACCCCCTGGCCCCTTTCCTCCAGGTTGACCAGGTGACCGGTGTGGAGTTGCAACTGCTGCGATCGCCGCAAAGCCGCCACCACCTCGCCAATCTCTGGAGCAATGCGGTGGCGATGACTATCCCAGTAGGGTCGCAGATGGCGCACAAAGCGCTGCTTTTCTGTCAGGGGCAAACTCACCCAGAGGGCTTGCCCCTGGTAACGCAAACTATCCAGCACCGCCCGCCAACCATAGCCCTGCTGGGCCGCCCATGCCACCTGACGACGCACCCAGCGGAGCAGCCCCAGGGTGGTTTGGGGCGGTGGCTCTGTCCACCAGGCCGGGTCATAATCCTGGGGGCCAGTATGGGGTTGGGGCAGCAGGCCATGGCGAGAAAGCAGGTGAATCTCCCCTCCATAGCCGCGACTGTGGAGGGCCACAATCCAGTCGATGGCGGTCAGACCCATGCCTACCAGTAACAACCGCCCCTGGCCCATGACCGCCTCCAGCTGGCCTGACCAGCCGGAATCAATATAGCGGTGACTCCGGTAGAAATCACGGTTAGGAATCGCCACCGACCCCGGTGCCGGGTTACCCAGGGCCAGCACCACCCGATCGGCCATCAACACCCGGCCCCTTCCTAGCCTGACCCCCACCCCAGGGGAGCCAGGCACCAGGTCAACGGCTTCATCCTCGTAGCTGTCTAGGGGCAGGGGGGCCGCCTGGTGGGCGGCCTGCAAAGTTGCCTGCACATAGGAGCCAAATAAATAGCGGGGCACAAAGGACTGGGCGGTGAATTGGTCGTACCCCTGCTGGTGCAACCAGTGGAGAAAGTGATGGGGCTCAGACCGCCGCAGGCTGACCCCATTCACCGGCACATTCAGCAGATGGCAGGGCAGCGGGCTGCTGTAGGCCACCCCCCGACCGATCGCATAGCTACGCTCCACCAAGCTGAGGCGCAGGGGCCTGGTCCTCTGTTGGAATAGTTGGAGCTGCAATAGCTGCAGCGCCACCAGAGCCCCACTCAAACCACCGCCAATAATCACCACCGATTGAGGCTGTTGGCCTAATGTCATGACAGTATTAGATTCGATCTAAATTCATTTCAACTTGAATCCGATTATAATCTTACTTTACGAGTTTTTGTGTTCCAGGGTGTTCTTCTATGGTCAACGCCTACCCGGCAAACCCAAGCCCTAGTGTTCTGGCCAACGCTTTATGTAAGGAGGATTCCGTGTCCGATCATGCCCCTCTCCACCAGGCCATGCGCCTGGCCAGGGCCAGGTTAGAAGACGTTTCAACCCACCAAATCGATCGCCTACAGCAATTGGCCGGCAGTCAATTCAACCGGCGTTACTACCTCTCCACCAGCCCCCAGCAGTTTTGGTGGCTGAAGTCGGGGGTGGTGCGCACCCTCACCTACCAGGATGACGGCGCCATTATCGCCCTGGGGCTTTGGGGGCCGGGGGACCTGGTGGGTCCCTCCCTGTCTAAGATCAGTCCCTACCTGGTGGAGGCCATTACCGACGTGGAAGCCGTCAGTATCACGGAGGCCGACTGGCAGCCGCCCCCAGAGTTACTGAGCCGCTATTGGCAACAGACCGAGATTCTGCTGCTGGCTCGGGCTAACCGGCGAGCTGACGTGGCCTTACTGGAGGTGTTGCAGTGGCTAGCCCACCGTTTTGGCCTACAGGTGGAGCAGGGAGCCCTGATTAACCTCAAGATCACCCACCAGGACCTGGCGGACCTCAGCGGCCTGAGTCGGGTAACCGTAACCCGACTGCTCAGCCAACTCGAGGATCAACAGCTGATCCACCGTAAATCCCGCCAGCTGATCGTGGCGGAAACCGGCGAGCACTGGCATTACGACATTTAAAGATCAGGACACCCGAATCAAAACTTAAATTCAATCAAGATTCACTTGTAATTGAAGTGACTGACAGCCCGTCGCCACCATGGAAAAATTAATTCTATCCATGAGTATGGAGATTAAATGCAAGCACTGAATCAGAGCATCGGGCTCCTTCCTGCTAGCCTGACCCCAGATCCGGGGGCGATACCCAACCCAGAGCAGGATGTAATCGATCGCTGGGGTCCCCATCCTACCGAGCAAAGCCCGATCACCACCGACCAGGGTCACCATCGCGACCCTGAGCAAAAGCTGTTGCTGTTCACCCTGGGGACATTACTTTTCCTGTTTGCGGGGGAACTGGGTTGTGGCTACTGGAGTCACAGCCTGGCCCTCATGGCTGATGCTAGCCATGTCGCGGTAGACGCCTGTTCCATCGCTATGAGTTTATTGGCAGTCTGGTTGTCCCATCGTCGATCCCGTCCATCCTCCCCCCACAGCCCTGACCAAGTTGAGATCTACGCCGCCCTGATCAATGGCTGTAGCTTGCTGATCCTGGCCCTAGGGTTAGGGGTTGAAGCCCTCTACAGGCTATACCGGGGAGACGCGGAGGTGCTGGGTATGCCCATGTTATGGGCGGCCTTGGTTGGGCTCCTGATCAATATCATCAATGCTTTATGGCTGAGGAGCTGCGCACACCATAGTTTGAATCTACGCAGTGCCTTTCTGCATATTCTGGCGGATGGGGTGAGTTCGGTCGGGGTGGTCCTCGGGGCGATTTGCGTAGCCTGGCTGGGATGGAACTGGGCCGACGGGGTCATTACCCTACTGGTCTCCGGCATGATTCTAACGGTGACTTTGCCCTTGCTAAGGGAAATCCGTGGGCAGTTGGGCCAGGTGCGTGACCAGAATTCCCTCCCCCTGCATCTCAAATCCTGTAACTGTAGCAACCACCCCCTCAAGGTGGATCTGTCTGTGATGTTGTTCCCATCTTTAGAGGATATGATTTCATGACCAAGCACTTTTCCTTCCTTACCCTGCTGTTTGTCGCAGGGGCGGCAATTGTTTTTAGCCTGACTACCCTGGCCCACCCCACCCGGGCCTTGGCGGGTCTACCACCGATCAACGAAAACCGAATTACCAGCCTCTACGATGCCTTTAGTGCGAACGACAATCTAGAGCAGGACTGGGGCTACAGTGCCCTGGTGGAGTATAACGGTAAGCGCATTTTGTTTGATGCAGGTAACAATGCTGACCTCTTCAAACGCAATGTAGACAAGCTCGGGCTAGATTTGCGCACCATTGATTTCGCAGTACTCTCCCATCCCCACGCTGATCACCTCAGCGGGTTTAACTATCTGGCTCAGGTTAACCCTGACGTTAAAATCTACCTTCCCTTTGACCTCCACGGTCTGGGGGCATCTCCCTCGGTATTTCGATTTGGTGGACCCGATCCTAACGCCGCCAGTGCTCTGCCCCCAGAGCAACGCTACTATGGCACTGGAGCTACTGAGGTCAACCTTCTCCCCAGTGGTCGGTTCTACCGGGCCAGGAATGTCGAATATCTCCGGGAAAATTTAGATGTCGCCCCCGGAATCAAGATTATTGCCACCAAGTCCCCCTACCTGGGGGGCTTTAATGGGTACCCACCTAATTCTCCCGAGAAGCCTGCCCTGAGTGGTCTGCCGGAGCTTTCCCTAAGCCTGGATACCTCTCGGGGTGAGGTGCTGGTGGTGGGCTGTTCCCATACCGGGGTGGAAGAGATTATTAAGGCTACCCGCGATGCCACCGGCAAACCCGTGGATACCGTTGCCGGAGGTTTCCACCTATTCCCCTACGATCAGGCTTACGTGTTAGCCCTGGTGGATAAAGTTAAGAATCAACTGGGAGTTAAACGGGTGTCCCCCTCCCACTGTACTGGACACCTGGCCTTTAAGGCTTTTAAGGATGCCTACCAGGATGGCTATATCTATGGTGGGTTGGGTTCTCAGCTGATCTTCCCGGCTTGAGTCCCAGGGTAGGGCGGTGGCTTGAAGGCTAAGGTCGAGTGCCGCCCCCTTACCCCCAACTGTAACTACTCAGCTTGGGTACCGAGTCAAATCTGCCCTCATCTCCACGACTCCGACCATCGGCCCCTGCCAGTGTTGCCACTTGGTGATCGAGCTCTGCGCCGTCTTCGACGTAGGGATTGGCGAGCTGGAGGCGAGCTTGGCAAGTCGCATAAATCATGGAAGTCGTTACTGGGATGGATCTTTATTCCCAAATCCAACTCAAGTCAAGGACAAAACCAGGCAGAACATTCTCTCCGCTCAATGTCCCAGGAGCCTGCAATATCTCCACCTCTTGGTCGAGTCGATAGATTTCTGCCTGTCGGTCTTGAGGATTGATCAGAAACCCCAGTCTCACGCCATTATTGCGATACTCGATCATTTTTTCTTGGAGAGCTGACAACTCATCCGTAGGGGAGCGTAGCTCAATGACAAAATCTGGTGCTAAAGGCGGAAATTTCTGGCGATTCTCCCTATCTAACTCATTCCAGCGGGATAACTCAACCCAGGCAGCATCGGGCGATCGCTTACCCCCCAAGGGTAGCTTGAAGATAGTAGAAGAACTAAAAACCTTGCCTAGCCTAGTTTGACGATTCCAGATGGTAAGATCCGCGGCTAACTCCATTTCCCTGTTGCCACTCTCTCCGCCTACTGGCGCCATGACGATTAAAACTCCCTCGGCTGTCAATTCAAGTAAAGACTCTGGATTGGCGATGCAGAGCTGGTAGAACTGCTCCTCCGTGAGTTTCAGCGTGCTGATATCGAGAGGCAGTAAGTTCGTGGGATGGGACTGGGCGAACGTCATAAAGCCTCAAAACCTTGGTGTGGCATGATTTACAACTGCTTTCATTGTATCTCAGCTTGAATCCTGGTTGAATGACAAAAGTTGGTCTCAGACCTCTGAACGTCCATTGACTGTACAAGCCGTTGATTCAGGCGGCGTTAGCGGATCAGAGCGAGGACTGTTTGTACCTGACTTGGATTCCTCATCACCCACCAGGACCTGGCGGACCTCAGCGGTCTGAGTCGGGTTACGGTTACCCGACTGCTCAGCCAGCTAGAGAGTCAACAGCTGATCCACCGCAAATTCCGCCAACTGATCGTGGCGGAAACCGGCGAACATTGGCATTACGACATTTGAAGAAGGGACTTAGGGATGAGGGAAAAAAGATTGGTCAGTCAACCAGGTTTTTTTCTGACCTAAACTCCAGGTCTGGAGGCGATTCAGCCAGGTTTAAACAGGATCAAAAACGATTTCGTCCTCCGCCCGCCAAGCCGGGTCGACGATGCAAATAAAGACAATGGGTTCAGAACCATTGTTGCGCAGGTACTGGCGGGCATTGGGAGGAATGTAAATAGCATCCCCAGGGCCAACTATGCTGATTTCTGCGTCGATGTACATTTCCCCGGTACCGGAGAGGATGTAGTAGACCTCCGAGGTGGTTAAGGCGTGGGGGGTAGACACCTGCCCGACGGGCAAAATGGCGTGGGCCAAGCTGTAGCCCAGGGCCAGGTCTTGCTTGTCGGGATGGAGTAACTCCCGCAGCTGAGTGCCATCTCCAGCAACAAATTCCGGACAATCCTGTAACTGACGAATGAGCATGGTAGGGCGGGGGCAGGGCAGGGGGGCTCATCCGGCACGGCAGGCGACCGCTCAGGTGAGGGGGCGGTCAATCAACTCTGGCCCCAGGGGTGGGGCCAACGCTATACCCTGCTAGGATAGAACCTGACTCCATGGTAAGCGGTTCCGGTCCTATCCGTATCCAGATATGCCAGAATCTTGGCCTCAGGGGCCGCTGCGGCCGTCTGGCCCAGTGGCTAGTAAATGGGGGTCGGCGCGGCGGGAGTAGGGCCGTGGCGGGTATGGAGAGCAAGCCGTCTACCCAGGTGACTATGGCTCAGCTGACAGAAAGCCCCATTGTGGCGGAGAGTTTTGCCCTGATCGATCAGGAGGTGGGGCCGCACCAGCTGAGCCCAGCGGAGTACGCCGTGGTGCGGCGAGTCATCCATAGTACCGCTGACTTTGAGTTCAAAGATCTGGTGCATTTTAGCCCTGGGGCGATCGCCCAGGGCGTGGCGGCCCTGCAGACCGGCACGACAATTTTGGTGGATGTCACCATGGTGCGCCAGGGGATTGTCGGTCTGGTGGGGCGGACCTTCGCCAACCCCATCCTGACGGCGGTGACCCTGGGGGAGGCCCCAGGGCCGGGGCAAACCCGCACCCAGGTGGGCTTGCTAAGGGGCCTGGCGGAAGCTCCTGGGGCGATTGTGGTGATTGGCAACGCCCCCACCGCCCTGCTGGCCCTGGCGGATCAGATCGCCGCCGGCCACGCCCAGCCCGCCCTGGTGATCGGGGCACCGGTGGGGTTTGTGGCGGTGGAGGCCGCTAAACAGCGCCTGGCCCAATTGGCGGTACCCCAAATTCGGGTGGAGGGGCGCAAGGGGGGGTCAGCGGTGGCGGCGGCTATCCTCAATGCGCTGGTGGTGCTGGCCTGGGAGCAGCAACCATGACCCCAATTCAGGTGGTGGGGGTGGGGCTGGAGGGGAAATCGGGCCTACCCCAGCGCCTGCTCAACCTGATCGATCAGGCCAGCCTGCTGGTGGGTAGCCCCCGCCAACTCAGCTACTTTCCCGAGGTCACCGCCCAAACCTGGCCCCTTCGGGATTTGGGGGCGGCCATGGCGGAATTAAAGCGCTGGCTGGCCCAACCCGATCCGGGGTTGGTGGTGATCCTGGCCTCCGGAGACCCCCTATTTTTTGGCTTGGGTCGCCTGTTACTGGCCCACCTCCCCGCCCATAGCCTGACCTTTCACCCCCAGGCGAGTGCCATGCAGTTGGCCTTCAGCCGCCTGAAGCTGCCCTGGCAGGGCGCCACCCTGGTCAGTGCCCATGGTCGGTCGGTGGAGGCCCTGGTGACCGCCCTGCGGCGGGGGGATCAGCTATTGGCGGTGCTGACGGACCCCAGCCACAGCCCGACCTGCCTGGGGCGGCTGATCCTGGATCTGGCCCTACCCTGCAGCTACCGGTTGTGGGTCTGTGAAAACCTCGGGGATGATCAGGAACAGATCCATGACCTGACCCCGGCAACGGTGCAGGGACAGGATTTCCCAGGGCTGAATGTGGTGGTATTACAACGCCTTCCCCAACCCTCTGGAGAAGAGGTCCTGCCCTGGTTTGGGCTGCCGGATCGGGCCTTTGAGAGCTTTAGCGATCGCCCCGGTCTGATCACGAAGCGGGATATTCGCATTCAAATTCTGGCGGATTTAGCCCTGCAGCCCCACCAGGTAATCTGGGATATTGGGGCAGGGACCGGCTCCGTCAGCATTGAAATTAATCGGCTTTGTCCCGAGGCTAGGGTCTACGCGATCGAAAAGACCCTGGCGGGGGTGACCCTCATCGATCGCAACTGCCAGCGTCTGGGCAATGGTCATCTAGAAATTATCCACGGCGCTGCCCCCGAGGCCCTAGCCCCGTTGCCCGCCCCCCACCGGGTCTTCATCGGCGGTAGCGGTGGCAATCTCGGCCCCATCCTTGATCACTGTGGTCAGGTTCTCCTACCCCAGGGCCAAATTGTCCTGGCCCTGGCCACCCTGGAACATCTGCAAGCATTGATGACCTGGGTAGGCGACCCGGGCCAATCCTCCCCCTGGCGTTTAACATTGCGGCAGCTGCAGATCAGCCACAGCGTAGAGGTGGGGAGTTTACACCGCTGGCAACCCCTAACCCCGATTACCCTGGCCACCTTGAGGGCGGCCTAGGGATTAGGGCTCCTGCGCAGCCCTGGTATCTTCGGAGGGGGTCGGTGGCTGGGCGGCCAAGCCACCACGGAGCCGCCGTTGCCAGCCTTGGGTTAGGGTTTGGCGCTGATTAATCAGGTAAATACTCACCAGGGTCAGGCCCACCCCAAACCACTGTAGGGTGGTTAACCGTTCCGCTAAAAACAGGTTGCCGAATAACAGGGCAAACACCGGGGTGAGAAAGGTGAGGGCACTGAGGCTGGTGAGGTTGCCCTGGGCGGCTAGAAAGAAGAAAATACCGTAGGCCAGGGCGCTACCCAGCAGGGTGGAGTAGGCGATCGCCCCCCAGTCCGTCAACGTCAGCCCTTGCCAGGGATGGGGTTCCCACCAGAGGGACAGACCATAGAGGGGTAGACCCCCCAGCACCATGTGCCAGCCCGTGGCGACCACCGGATCCACATGGCGAGCCACATAGCGAATTAAAATGGTGCCCAGGGCCATGGATAGGGCCGCCAGCAGCATCCAGCCTTGCCCGTTTTGCCCCAGTTCCACCAGGGGCAAACCCTGACCCTGAAACAGGGATAGCCACCAGTCCGGAGGCAACCCCAGCAGGCTAATGCCCAGGATGCCCCATAGCAAGCCAATCCAACCCAGGCCACCGATTTGCTCACCAAACAGGGCCCGGGCCATAACCGCCACCGCCAGGGGTTGGGAGTCAATCATCACCGACCCCAAACCCGCCCCGGTGCGCTCCAAGCCCGTAGCCAGAAATCCTTGAAATAGGGTGCCATCCACCAGGGCGAACAGGGCCACCCAGAGCCACCCCCGCCAGGGGATGGCCTGGGGTCGCCCCAGCCAGCGGGCCGCCAGCAGCACCACTAATCCGGCGGGCACCAGCCGTAGGGTGGCCAAGAAGAAAGGAGCCGTATGGGGCAGGGCTCCCTTCATGGCCACCATGGCGGTGCCCCAAAGGAAAAAAGGGGCCACCAACACCAGGGGATGCCGACCAGACAGCTGGGGGGAGGCAGAATCCGCAGAATCCATAGCTAGGGGAAACCCGTAGAGAAAGTGAACCAGAGCCAGTCTTAAAGAAATGTTAACGCAACTGGTTGACTAGCAGGAAGGCCCCACCCAAGGGATCCCGTCTTCCCTGACACCCCTCGAGCCACCAGCCTAATCCGCCGTGGCTAACTCGGTGCTGCCGCGACGGTTGCGGCTGGTAAGGCTATTAAACAGCATCTGGCCGATCGCCTTAATCAGGCTGCCCTCCAGCTCCTTGAACATCACCATATTGAGACCGAAAGCATCGTTGGCCTCTTGGACGATCTGAGCAATCTGAGCTTCATCCACCGGGGCCTGGTCAATGGACTGGCGATAGCGGGCCTTGAAGGCTTTTTCATCGGAGATCTCGGGAAACTCGTAGAAGGCGCTACCCTCCCCATCGCTCAGGTTCATGGCCCGTTGGGCAATGGTCTTGAGGATTTGACCGCCGGAGAGATCGCCGATGTAACGGGTGTAGGAATGGCTGAGCAGCAATTCCGGTTGGCTATTGGCCACCTGGCGAATCCGATCCACGTAGGCTTGGCCGCCGGCGGTGGTGGTGATTTGATCCCGCCAGTTGGGACCGTAGTAGTAGGCCAGGTCGGACTCGAGGGCGGCCCGGCGATAGAGTTCGGGGAAATGGACGGTGGAGACCACGGGGTGGTGCCTATGGCGCTCTAGCTCTTCCTCCATGGCGCTGTAGGCAAAGTAGAAGTTAGCAACCAGCTTGCGATAGGAGTTTTTTTCCACCACTCCTCGCAAAAAGCAGCGCACAAACCCCATATTTTCGGCCATGGTATGGGCTTTCTTGGTGCCTTCCCGCAGCTCGGCTGATAAATTAGTCATGCTGATGGTCTCACTGATAGCTAGATTATTTTTTTAAACAGTTTAATTGTTAATCTAGACGGGTTTAAGGGTAGCTTCTATTACATTTTTTTACAGAGCGGGGTAAAACCTAGATGGCAGTGGAGCAGCAACCCGGGGCAGACCCGCCGATCCAGGGATCGGCAGTGTTAACCAGGGAAATTGTCACCCTCGAAAATATCTCCCGGGTGTTCGGTCGGGGTGAGGCGGCGGTACGGGCCTGCGATCGCATTAATCTCTCGGTCAACCAGGGGGAATATTGCGCCATCATGGGACAATCAGGCTCCGGCAAATCCAGCTTGATGAACCTGATCGGCTGTCTAGACCGCCCCAGTCATGGCCGCTACTGGATTGATGGGGTGGACGTCTCCCGGCTCAATCCGACTCAGCTGGCTCGGGTACGCAACCGCAAAATTGGCTTTGTCTTTCAGCGCTACGAGCTATTGCCGAACCTAACGGCGTTAGACAACGTGATTTTGCCCCTGATGTATGCCGGCCTTACCCCTGGTCTACGCCGTCGTCGCGCCATCGCCGCCCTGCGCTACCTGGGGCTAGGACACCGCCTTGACCGACGGCCAAGCCAGTTATCGGGGGGGCATGCAGACGAACCCACCGGAGCCCTTGACTCCCAATCCGCCAATGAAGTGCTGGAGATTTTCCGAGCCCTACACCAACAGAATATGACCATGATCGTGGTCACCATGCCCTGGAGGTGGCTCGCCACAGTCAACGTAATCATTACCATGGCCGACGGCCAGGTAACCCACACCCACCTCAACCCCGCCCTGGTTGAAGAGTAAATTCTCAATCTTCCCTAACGAGCATGGAGGGATTCGAACCCCCGACACCTAGAACCGGAATCTAGTGCTCTATCCACTGAGCTACATGCCCCTGACCCTGTTTATCTTACCACCTTATGCCCGTGGGTCATCAGTTGGACTTAGAGCCAGTGGGCTTGGAGCCAGGACTTGCCCTGGCGGTTAGAGACGCTGGTTCAAAAGGGTTTGGCGAGGATTAGTGCGACGGCTATCACGGATTTTTTCGTAGAGTTGCCGCTCCTCGGCGGTGGGTTGGGCGGGTGGGGTAATCACCACTTTCACCAGTTGATCACCGCGATCGCCCTTGGGGCTGGGCCACCCCTTGCCCCGCAACCGCAGGGTCTGCCCCGACTTCACCGCGCCGGGCAAGTTCATCGACACACTGCCATCCGGCGTGGGCACCTCAATCTTGCCCCCCAAAACCGCCTCATCAGGGGTAATGGGGACTTCGCAGACCAGGTTATCACCCTCCAACTTAAAGAGGGGATGGGGGCTCAGTTGCACCACCAGGTAGATATCCCCCCGCTGTTTGGTATAGGGGTTGAGCTGCCCCTTGCCCTTTAACCGCACCTTGCTACCCTGTTTAGCTCCCGGCGGAATCCTCACCTCCACCTCATCGTTACCAATCCGCAGGCGCTTTTGGGTACCGTGGAAGGCCTCACTCAAGCTGAGGCTAATGTTAGCCTCCTGATCAACGGACTGGGACGGTACCCCGGTATCAAAGCCAAAGCCGCTACCACCCCCACCACCGTAGGAATAACCACGGGTGCGGCCTCCGGGCGTTCCCCCGGAAAAGCGACCCAGCAGTTCATTAATAAACTCATCAAAGCTGCCATAGGCACTAAAATCAAAGCCGCCAAAATCCCCCGGGCCCGCACCATAGGCCGGCCCCCCAGCCCGATCAGCCTGCTGCCAATATTGGCCAAACTGATCATATTTTTTGCGTTTGTCGGGGTCCGACAGAACTTCGTAGGCCTCACTGACCTCTTTAAACTTGGCTTCAGCCCCCTTATCCCCCGGATTGACATCGGGGTGATACTTCCGGGCTAACTTCCGGAAGGATTGCTTAATCTCATCGGTTGAGGCCGTTCGACTGACCCCCAGCAGGGCGTAGTAATCCTTGAAGCCCGTGGCCGCCATGGCATACCTCCTAACACTTAGCTCTAGCCTAGCAAAGTCAACGGTCTAGGGCGGTTCGGTTTTCTGCCAAGAGAGGAGCGGAGAGACTGGAGACATCACACATGTTGTTGCAGTAACTCCACAATAGCTTGATGCTCCACGGGCGGTTCCAGGGGAAAGTCTTGCCGGGTATCGGTAATCAGCCAGTCTAGGGCGGCGGCCTTCATGTCAATGGAGGCACCACTTCTGTCCACGCAGTAGCGGCCAAACACCAGCTTGTCCGCCAACCGCACTCCCGGACCAATGCGGGAGTATTCAAAGATGACACTCTTATCCACGATCGCCCCACTACAAATAGCGCAGTTGTTGGCAATGGCGCTGGGTCCAATGATGGTGGCGCCATCCTCAATGTGGGTCATACCCCCAATGTAGACAGGCCCTTCGATGTGGACCTTATCCCAGTTGGCCTTGACGTTCAGCCCAGCATAGACCCCTGGGTAAATTTCCTGCCCCGGGATATCCACCAGGTTAACCACCCCGGTCAGGACGTCTTGAATAGCCTGCCAGTAGTCGGGCACCTTACCGATGTCAACCCATTCAAATTCCATGGGAATGGCATAGAAGGGAGCCTGGTTAGCCACCAGCTTGGGCATTAGATCGCTGCCGATGTCAAAGGGAACCCCTGAGGGAATGTAGTCGAACACCTCAGGCTCAAAGATATAGATACCGGTATTAATTTCCGTGCTGAGGGCATCCTCAACCGCAGGTTTTTCCTGAAAGGACTTGACTCGACCATTGTCATCGGTGACCACAACCCCATAACTAGGTACCTGTTTGAGGGGAACCGTTTTAGTGATGATGGTGGCAATCGACCCCTTCTCCCGATGGCGTCGGACTGCCTCCGTCAGGTTGAGGTTGATCAGGGCATCGCCACAGAGCACCACAAAGGTATCATCAAAGAAGGGAGAAAAGTCCTGAATCTTGCGCATGCCCCCGGCGGAGCCCACCGCCTCTCCCATCAGCTCCCCATCAACAATACGGCCCTCAAAGGAGTAGCCAATTTCCACTCCAAAGCGCTGACCATCACGAAAGTATCCCTCAATTTCATTGGCCAGGTGACTGACGTTAACCATAATCTGATTGAAGCCATGCTGACGTAGCAACTCCAGCAAAAACTCCATCACGGGTTTTTGCATCAGGGGAATCATGGGTTTAGGAATGGTGTAGGTGATCGGGCGTACCCGAGTGCCCTTTCCAGCCGCCAAAATCATGGCTTTCATGGTAAACAAGATCCTTGAGACTATAATTTCGCTAAATAAGTTATCTGCCCAAACTAATCACCAGTCTAAGCTATCGGCTGTAGACCCCAAGCTAGATCGGTCACCCAGCCAAACTAGATAGGGATGGCTGGCAACTAGAAAATAAACCCTAAGAAAACCCCATCTCCTATCTAATCGTTATCTAACGGTCGTTTCCGTCAGCATTGGACGGTTTCACCGTAGCCCTTACAAGGCACGTAGGACTGAGCACACCAGCGTTGCTACCCCAGACAAGGGGATTGACGGTGGGCCCGGTGTACAGCGTTGACCAAAGTGCTTAGAACAGGGCTACAACGGTAAAATAGTTAATGACCAGTTAAAAAAACAGCTATAACGGTTCTCGGTTAAGTGAGGTAAAAATTCTCTCAACTTCAGCCCCTAGTTTTTCGTCCGCTAAGTTCCACCCTTTACCCCTCCAGTTTGGGGGGTTGGGGGGGCTCGCCGCATACTTTATTCAAGGGAAATCCGTTATAGCTTAATTGAAAAAAATAATCATTTAAGTTGCTTAGGTTTATTACCTCATTTCGCCTCTAAATCAGCATAATTAGCTTGATTTTAAAGAGCCCTCACAGTTGTAATGAAAATCTGGTGAAAAAGCATAAACAGATGCTAGTCGGCCAATATAAAGGAACTGGATGCAAGTTCTTCGGTACTGAGGGGATCACGGTTGAGGTTTCTAACCTTGAGATCCTGGTAGAAATTTTGCTGTGATAGTTCCACCTTAGACTGGGCGGATAGAAACAATAGACCCCAGAATACTCCGACCCGTTCATGCACAGCAGCGGCATGGGGGGTTTCAAAGTGATGGGCGGACTTTAGTTCTGCAGGTTGAAAACTAGGCCACTGCTCTAGCAGGTGTTCAAAGTCCAACCAGCGTTGATTCCCCTCTAGGGTATCCCAGTAGGCATCCAGGAATAGCTCCAGGGCAGCGGCGATTTCCGAGAGGTTTTCCTGGTGGGCCAGTTGGGCGATCGCCCGCACCGCCTGCCGTTTTGCCTGGGGGCGAGCCCGGCGGTTGCGCGATCGGGGAATTTGATCCGCCATCACCGCCGCAATGGTTTCCAGTTGCTGAATCAACTCCTCCAGGGTGACCCGCCGCCGGGATGGCGGTGGGGCTACGGCTCGGCGATGGAGACGCTGCTCCAGGTTAGGGGGTAGGGGGATGATGGGCAGATCGGCAGGTTGATTCCAGAGTAGCTCCTCTTCCTCCTCCAGGTTGGCCTCCGCCTCCGCCCGCACCATGGTGTCGGCTTTGAGCAAAACCAGCATGGAGGCGTAGAGAAAGGCTTGACCTGACTCCGATAGATTAGCCTCGTAGGGAGTCCGCCCCTGCCGACTTAGCTCCTCTGCCTGGACCTTCAGGCTCTGGAGAAAGCGATCAATCACCTCGATCACCTTCACATTCCAAGGATCCATTTCTCCCCGTTCTGCTAAATCGAGCAGGAAAGCAATGGCGGTTTCTGCCAGGGAAGAGGACATGGGCAAGCTTTCGACTCCAGGGGAATAATCACCGTTCTGGTCACTTGGGAGGATCGGACTAAGGGCAGGGTAGCCCCCCTGCCCTTAGTCGGCCGTAGGGGATGCGGGCAACAACAAGCTTTGTTCTTCTAACTCCACCCGGTAGCGCTCCACATCCTGTTCTAATGCCTGGATGCGCAGCTCCCGTTCCTGCATTTGTTTACCCACCGACAGATAGCTTTGCACCTGGGCCCAGACACTAAAGACCCAGGCCAGCACCGCCCCGATTCCCATGGCCATGATCAGCTCGACACAGAGCGGCGCCTCCACATCTAACCCCCTGGCAATATGGATAATTACCGGCTCCGTATTCTCAATACCAAAGAGCACCAGGGCGAGGGCAATCACAAAAATGACAACAAAATTAATTTGTTTCATGGCTTTCGAGTCTCCAATCTCTACGTCTATTAAACTAGCTGGGGCCGCATCTATCACTGTAGCCACCGGCAAGGGGGCGGAGGCGAGCCAGAATACCTCCCCGGCAAACACCTTTACCGATCACGTGTTGTCCCAAGCGTTCTGGCCAAGGTCATAGAACTTCGCTACACGATAGCGCAGGAAATAACCTAGCAACACAAGCAAAGCAATTCCTAAGGTGCCTAAACCAATGGGGTTAGGGAGCCAGAAGACGACATCAATATGGTGGGATTGGCCAGGCTGCAGAGACCACAGCAGCTGCTTGGGCCCGATCACCGTTGCCGGCAGAGAGCCCGGTTGCAGAGCCACCCACCCCCAGGGGACCTGTAACCGCCAGGTCAGGGAGTCGCCCCAACCCTCTCCAATGGTCTGGGGATTGAGCCAGGGGGATAGGGACTGCAGATCAAGGTCATAGATCAGATGGATGCGGCTAGCCAGCAGCCAGTTGCGCTGGCTCACCTCCAGACTGAGGGGGATGGCTGCCAGTCCGGGAATCTGCAGTACTGGGGTGGAGGTGGGCCTATCAACAGGGGTTTCTGTCCAGGTCTGCTGAAACCTCGTCATTAAATCCACAGCGGTGGTAAAAGGCATAACCCATTCAAACCCATCGGGGGTTGACCGCAAGTTTCCCCCCAAAGCCTGGGTCCGCTCCGTCAGATCCTGGAACCAGTCCGCTAGGGCCCCTTGGAGGAGAGCTTCACCCCTGGGTCCCAGGTGAATCGACTGGGAGAGTTGGCCGTGGCGGTGGTGATCAAACCGTAGGGTCAGATCGGACTGCAGGCAGCCACTCAGAAGCAGGGCCAACCCCAACAGCAGTCCCAGGGATCGGACCAACGGTCTAAAGGGCGGCTTGCTGGCTAACATACATTGCCCTTAGCACCAGAGCTGGATCCACCCAGTTGCCCTGGTATTGAATGCCCCAGTGAAGATGGGGACCGGTGGTGCGCCCAGTCATCCCCACCCGGCCAATCCTAGCCCCGGCAGGAATTATCTGTCCCTCACGAATCTGTAGTCCACCCCTGCGATCCAGGATGAAGGCCCCCTGGCTATCCTGGTCTACCTGTCCCTGGAGATGGCAGTAAATGTGGGTCCACTCCCCTGACTTAATAGCCATGGAGGTTCCACAAGCACCCTTGTCCTCGACCCAGAGCACCTCGCCTGCCCACCAGTTACGAATGTAGCTACCACTGGGGGCAGCTAGATCAAGCCCGTAATGGAAGCGCTGGGTACCGCTTTCAGGATCGGTGCGGTAGCCAAAGGGAGAGGTATAGGTTTGGAAGTTTTCAACAGGGAACGAGGCCTGGGTCCAGAGTAGGGCTGCCTGATTACCACTGGCTCGAGCCAATTCCTGCGCCTGCGCCTGGGGTATCAGAGCCTGGGCACCCCCCACTGCAACGACACCAGCCAGGGATAGGAGTAACAGCCAGGGTTGGCCCAGGTAACGGCGCATCACACCAGGGAACTGGAGGAGAGGATGATACTGACTGCTACTGCCGTGGTTTGGTAAGGGCAGCGGCGGCTGGAGTTTGTTAAACGGCCAATTCACCATAAGCAGATTGAGACCAGAATCGAAACAAAAGTTAGGGGTTTAGCAATGTTTATGACTTAGGGTACCGCAAAGCCATCGGATAGGAACCTAATTCCAGGGAAACTTGGGCAACTCTTGATAAGCCTGATGGGCCTGATGGTCCTAGGGATACTTGAGGAAGGCAATGGCGTGCTTCCAAACCTGTCGCTTACCCTCTTGAAGGGTTTCTAGGGCAAGGCAATCGGTATCCTGCCAGATTACCCGACCGACAATCACATCCCCGGTCAGGAGCTTCACTTCAATTTCCTGGCGATCGCGAATCAGGCTTTGAATCTGGCGGACACTGGGTAAGCCGGTGACAAATTCCTGGGTCATGGCATGGGCCCTCAATGGGGGAGGTTCTGGACTGGGTGATTTGAGCCCTGCTCAGTCAGGCGGACTGGGGACTGGTTTTACCCTAGCCCTTTGGGGGCAGGGGGACAAGGGGTAAGGCCCCCCCGCCTTGCCCCGGGGGCTGGCCCATGGCCTGGGGAGTAACGGGTCGACAGCGGCCTCAGCCGGACCGTTCTATCCCATAATTGGAAGCAGGCGTTTTCAGAGGGGCTGGGGCCATTGGCTATGGAGTTTAGTAAGTACCACGGTTTGGGCAACGACTTTATCCTGGTGGATAACCGTCAGCAACCCACCCCTCACCTCAGCCCCGAGCAGGCGGCGGCCTGGTGCGATCGCCATTTTGGCATCGGCGCCGATGGGGTGATCTTCGCCCTGCCGGGGCAGGAGGATAGCGACTACACCATGCGCATCTATAACTCCGACGGTTCGGAACCGGAGATGTGTGGCAACGGTATTCGCTGTCTGGCCCGGTTTTTAGAACGCCTAGAAACGGCCGCCGGTCATCCCCCCACCCTGCCCCACACCTACCGCATTCAGACCCTGGCGGGCCCTATTTTCCCCACCCTGCAGGCTAACGGACTGGTGACGGTGGATATGGGCCCCCCCTACCTGTTGGCGGGGGAAATTCCCACCACGTTGGCCAGTCCTGATAGCCGGGTGATCGATGTTCCCCTGACAGTGGCGGATCACAACTGGCGGGTGACGGCGGTGAGCATGGGCAACCCCCACTGCGTCAGCTTCGTTGAGGATTTGGACCACTTACCCCTGACCGACCTGGGGCCCCAGTTCGAACACCACCCCGGCTTTCCCCAACGGGTAAATGCGGAGTTTATTCAGGTGATCCGGCCAGATTACCTGAGGATGCGGGTGTGGGAACGGGGGGCCGGTATTACCCTGGCCTGCGGCACCGGGGCCTGTGCATCCCTGGTGGCGGGGGTGTTGACCGATCGCTGCGATCGCACCGCCACCATTGAGCTGCCCGGGGGGAACCTGGAGATTACCTGGTCTGCCCTGGACAACCGAGTTTATATGACAGGGCCGGCCCAATGGGTCTTCGACGGTACGGTCAACAAGATCCCCTAAATCCCCACCTCGCGTAGCAGTCCGGGAAATCTATCCATGGCGTTCGACTACCTGGTTTTCCCCCATCGCTGAGGGGGTTAATCCGCCGTCGGGGTAGATTGACTTTATCTGGTTCCCATTTGATCCGCAGATTGATCCCCAGATGTTTACAAAACTCCATAACCTTGTTAATCTTGATACAGGTAAGTAAATGGACCTAGTTCCTAACTAGCCTAATTTTCAAACCATAAATACCAAGGATTAATACGTCATGACTACTACTCTACAGCGGCGCGAAAGTGCCTCCCTGTGGGAGCAGTTCTGCCAGTGGGTGACCAGCACCGAAAACCGCCTTTATATTGGCTGGTTCGGCGTGCTGATGATCCCCACTCTGCTAGCTGCTACTGCCTGCTACGTGATTGCCTTCGTGGCTGCCCCCCCCGTCGACATCGACGGTATCCGTGAGCCCGTTGCCGGTTCCCTAATGTACGGCAACAACATCATCTCCGGTGCGGTGGTGCCTTCCTCCAATGCCATCGGTCTGCACTTCTACCCGATCTGGGAAGCGGCTTCCCTGGATGAGTGGTTGTACAACGGTGGCCCCTACCAGTTGGTGATTTTCCACTTCCTGATC
>JBEIUS010000206.1:0-4727 GCA_040374235.1 Leptolyngbya sp. | reverse complement strand
AGTAGTTTGTACCCGAACCCGATGGCTGTCAGGGAGACAAAAAACTGCCACAGACTGGTGGGGTTCAGGATGGCCCGACTGCTGAGGAAAACACAGAGGATACCGGCGATCACCCCCAGCCAACCGTAGGATTTAAGGCTGGAGGGTAGAAAGATCAGCACCAGTACCCCCAGACAGAGGCTGATTATCGATAGGTCAGCGGCTACCCCCCGCCACCAGGGATAGGCGTGGGTGGTGAAGATGATGTTACTACCTAGAAAGTATATGCCCAGCAAAATTAAGGCCAGGCCGCCGAAGAGGGCAAGAAAGCGCATGGTTAACCTAGAAAATACTATAGGACTCTAGAGGTTTATCAGGAAATCTACGTTCTAAACCTTGGTTTCAATCACGGCAGCGACCCTGGGTTTATTGTAAACCAGCTTTTTTTCCTATGGAAAACCACTCCGCTGGGGCCTACAGGCCCTGGTGTGGAGATTTGAGGCCTACCCCACCGGTGCGATCGGCGAGGGTAGCCGGGTGCGGTGTAAATCGGGGGATTGATCTAGGAAATAGGGCCTACTCCCTCTGGGAGTAGTAAAGCCTATCCTGTTGCCTAGCCAGCTACGGGGCTGGGACGCAAGGCACCAAGCGGAGGGTGCTGTCGAGGATGGCGGTCACTAAAGCCCTGGGTTCCAGTCTGGGTGGTGGGATTGGATGGCTCTGCGATCGCCTGTCTGAGTCGGGTTTTGTCGGGGTCCTTGAACTGCACCACGGGGGCTTCCACCACCAGGGCTAGGGTGTCGAGTTGCTGGGGAATTTTGTCTTGACTACCGCAGGATAGTTTGAAGTCGCTATGGGGAAACCAGGCATTGGCCAGTATTTCGACAATTAGGTCGGGAAAGGCGATCGCTGGGTGCAGTTGCCAGCTTTGCGCCGCAGTCCTACTACCGAAGGGCATCGGTGATCTGGTAGGGCGGCCCCAATCTCTGGGAGAGGATGGCGGGGGTTTTTACAGCTCGACTGAGGGGGCTGGTAGTGACAGCCCACCCCTCCAACCGCCACAATAGGGTTAAGGAATTCTGCAGGGTGCTGGGGATCCCCTTAAAGCCCCCCAGCGAGGACGGTGATGCAAACCAACTTTAGCCATTTACGCCGTCACGACGAACAATTGTGGCGCCTGGGTCTGCTGGCGGAAAGGTACTTTCCGGAGGACCCCAACACCTGTCTATTAAAGCTACGGCAACTGACCGAGCTACTGGCCCAGTTGGTGGCCTCCCAGACGGGGGTCTTCCTCTCCTCCCAGGAATCCCACTATGAGCTGCTGCGTCGACTGCAGGATGAGGGCCTGCTGCCCCGGGAGGTGGCCCAGGTGTTTAACGAAGTGCGGCGGCTAGGCAATGCCGCTAACCATGCCCTGGCCGGCGATCATCGCACCGCCCTCAGTGGTCTGAAACTAACCTGGCAGTTGGGCCTATGGTTCCATCGCACCTTTCAAGATCCCCGGTTTAAGTCGGGGCCCTTCATCCCTCCCCAGGCCCCCGAAGATGAAAGCGAGGCGTTGCGGGGGGAGTTAGCCCAGTTGCGGGCCGACCTCACCACCTACCAGGCCGCCCACCAGGAAACCCTGGCGGCCCTGACCAGCACCGCCGCCACCCTGCGGGATGCCCAGGAGGAGCAACGGTTCTGGGAGCAATTGGCAGTAGAGGTAGAGCAGGATCGGACCCGTTTAGCCCAACAACTGGCGGATCAGCAGGCCGCGGCGGCGGCCCAACCCCGCCAAACCCGAGTTCACTATGGCAAGGCAGCCCAGCGGGCAGCCCAGGGGCTGCAACTGGATGAGGCCAGCACCCGCCAGTTGATCGATCAGCAGTTACGGGGGGCGGGGTGGGAGGCGGACTCCAAAACCCTCACCTATGGCCAGGGAACTCGCCCGGAGCCGGGCAAAAACCGGGCGATCGCTGAATGGCCAACCGCCCATGGCCCCGCCGACTACGTCCTCTTTGTGGGCCTCAGGCCCATCGCCACCGTGGAGGCCAAACGCAAAAACACCGATGTTTCCAGCGCTTTGCAACAGGCCAAGCGCTACAGCCGGGGGTTTCAGCTCGACCCCAGCCACCAGCACCCCGGCGGGCCCTGGGGCGACTATGCCCTCCCCTTTACCTTCTCCAGCAATGGCCGCCCCTACCTGCGCCAGCTAGAAACCTTGAGTGGGGTGTGGTTCTGCGATGTGCGCCGCCCCGACCACCTCTCCCGGGCCCTGGAGGGCTGGTATACCCCAGAGGGGTTGGTGGCCCTGCTCAAGCAGGATGGGGAGGCGGCCCACCAGCGGCTAGCGGCGGCGCCCTTTAACTACGACCTGCAACTGCGCCCCTATCAACAGGCGGCGATTCGGGCGGTGGAGGCGGGGATTGCGGCCAATCAGCGAGCCCTGCTGCTGGCCATGGCCACGGGCACCGGCAAAACCAAGACCTGCATCGCCCTGATCTATCGCCTGCTCAAGGCGCAACGGTTTCAGCGGGTGTTGTTTCTCGTCGATCGGGCCGCCCTCGGCGACCAGGCCGCCAACGCCTTCCAGGACACCCGCCTGGAAAATCTCCAGACCTTCGCCGACATCTTTGGCCTCAAGGGGCTGGAGTCCTCCACGCCGGATCGGGACACCATGGTGCACATCGCCACGGTGCAGGGCATGGTAAAGCGCCTGCTCTACCCCACCGAGGCCACCGCCCCCCCACCCATCGATCAGTACGACTGCCTGGTGGTGGATGAATGCCATCGCGGCTATCTGCTCGATCGGGAGCTGTCTGAGCCGGAGCTCTGCTTCCGCAGCCAGGAGGATTACATCTCCAAGTATCGCCGGGTGTTGGACTACTTTGATGCGGTGAAAATTGGCCTGACCGCCACCCCGGCCCTGCACACCAGCCAAATCTTCGGCCCGCCCATTTTCACCTACAGTTACCGGGAGGCGGTGATCGACGGCTACCTGGTGGATCACGAACCCCCGGATCAGGTGATTACCAAGCTGGCCAAACAAGGGATTCAATGGAAAGCCGGGGATACAATCCAAACCTACAATGTGCGGCGTCAGGAGATCGATCTGTTCACCACCCCCGATGAAATCAACCTGGAGGTGGCGGACTTTAACCGCAAGGTGATTAGCCAAGCCTTTAACCGGGTGGTGTGCGAGTACCTGGCCCGAGAGCTGGACCCCAGCTCTCGTCAGAAGACCCTAATATTTTGTGTCAATGACAGCCATGCCGATCTGGTGGTGACCCTGCTGAAGCAGGCCTTTCAGGCCTACTACGGCACCATCGAAGACGATGCGGTGATGAAAATTACCGGCCGTGCTGACCAGCCCCTGCAGTTGATCCGCCGGTTTAAAAATGAACGACTGCCCAACGTGGCGGTGACCGTCGATTTGCTCACCACCGGGATTGATGTGCCGGAAATCTGTAACCTGGTGTTTTTGCGCCAGGTGAATAGCCGAATTTTGTTTGATCAGATGCTGGGCCGGGCCACCCGCCCCTGTGATGCCATTGGCAAGCTCTGTTTTCGGATTTTTGATGCGGTGCAGATCTACGCCGCCCTCCAGGAGGTGACCGCCATGCAGCCGGTGGTGGTGAATCCCCAGATTAGCTTTAGCCAATTGGTGCAGGAGTTAACCACCCTGGCGGGGGAGGTGGAGCAGACCCTGGTGCGGGATCAGTTGGTGGCTAAGCTACAGCGCAAGCGTCATCACCTCAGCGAAACCGCCCAGCGGGACTTTGAAACCCTAACGGGCCATGATCCCACCGCCTTTATCCAGGAGCTGCGCCAGTTGCCCCTGGCCCAGGCCGCCGACTGGCTGCGGCAGTTACCGGCCCTGGGGGAAATCCTCGATCGCCGGGGGGAGGGCCCCGGCCCGGTGATCTTCATCTCTGACCACGAGGATGAACTCCACAGCGTTGAGCGGGGCTATGGCCAGGCCCAGCAGCCGGAGGATTTTTTGCAGGCCTTTCGGGACTATATCCGCAGTCACAGTAATACCCTGCCCGCCCTGGTTACCGTGCTGACCCGCCCCCGCGACCTAACCCGTCAGCAACTGCGGCAGTTGGCCCTGGAGCTGGATCAACAGGGCTTTACCGAGGCTAACCTGACCACGGCCTGGCGGGCCACGACCAATCAGGAGATGGCCGCCCGGATTATCGGCTATATTCGCCAAGCGGCGATCGGCGACCCCCTGGAGCCCTACGAACAACGGGTGGATCGGGCCCTGCAACGCATCCTGGCCAGCCGCCCCTGGTCTACCCCCCAGCGCCAGTGGCTGCAGCGCATCGCCGCCCAAACTAAGGCTAACCTGGTGGTCGATCGGGAAGCCCTGGACGACCCCGATTTGATCTTCCGACGGGAGGGGGGCGGCTTTACCCGGCTCAATCGCCTGTTTGATGGCCAGTTGGTGGAGGTGCTGGAGCGCTTTAAGGAAGAACTGTGGCGATCGCCCGCCGCCTGAGGGAACATAGCCAGTAAACTTAGCCTATGAGCACCGTTACCCACGACATCGTCGCCAGGCTGTGGAACCTCTGCAACGTCCTCAAGGATGATGGGGTCACCTACCACCAGTACGTCACCGAGCTGACCTACCTGCTGTTTCTCAAAATGGCGAAGGAAACCGGCACGGAGGACCAGATCCCCAAGGGGTACCGCTGGGATGATCTGGAAGGCCAGACCGGCACCGAACGGTTGGACTTTTACAGGATGCTGCTGGTTCACCT
>JBEIUS010000140.1:0-9293 GCA_040374235.1 Leptolyngbya sp. | reverse complement strand
GCGGTGGCGCTGACGGTAGCGACGGAGTTACGAATGGCTGCCCCAACTTGGGTAGAATCAGCCATTGTGGTGACGACGCGGCGAGGTGATGCAGGTTATCAACGGTTTCAGAATTCCTCTAACATTAGGAGCTGCTGATGCGTAATGATTCACTCCCCCCCCGGCTAAACCGCTACAACCCATGATCCCTCGTTCGAATGAGGGGGGGGATGTGAACGGTTACGCGTCTGTTGCTGTTGACTCATCGGGGGCCAAGTCACTGCCTACCTGGCAAGCCTCATGAATAATGCAGGCTAGACTGGATCTCAAGAATTTCGTCGGCAAGGGTTTAGCCCTATTTGTAATCATTGTGCTCCTTGAGAGTTATTGACCTTAATAAGGGAAATCCAGACTCCTGGGAGAATGGCCAGATCAAAAAATATTAAGTTTGGCCAGAAGGTTTAAGACACTAGTTATGGAACAAAACTTACGAGACAAAGCTCATACTGGGTAGGTGTTCTAGCTCCCCTCCGCCCCCTTATAGGTGACTAGGGCTGTAAATAAATTTAGCTAAATCCGTTGAGAGTCCTATAGTTTGGATAGACTTCATGTAGCTCATCTACCCAGGAGCCAGGGGACTCCATCATCCATGGCTGCTAAACAGAGATTTCATACTTTTGCCGATGTTCTATCCAGTACCCAGGGGCCGGTGCTAGTGGATTTCTACGCCACCTGGTGTGGCCCCTGCCAGATGATGGCGGGAATCCTCAGCCAGGTCAATGATCAGCTTAAGGGCAAGATCAAGATCATTAAAATCGACACCGACAAGTACCCCCAGATCGCTTCCCAGCATGGGGTGACCGCCCTACCTACCCTGGTTTTATTCAAGGCAGGGGGGCCGGTGGATCGGATTGAAGGGGTCGTGCCCACGGATCAGCTGGTCAGCCGCCTCCGCTCCCACCTGGACTAGGGATCCTGGCATACATCTACTCACTTTCTGCTGGTTTCTGGGTTCTGACTCCTGACCCCCTCTGGAAGGATCGCCTAATTTACGACGCCACGTAGTACTAGGCCACCCCTGGCCAGGCGGGGAGGGATGACGCTGCGGTGACCTGCAACTGCTCTAGCACATCGGCAAAGTCGGGTCGCTGGGAGGGCTGGGGCTGGGTACATTGCCAGCGTAGCCGGTGCAGGTCCGCCACCACCTGGGGGAGGTGTCCCTGGTTATGGGGGCAGCGGTTGAGCAACTCCTCCAGCAGATAGCCAAAGGCCAGTACCTCCAGGCGCTGCAGTTGGGGGGCTGCAGCACGAGAATAAAAGGAGGCGGCTCCAAAGTCACTGAGCCGCGCCAGCCCTTCGGGGTGAATCAGAATGTTGTGGGCGTAGAGATCGCCATGCAAAATCCCCCGTTGGTGCAGATGGGTGGCGGCGGCGGCCACCTGGATGGCTATCCCCAGCAGTTGATCCAGGCTAAACAGCCGGTCCTCAGGGTAGGTATCGCGACTACAGCTGGCCAGGCTGGGGGGATTCCCCAGAGACTGATACTGGGGAGGTAGGAGGGGTAGCACCAGCCCCATTTTGGCCTGCGGGTGGTGGTTAATTTCCCCCAGGGGCCCGATCAGGCTGGGGTGCTGGCCGGCGGCCAGGCAGGCCGCCATCTCATCGCGGGGGGAACCGTCGCTGGTGATCTCCCCCTTGAATAACTTGACCGCCACCGTCCTGGGGCCCTGGGGATGGTGCCAGGTACCTTGGTAAATTTGACCCGAGGCACCCTCCCCCAGGAGTGGCCCAATCTGCAGCTGGTCCCAGGGGATCGGCTGCAGGGGCGATGTCTCGCCGCCCCCCCCATGGACAGGGTTACCGGCGTAGGCCAGCCAGGCCAACCGGGGCAGGTCCATCAGCCAATTCGGTAACTCCGTCAACTGGTTGGCGGCCAACCGTAGCAAGGCCAGGTTTTGGCAATGGGCCAGGGTTTCAGGCAGTCGGTGCAGCCCATTCCCTGCCAGCATCAATTTCTCCAGCTTGGGCAGGGAGCTTAGGGTATCGGGCAGAGACTCCAGGCAGTTATCGGTGAGAATCAACCAACGGGTCTGGGGTGGCAGAGCCTCGGCGGGCAGGTGGGCAATGCGGTTGCCCTTGAAGCCAATCATCGACAACCCCGAACAACGCCCCACTACCTCGGGCACGGTTTCAAACTGGTTATAGCTGAGGAACAGCACCCGCAGACGATGCAGCCTGGGCAAATCCTCCGGCAACTGACTCAGCTGGTTGTGGCTGAGGTCTAACACCTCTAGGGAATCCGCCAGATCAAAGATTTCCTCCGGAAAGCGGGTCAGGTCAGCCGCCAGATTCAGCCGTTTAACTCCAGCCAATTGGCCACGGCGCAGTTGGTCGAGGGTGTGGTGCATAGCTCCAGGATCGCCAGTTTACAATCTTTAATCTGCCATGGTTGCCCAACCCCCACCCTAAATCTTCCATGTAATTCTTTCCCCCCAAGACAAATTTCCCCCTTTCCCCCTTTCCCCCTTTCCCCCTTTACCCCTTTCCCCCTTTCCCCCTGCTCCTATTCCTTCCTCCCCAAGCCGCCAAGGAATATAACCCCAGGGCCGTCCAAATACAGCCAAAGGTAACCCCATGGGTGGGGGTAAAGGGTTCGCGAAAGACAAACACCCCCAGCCCTAGGGAAATGGAGGGGGCCAGGTACTGGAAAAACCCCAGGCTAGCCAAACGCAGTCGTTTAGCTGCCTGGTTAAACCACAGCAGGGGCATGGAGGTGGCGACCCCTGCCCCCATAAACAGCAGCGTGTTCCCGGGGGAATCACCAAAGTGACTCTGGCCCTGGCTGGCCAGGTAGCTAACCATGGCCAGGGTGAGGGGGGTGATCAGCCAGGTCTCCAGGGCTAACCCTAACAGAGGAGAGACCGGCACCAATTTACGTAACAACCCGTAGAGGGCAAAGGATACCGCCAGGGTGAGGGCAATCCAGGGCACCGTGCCCAGTTTCCAGATAAAGTAGCCCACCCCAAAGGCCGCTAGACCCACGGCCAGTTGCTGCAGGGGGCTGAGTTTTTCCTTTAGCACCACCAACCCCAGCAGTACCGTCACCAGGGGGTTGATGTAGTAGCCCAGGCTGGCCTCCACCACCTGTCCCGTATTCACACCGTAGATGTAGATGCCCCAGTTGACACTGAGTAAGCTGGCGGTTAGGAATAGCACCCGCACCGTAGGGTAGGATGTCACCAGGGCCAGTAAATCTCCTAAGCGCCGCTGTAGGATTAAGATCACCGTTAGGAACAGGGCAGACCAGATCATGCGGTGGCTGAGCACCTCGACGGCGCCGGCGGAGTGAAATAGCTTCCAGTAGAGGGGTAGCAAGCCCCAGGTGGTGTAGGCCAGCACCGCGTAGAGGGGCCCCTGGTGACGATCGGTTTCAGATGGAGGCGGAAAAACGGTCAAGGACTTATCCAGATCACAGCGTCTCCCAGTATCCCAGTAATGTTGCTTTGGAGTGAAACTGTCCCCATGCCCACCGACTTGAGCCAGCCGTTAACGGCCCAAACCACCTGGGGTCAGCTGGGTCCGGCGGTGATCGCGGTGGCCCAGTTGTTTCTAGAGGCCAGCCTCACCCCCGCCGATCTCCTCACCGGGTGGTCCCTGGAGGATCGAGACCCGGCCCGCATTGATCGGATGATGCCCTTCTACGACTGGGTCTACCACCATTATTTCCGGGTGCGCAGCGATGGTTGGCAGCACATTCCCGCCAGCGGTCGAGTTTTACTGGTGGGCTCCCACAATGGGGGCCTGGCGGCCCCAGACACGGTGATGATGACCTACGACTGGCTGCGGCGCTTTGGCAGCCAGCGATCGGCCTACGCCCTGATGGACCCGCGCATGTGGCAGGTGTTTCCGGGGGTGGCCCGGATGGCCGCCTGGGTAGGCTGCATCCGGGCGGACTCGCGCCTGGCTATTCAGGCATTGCGGCGGGAGGCGGCGGTGCTGGTCTATCCGGGGGGGGTACGGGATGTGTTTCGGCCCCACCACCAACGCCGTCAGATCTGTTTCTTTGGCCAGCGCGGGTTTATCAAGCTGGCTCTGCTGGAGCACACCCCGATCGTGCCGATGATTTCCCACGGAGCCCACGACACACTGCACGTGCTGGCGGATTTCTACCCCGCCCTGGCGGGGCTGCATCGCTGGGGGGTACCCTGGCCAACGGTGATCGACCCCGGTGCCTTTCCCCTCTACCTGGGGTTACCCTGGGGGCTGGCCCTGGGGCCCCTACCCAATCTTCCCCTGCCGGTGCCTCTCCATACCCGGATATGTCCGCCGATTAGCTTCCCCCACTACGGCCGGGAAGCGGCCCACGACCCCAACTATGTAAAGGACTGCTACGATCAGGTGCGGCAGACCATGCAGCAGGAACTGGACCGCCTCTACGCCGCCTATGAGTAACCGAACACGAGTAGCCCACCATGAGTAACCCGGTGTTACCCGCCGCTGCCCGAGCCTTAACGGAGCCCACCTCCATCGCCCTGGCTAACCTGGTACAACGGGGGCTGGTGTCTACTCCGCTTGCCCCGGAACCGATTCCCACCACCTATGCCCTGAGCGGAGTGGGCCTTGCTCCGGTGCTGCTGCTGCATGGCTTTGACAGTTCCCTGCTGGAGTTTCGTCGGCTGTTTCCGGAGTTGGCTGCCCACCGCCAGACCTGGGCACTGGATCTATTGGGGTTTGGCTTTAGCGATCGCCGCCTCAGCCCCAGTCTCTCCCCCGCCGCCATCAAAACTCACCTGCACAGTTTCTGGCAACAGTGGATCGGCTCGCCGGTGGTGCTGGTGGGGGCCTCCATGGGGGGGGCCGCCGCCCTGGACTTTGCCGCCACCTATCCGGCGGCGATCGCCGCTCTGGTACTGATCGATAGTGCCGGCTTCGCCGCTGGCCCAGCCATGGACAAAGTTATGGTGCCGCCCATCGACCGCCTGGCCACCGCCTTCCTCCGTAATGCCTGGGTGCGCCGCAACATTAGCTGCCAGGCCTACTACGATCGCGCCCTGGTGACCGCCGATGCCCAGATCTGCGCCTCCCTGCACCTGCAATGCCCAGACTGGCAGCGGGGTCTGATCCGCTTTACCCAGAGCGGTGGCTACAGCCTACTAGCGGAGCAGATTGGCAGCCTCACCTGTCCCACCCTAATCCTCTGGGGAGAGCAGGACCGCATCTTGGGCACCCAGGACGCCCAGCGCTTCCAGCGGGCGATCGCTGGCAGCCAACTACGCTGGATTTCCCAGTGTGGCCATGTCCCTCACCTTGAACAACCCCAAGCGGTGGCTCGGGCCATGGGGGATTTCTTGGGTTGGTGAGGGGGGCATGGTCATCCACACCTGAAGCTAAGCACCCCATCCTCCCAAAACTAGACCTCCGCCTCCGCCATATAAAAAGCCCGCCATTCTGTGGCGGGCTCGAGCAGGAGATAGCCGATTCTAGAGGGCCTAGCCAGCCCCCTGGTTGGTATGCCGACTTACTTGATAAACAGCATTTCCTGGTAGGTGGGCAGGGGCCAGAGGTCATCCGCCACTTCCCCTTCCAGGGCATCGGCATAGCCTCGCACCTCATCCATTAGAGGTTTCAGGGTGTTGGCACAGAACTGCATGTGCTCCTCGGGGGTAGCAAAATGCTTGGTGAGCAGGTCCCCCAGTTTCTCTACGGAGGTCATCATGGACTTAACCAGATCTGCTACCTTTTGAGCATTTTCCTTACCCACGTCGATACCAATCTCGCTGAGATTGCTCAGGGAGAGGGAAAGTTCTGACAGGTGGCGCATCGCGGCGGGGTAAATGATGGTCTTGGCCATACTGACCACCAGTTTGGCCTCCACCTCGATGGACTGGATATACTGCTCGGCGTAGGCCTCAAAACGGCTACCCAGCTCCACCGGAGTGAGCACCCCTTCCTGGGTAAACAAATCCTCGATGTACTTTTCCCTCAGGACTGGTAGGGCATCAGCGGTGGTCTTCAGGTTGGGGAGGCCCCGCTCCTTGACGGCCATTTCATGCCATTCCGAGGAATAGCCATTGCCGTTGAAGATAATTGCCCCATGATCTCGAATGACACTCCTGAGAATATCCTGGATGGCAGCATTGAGTTCCATCCCACTGCCCAGCTTAGCCTCCAGCTGATCCGCCATCCAGTCGAGGGAATCGGCCAGAATCGTATTCATGGCCACTAGGGGCCCTGCTACCGACTGACCCGAGCCCACCGCCCGAAACTCAAAGCGGTTGCCGGTAAAGGCAAAGGGGGAGGTGCGGTTGCGATCGCCCGGGTCCTTCGGAAACACCGGCAGGGTATCCACCCCCAGGTTCATCACCCCCTTGCCCTGGGAACCCTTCAAATCTCCCTGGGCAATCTGATCAAACACATCCTGGAGCTGGCTACCCAGGTAGACGGAGATAATCGCCGGCGGCGCTTCGTTGGCCCCCAAGCGATGGTCATTACTGGCGCTGGCGATCACCGCCCGCAGCAATGGCCCATACTTGTGGACCCCCCGAATCACGGCACCACAGAACACTAGAAACTGGGCATTGGCGTGGGGGGTATCGCCAGGATCCAATAGGTTACCCTGGGTGGGGTTACCAACGGACCAGTTAACGTGCTTACCGGAACCATTCACCCCCGCAAAGGGCTTCTCATGGAGCAGACAGACAAAACCATGCTTCTTCGCCATATTTCGCAGCACGGTCATAATCAACTGCTGGTGATCGCTAGCGACGTTAGCCGCTTCAAAGAAGGGGGCAATTTCAAACTGCCCGGGCGCCACCTCATTGTGGCGGGTCTTAGCAGGAATCCCGAGACGGTAGAGCTTCTCCTCCACGTCCTGCATAAACACCTGTACCCGTTCGGGAATGGCGGCAAAGTAGTGATCGTCAAACTGTTGCCCCTTGGCCGGAGGCCGACCAAACAGGGTACGACCAGCCAGCAATAGGTCGGGCCGGACACTGGCAAAGTTAGCATCCACCAGGAAGTACTCCTGCTCGGCGCCACAGCTGGAGTTGACCGGGGCGATGTCGGTATGGCCCAGCAGCTTTAACACCCGGGTGGCCGCCTTGCTCATGGCGGCGTTGGACCGCAGCAGAGGGGTTTTTTTGTCCAGGGCTTCCCCCGTCCAGGAGACAAACACCGTGGGAATGCAGAGGGTGACCCCGTTGTCGGTTTCCATCACAAAGGCGGGGCTGGTGACATCCCAAGCAGTGTAGCCCCGGGCCTCAAAGGTGGAGCGAATCCCACCGTTGGGGACGGAGGATCCGTCCGGTTCCCCCTGCACCAGCACCTTGCCCGAGAACTCAGAGATCACTGATCCATCGGACTGTACAGAGATAAAGCCATCGTGCTTCTCAGCGGTGGCATTGGTGAGGGGATAGAACATGTGGGAATAGTACAGGGCTCCCTTGGAAACCGCCCAGTCCTTCATGGCCACTGCCACTACGTCTGCCACGGAGACGTCCAGGGGGGCACCATTTTTGATGGTTTTCTGCAGGGATTTGAATACGGACTTGGGCAGGCACTCCTGCATTTTGCTCAGGGTGAACACATCCTTTGCCCAAAGATCCTCCAACCGACCGGGGAGTTGGTGGGCAGAGGGCCGACGATTGGTAATATTGGCAATGGCCTGGGAGCGAAGTTCATTTCCACTCATGGTGATTTCCTCATTATTGAAGATGGGACGGCGAAACGGGTTAACAGCAAACGAACCTGGAATCGTTAAGCTCGGACTAAAATAAAAGCACCTTTAGCCATAACCCTCAGTACACAGTTACTCGGCGATGCGAACATTAGGTAACGACCCTAGCTGTCCTTCAGCGGTGGTTAGGACCATGGCGGTAACCTAGAAACCCCTGAACTAGTTGATCACTGAATGTTTATGGATACTCTCAGCAGCCAGGGATCAGGTCAGCAAGGTCTAAAAAATCTAAAAACCCTGGAAACTTCTAAGTCCCTAAACTAAGCGATCAGTGCACGGCAGGCTGTAGACGTAGGTACCGGTTCTAAAAACACTACGTTTGTTAAAACGTAATGATTCATTCTCCCCCCCGGCTAAACCGCTACAACCCTTGATTCCTCGTTTGAATGAGGGGAGGGATGTGAACGGTTACGTTAAAACAGTTAAAAAAAGCTAGACAACGGCTGACGACAATCAAGAATTACTGTGATTCAAGACACAATAAGCGAGGCTCAGCCTAACTTTTTGTATTCAGAAGCACTGATTGAGTTATTTCTCCTAACTTTGGCCAGGGCCCCTGGGCCGGAGACCATTGGTCAAAGCCTAGGCTGGGTCGGTGTTCTGGCTCGCCACCGGCCCCTGGCTGGTGGCCACGGCCACCAGCTCCAGAAAACCGTCTAGCTCCGACGCCTGGCTAACCCAGGTGGGGTGGTGGCGCAGCTGCGTCCAGTAGTGCCGAATGTTGGCAACTCCCAGGGAGTAGGGGAAATAGGTGCAGTTAAACAGACTTTCGTCGTTGGGGCTATCCCCCACAGTGAGTACTCTCTCCCGGGTCAGGCTGGGAAAGTAGCGCTCCAGGACCCGCTGCAATCCCTTGGCCTTAGTCTGTCCAGCCGGAAACAGGTGCCCCTGTACTGTGGTGTAGGTGAACCCCCAGCCCCGTTGCTCACAGCTATGCTGCAGGGCGGCCAGGTCATCCCAACCCAACCCACCCATGGGAAAACTCCAGTCGGTGAGGCGAAAGGGGTTATCCTCCGAGGGCTGGATCTGGGGCCACCGAGCCTGAAGGTCCTTAAAAAGCTGGGCGAGTTGGGTCCGGTGGAGATCGGGCTCCAACCCTGGGGTGAGAATTTCCGCAGGTTGGCCCGCCGCCAAGTAGACCCCGCCATTTTCGGCGATCGCCCCGGCCACGGGTAGGTAATGCACCAGGCCGCTCACCCACCCCGCCGATCGGCCGGTCACGATCACCACCGGCAGCCCCAGCCGTTGCAATTGTTCCAGAGCCCGTAGCAAGTCCTCCGTGAACTTACCGGCGCGGGTGAGGGTGCCATCCATGTCGGTGGCAATTAACTGCAGGGGGCAGGGGAGGTGGGTGGCGTCCCCTACCCCTGGCCATGGTTGACTCGCCATCAATGCTCTGCTCCTTGCCGGTTAATCTTTGCCGGTTAAAAGTTGCTGCCGTCGCTGTTGGTCCCGCCGGCGATCGCAGACAACCTCCAGCACCCGGGCGCCGCGATTGGGCAAAAAGCTCAGGCAGGCTCTCAACTGGTCCCAGCGGGTAATCCGCTCATATCTTACCCCATAGGAGGATAAGAGACGG
>JBEIUS010000173.1:0-6364 GCA_040374235.1 Leptolyngbya sp. | reverse complement strand
TCCGTAAACCGCCGAAAAACCTTGACTTCAGTCCCTATATCTACGCCCTTCCAGCCACCTCTTGACAGAAGGTCTCAGAGTCTAACTTGCTACCCATCGCCCCAGGGGGAGATCGCTCCTCCAGGGATGCAGAGCCTTGAGGGGTTGGTTCCCAGCCATGGCCGCGATCGCCCCGGCCGGGAAGATTGACCCGGTTGCCTCATCGGCCAGCGATCGCGGGGCTTGGGGGAACCCTCAACCCTGGCACTAAAGCACTCACGGTTGGGTCCTGAGCGACCCTGGGGCAAGGGACAGGAAGTACTGTATAATTATTTGGTGATACAACTCAAGCTTTTGCCATGTTGATTGGTGGTTGGACGACGAATCCATAACTATGGGGTTATACAGCTTCAGGATTTGTAACAAACGCTTCAACATTCACCGCCAACCTTTGAACGTTTGTAACGAACGCTTCAAGATTTGCGGCCAACGTTTGAACGTTTGTAACGAACGTTTCAACATTCATCGCTAACCTTTCAAGGTTTGTAACGAACGCTTCAAGATTCACCGCCGATCATCGATGGCTAGCGATGAATCATCCAAGGATCGTCGCTGATCATTCCAGAATGGTCCCCCAGCATCGATGGTTAGCGATGGATCATCCAACCATGGCGGTTGATCATCGAAGCTATGCAACCAACGTTTCAAGGTTCATGGCAAAGGCTTAAAGGTTTATCGCCAACCCTAGAAGGTATGTAACGAACGCTTAAAGGTTTATCGCTAACCTTTCAAGGTTTGTAATAAACCTTTGAAGATTGATCGCTGATCATCCATGGTTAGCGATGGATAATCCAAGGATCGTGGGCGATCGTGAAAGAATCATGCCTCACCATCGCTGGTGGGCGATGAACTATCCCACATTTGTGGTTGAGCATCGAAGCTATGTAACAAAAGCTTCAAGGTTGGTTACAAGTTTCCCAGGTTAGCCCCCGATCTTGAAGGGTCTGACTACCCCCCGCCAGCGTAGATGGGGTCGAGCAGTTCCCCTACCGACAATCGACATGGACAATGTTCTGATTGATTTCCCCTCCGGCATTGCCCCTATCCCCCCGGAGGTTGTAGACCAGTATGACGGGAGGCTGGATGACGTACCTGGTATTTTCTCCCTGATGGACCCGCTGCCGGGGGCGGTTGAGTCGTTTTTGGTACACCGTCATTTCCCGATTCGATCTGCTCTCGCCTACTCCTCCAGGATTTTCGGCACCTTGAAAAAGTCCCCCTCCCGGTCGGGGGCGCAGTTGAGCATGACCTCGCGATCTCCGAAGGGGGCCAGGGCATCGGGGCGGGTAATGTTGTTCAGCTCGATCGCCCGGGTGGTGGGCTCCACCCCGTCGGTGTCCAGTTCCTTGAGTTGGTCAACGTAGTCGAGAATACTGCTCAGCTGGCTGGTGAACTGCTGTTCCTCCTCGCTGGTGAGGGCTAGCCGAGCCAGGTGGGCTACCTTACGTACCTGTTCTAGATCAATCATGGCAGAGCCCTAAAAGAAAATATCATTTTTCATGCGACCGGTGTTCTTGAGCCAGTTTTGGGCCTCGATGTAGTTGTTGGGGGCGATGGAAAGGGCCTCCAGCCAGTAGCGGGCGGCTTCATCAAAGAGGGTTTCGGCCTGGTCGCTATCGCCGGTGGCGGCTGCCTGTTCCCCCTGGTAGTGGTAGATCACCGCCATATTATTGAGGGCCTGGCACATGCGGGGGTTGAGATCCAGGGCTTCCTGGTATTTCCCCAGGGCGATTTCGTGCTCGCCGTTGCTGGCGTGGATTAGCCCCATGTTGTAAAGGATGAAGCTTTTATCATAGGGATCCTCCTCCAGCTTCAGAGCTTCCCGATAATTGTCCATGGCCTCGGCGTATTCCCCATCCGCCTGGGCTGACATACCATCGCGGTAATAGGCAAAGGCTTCTTTTTCGCTCTTTTTGGTGGGCATCAGCTTCAGGATCAGATCCGCCATCACCGTGAAGGACTTGTCAATGAAGTTGTCGTTGCGTTGGGTTCTGGGCATAGCAGCGGTGTTCAGGGATAGTCGAGGGTGACCTGGGGTTATTGGCCCCACCCCTTAGGGTAGCAAACCCTAGGGTAACAGACCCGGGCCCCTAGTCGGCGGCCACCGCCACCCGGCGTTGCCCCTGCAGGGTGCGAATCCGGTCCAGGGTGCCCAGGGGAATGGCCTGAATCAACTGTTGGGTGTAGGGTCGCTGGGGATGGTGGTAAATGGTGTCAGCCGGGCCAATTTCCTCCACCTGGCCCTGGTTCATCACCATTATGCGATCGCTCATAAACTTCACCACCCCCAGATCGTGGGAGATGAAAATGTAGGTGAGTTTAAATTCCCCCTGCAACTCCTTCAGTAGGTTAAGCACCTGGGCCTGCACCGACACATCCAGGGCGGAGACCGACTCATCACAGATAATAAACTTGGGGTTGAGGGCCAGGGCCCGGGCAATACAGATCCGTTGTCGTTGCCCCCCCGAAAACTGGTGGGGATAGCGGCCCATGGCATCGGGGTTGAGGCCTACCCGCTCCAACAGGTAGGCCACCCGCTCTCGCAGGTTGGCCCGACCCCGGTGCACCCGATGGATTTTTAGGGGTTCGGCAATGGTGGCGCCAATGGTCATGCGCGGGTCTAGGGAACTGTAGGGATCCTGGAAAATGATCTGCATATCTCGCCGCAGGGGCCGCCGTTGCCGGTGGTTAAGCGGCACCATGTCCCGCCCCTCAAACCAGATGTGCCCACCCCGCACCGGCACCAACCCCAGCAGGGCGCGCCCCAGGGTGGTTTTGCCGCAGCCCGACTCCCCCACCAGGCCAAAGGTTTCCCCCTGGTAAACCTGGAAGGAGACACCCTTCACCGCCATGAAGTGGCCTCGGGTGTTGTTAAAGATATCCCGCACCGGATAGCCCACCTGCAGGTTTTCCACCACCAGCAGGGGGCCCTGGTCCACCAGGATTTGCCGGCGGGCCTCCAGGTCGAAAGCCGTTAGAGTGAGGGGTTGGAGGTCGCCCGGGTCAGCCGTCGCTGTCGTCAGAAAGTCAGCGACGGTGGGCAGGCGGCGCAGCCGTTGGTCAGGGCGAGGACGACAGGCCAGCAGGCCGCGGGTGTAGGGGTGCTGGGGCTGGCTAAAGAGCTGGAGTACCGGGGCGGTTTCGACGATTTTGCCCTGGTACATGACCGCCACCTGGTCGGCGATCTCGGCGATGATGCCAAAGTCGTGGGTGATGAAGATCAGGGCCATGCCGCGGCGATCGCGCAGCTCCCGCAGCAGATCGAGGATGGTGGCCTGTACCGTCACATCCAGGGCGGTGGTGGGTTCATCGGCGATCAGGACATCGGGGTTGCTGGCGATCGCCATGGCGATCATCACCCGCTGCATCTGCCCCCCCGATAGCTCGTGGGGGTAACGGTTTAGCAGGGCCTGCTGCTGGCGATCCACCGCCGTCACCAGGGCGCTCTCCGTCAGGTCAGGACTTTCGTCCAGCGCCTGTTGGCGTAGGGTTTCTTCCGGGGGCAGCAGCTTCACTTCCTGTAGGCGGGCGATCGCCTGGGCCCGAGCCACCGCTGGGCTGATAGACTGGTGCCGGTGGATCGCCTCCAGCAGTTGGAAGCCAATGGTGTAGACCGGGTTGAGGGAGCTCATCGGTTCCTGGAAGATCATCGCCACCCGTCCACCCCGGTAGCGCTGCCGATCCGCCTCGGCAAGCTGGCAGAGATCCACCGATCGGTCCCCGTCTTGCAGCCAAATTTCACCGCTGGTAATCTGGCCCGGAGGGGTGGGGATCAACCCCATGATCGCCAGGGCGGTGACGGATTTGCCGGAGCCCGACTCACCCACAATCCCCAGGGTTTCCCCCCGTCGTAGTTGAAAGGAGATATCCTCCACCGCCCGTAGTAAGCCTTTCTCCCCGGCGAAGCCAATACCGAGGCGCTTAACCTCCAGGACGATATCGGACATGAAACCTACCTCAACGACAATGGACGGATGGAAAGGGGGATTGGGCTGTCAACCCCTAGAATAAAATTTAATAGATGCTTAATGGATGATACCTGAACATTAATAGACTAATCTATCTAATCATAACCTTACCAATAATGACTTTATTCCAGTTGTGGGCAGCCTGACCATTGTCATTGTTTGCTTATGTTTAGCTCTTCATTTCAGTGGTAGGGCGACAATCTGATCGGCTTTATTGCTGAAAGTGCGACGATCTGTGAGCTGAAGGCAGCTGACGGCGATGACCCAATCTTGATTTCCCAGAGCCTTAGCCGCTCTATTACCCCTACCTTAATTTGCCACAATCTGTATGCCGTCTTTGACGAGGTTCCCTGGGGAGGGATCGCCCCCCAACCCTCTAGGGATGGTCGACCAAAGGTGTGGTCGTAGCCACCTAAATGGGGACGGAGGCGAGCCAAAACCTCTACCTGGTCTTGGCTTTCACCGATCAACCCTACCCTAAGGGTTCTGGCCAAAGCTATGCTTACTGGTATCTTAACTTGGTTCCTGGTTCTGGTTAGGAAAATGTTTTCCCAAACCCTCCAGGGACGGTCATCCCCCTGCCCCTGGTGAACCAGATCAACCCGCCCTCCCAATACCCCCTTTTAACTGCCTCGCCATGCTCCGTTTCCACCCCGCCGGATTTGTTCAAAAGCCCCTGACCACCGATTTGGGGGTGATGGTGTACTACACCAACGCCGAGGCACCGGCGATCGGCACCCCCACCCTGGTGTTTCTCCACAGCCTGGGGGGCGGATCCTCCGCCTTTGAATGGTCTTTGGTTTACCCGGCCCTGGCGAATGCCTACCGGGTGGTGGCGCCGGACCTGATCGGTTGGGGCCAGTCCAGCCATCCGGTGCGCAGCTACCGGGTGGAGGATTACTTCACCATGATCACCCAGCTGCTGACTAGCCTGGAGGGCCCCAGGCTGGTGGCGGCCACCTCCCTCACCGCCGGGGTGATGGTGCGCCTGGCGATTCAACGGCCCGATCTATGCCAGGGACTGTTTCTGGTGTCGCCGGCGGGCAATAGTGACTTTGGCCGCGACTATCGCCTTAGCCTACCAGCCCTGCTGGCCAGCAGCCCCGGGGTGGACCGCCTGCTCTACCAGGTGGGGGCGGCCAACCCCCTGGCGGTGCGCTGGTTTTTTAGCAATTTTCTCCTGGGCGATCGCCGTCGCCTCACCCCCACCCTGGTGCAGGCCTACCTGACCTGCACCCAGCAGCCCCAGGCCCAGTACGCCGCCCTGGCCTCCTTAAGTGGGGCGATTAGCTTTGATCTGGCCAACTATATCGGCCAGTTATCCCTACCCACGGCGGTGGTGCTGGGGGAAAAATCCCGGTTTATGCCCGCCACCGTAGGGCGGCGCCTGGCCAGCCTCAACCCCCAGGCCATCACCGCTATCCACGAAATCCCCGATGCCGGGGTGCTGCCCCACCTGGAATGCCCCGAGGCGGTGGTGGGCCCCCTGCGGGACTTCGCCGGGATGGTTTTAGCTTCGCCCCAGGTCCAATGACGAACCGGAACCCTCAGGGCTGACCCATCAGGGCCTGGCGATCGGTCTCCAGGGTGCTGGTGAGGTGGTTCAGCAGCAGCTGAGTGGCGGTTTTACCGTCCCGGTTGATGTAGGCCTGTAAAATGTCCCGATGTTCCTGTTGGGAAATATCCCGGCGTAGGGGCTGCTCCTTCAAGGACAGGTTGATATACACCGCCGATAGGTCCGATAGGTGAATTAGACATTGGCGGAGTAGATGGTTAGCGGCGGTTTTATCCAGCAGGGTATGGAATTGACGATTTAGATCCACCCAGTCTTCAGGGTTTGAACTGGTCTCCATCTGGGTCAGAATTGCCTCAGCCTGGCTCAGGTCCTCCGCAGTAATCCGTTCCATACTTTGCTGGACACTGAGGGGAATGAGCGCCGATCTAAGTTCGTAGATCTCCTCCAGCTCCTGCCGGGTAGGGCGGCGCACCGTGGCCCCCTTAAAGGCGTCTAACTCGATCAGGCCCTGGCTGCTCAGCTCCCGCAGAGCTTCGCGAATCGGCGTCACACTCACCCTAAAGGCCTCCGCCAGCTCCGACTGCACCAGGCGGCTGCCGCCGGGTAACTGACCCAGCAAGATCGCCTGCCGTAGAGATTCGGTTACAGAGGCATGGGTGGTGCGGGGGCCGGACTTAAGGTTGCCAAACTGTAGCTTAGCCAAGGAGGACTCCAGGATAAGGTTTCCCTAAGAAAGTGCTGCCTTGATTATCACCTCTATGACTCTGATTTTGAAGCCATCAGGCTGGTAGGGAGCAGGGGAAGCATGCCAATTTTGTAAGTTTGCCCTCACCCTAAATCC
>JBEIUS010000138.1:0-9330 GCA_040374235.1 Leptolyngbya sp. | reverse complement strand
TGACCTGGGACTTAAACCAAAGATCAATGGTGTCTATGGTTGTCTGGGGAATCAGAATCAAGGCAACCAAGAAAATGATTTTCTGAAGGAATGTATCGCCGCTGTAGGTCAGCGATAGGACCAGAAATATTACCCCTACAGAAATCAGGGTTGATGTCAGTCTTAGAAATAGACAGGTGTTGACGATTTTATCTTTTTCCTGGGGGTAGGCTACCAGGTCCCGAATGACGATTTCCTCCAAACCCAGCGTGGCAAAAACACTAAATAAGGAGACCAGAGCTATGGCGTAATTGAGCTTGCCAAATTGCTCAGGTCCCAGGTATCTAGCTATCCAGGCTCCCAGCAGCAGACTGACCAGAACCCGTAAAACCCGATCCGCCAGTAGCCAGCCCATATTGGTGAGGATCTTTTGGGTTTCAAGATCTTTAGACCTGTGTTCTAGAAACCGCCGTAGGCCAGAAAACCAGGATGAATTCATAGACTGGTGGGGCGACCCCTAGAAATTAAGACCCAGAAAACACTGTGCTACAGGATTGATCAGGTGCCGAAGGCCCGATCGCCCGCATCCCCCAGCCCCGGCACAATAAATCCATGATCGTTGACCACCTCATCGATGGCGGCGGCGAAAATCGTCAGACTGGGGTAGGCCTCCGCCAGCTTCCGCAGGGCAGGGGGGGAGACCACCACCGCAATCACCCGCACTGCCCCCGGATCAATGCCCCGTTGGGTCAGTTCCGCCATGGTGGCCATCAGGGTGCCACCGGTGGCCAGCATCGGTTCACTGATCAGCACCCGGGTCTGGGGGTTCAGGCGATCGGGCAATTTATTCAGGTAGCAACTGGCCTCCAGGGTGGCCTCATCCCGCACAAACCCGACGTGGTACACCGAAGCCAGGGGCAGCAGGTCCTGGATGCCAGGCATCAACCCTAACCCGGCCCGCAAAATCGGCACAATCATGGTGGGCTGGTCCGGGTTAATGAAGGTGGCCGGACAGGGACCCAGGGGGGTATGGATGGTGGTATCCAGGGTGGGCAGCCATTCCCGAATCGCCTCATAGGTCAGCCAGCGACCCAGTTCCACCATCGCCGATCGAAACAGGGGAGAGGGGGTATCCAGGTCGCGGGCTACCCCCAGCCAATGCTGGACCAGGGGATGGGGCGGGACAAAAACACGCAGTTGAGAGACCATGGGCGGTAAATATCAACCAAAACAGCCACATCATACTGGCATTAGATGGGCCGCCGCATAAATTTTTACAGGAGTAATGAGCCGTCAATGGTAACCTGGGGAGCATTAGGTTAATTCCCTTGCCCTATTCCTGGCTTGACCATGGCGTCTCTTCCAGCTCCCCTGCGGCGACCCCAGTCCCGCTGGTTACTGCAGATCACCCTGGCCCTTTCCCTGCTGGGATCAATGGCGGCGCTGCCAGTGCGGGCGGCGGTGGACATGCGGGTGGCCCTAGCCGATCGCCAGGCCCGAGTCAGCCTGGGTAGCTCCACCCCAGCCCAGGTGAAAACCCAGCCGGGTCAGGTGCTGGGGCAGATTCCCCAGGGGCGATCGCTGACCGTCACCGCCCAGGCCGATACCCTGCGTCTAGCGGATTGGCAGGGCCAGGGCTTTTGGGTGGAACCCACCGCTGGCGGTTATATTTGCATTAACGGTCAGTGGTATCGGGGCCGGGTATGGGTGACGGCCACGGCGGGCAAGGTGACCGTGGTGAATAGCCTTGACCTGGAGACCTACCTCTACGGGGTACTGGGGGGAGAAATGCCCAGTAGCTGGCCCCAAGAGGCCCTCAAGGCCCAGGCAGTGGCGGCCCGATCCTACGCCCTTTACCAACGTCAGCGCCACCGATCGGAACCCTACGATGTCGATAGCACCACCGCTCACCAAGTCTATAAAGGGCTAGGGGCGGAGGCCCCCAGCACCCTGACCGCCGTCAACGCTACCCGCGGGCAGGTGCTCACCTACGGCGGGCAAGTGATTGAGGCGGTGTTCCACGCCTCCTCCGGCGGCCAAACCGAGAACGTGGAGGACGTCTGGCAACGGCCCTTGCCCTACCTGCGTAGTGTGCCGGACTTTGACCAGCAGGCACCGATGTTTCATTGGTCCCAAACCTTTTCCCTCAGCCAATTTGCCCAGCACATTCCTGGCCTGGGGCAGTTACTCGGGGTGGTGAACCAGCGTCGCAGCCCCCAGGGGCGGGTGATGGCCATGGAATTGCGGGGCAGCCAGGCCAACCGCACCTTCACCGGTACCGAACTGCGCCAGGCCCTGGGGTTGCGCAGCAACCTGTTTACCCTCACCCTCCAGGGCAACCAAGTGCGGGTGGAGGGGCGCGGCTATGGCCACGGCCTCGGCCTCAGCCAGTGGGGAGCCCGGGGCCTGGCCCTGCAGGGCTACAGCTATCAGCAGATTTTGGCCCACTACTACCAAGGTACCGCCCTGGCCCAGGTTCAGGTAACGCACCGCCCCTAGGGCGTTCCCCCTTGCCGGCGGTGCCCCTGGAGGGGTAAGCTCAAGCCACTGAGTCGGGGTTGGCCATGGCGATCGCAGAACGGACCATCGAGGTGAACGGTCTCACCTGGTTTTATCGAGAGACAGGGGTAACGGGGCCAACCGATCGGCCCCCTGTCCTGCTGCTCCATGGTCTAGTCTCCCAGAGCTATAGCTGGCGAGGGGTGATGCCGGCCCTGGCGGAACAGGGGTTTCGCGCCATTGCCCCAGATTGGTTGGGCCACGGCTTTTCCGAAAAGCCTGACCGGCGGGGTTTTGCTTATACTCCGGCGGCCCTGGTGACCGCCCTGGGGGATCTGGTGGCGGCCCTGGATCTCCCCCCCCTGCACTTGGTGGCCCAGGGGTTTCTGGGTAGTGTGGGGATCCAGTACGCCCTGACCCACTCCGATCGGGTAGACCGTCTGGTGATTATCAATGGACCGGTCAGTGCCGCCGCTAAGCTGCCCTGGAAAATCCGCCAGCTGGGGCTACCCCTGGTGGGGGACATGCTCACCCAGGACCCCCTATTGGTGGACCGTACCCTGGAGGGGGCCGGGCCCTACCAGATCGATAACGATGATTTGGATGTTTACCGCCGTCCCTTCCTGAAAAGTTCCGATGTGGGGCGGGCCCTGCTGGCCACGGTGCAGCGGTTGGACCTGCCGGGGGTGAGCCAGGCGATCGCCACCGGGTTAACCACCTGGGACCACCCCACCTTGCTGCTCTGGGGTCTGAAGGATCCCTGGCTACCCCTGACCCTGGCCCAGGATTGCCTGGCCAGCCTCCCGGTCGGGGAGCTGCAAACCCTCGAGGAGGTGGGGCACTACGCCCAGGAGGACTGGCCCGAGAAGGTGGCGCCGGCCCTGACCGCCTTTCTACGGCAGCTAGCGGTGTGAGGCGGGGCTGCTATCCTTAACCCACTGTTTCCCCCCAACTACTGGTGTACCTGAGCCACCTATCCCTGCAGCACTTTCGCAACTATGGCCAACAGGTCATCCAGTTCGTTGCTGCCAAAACAATCCTGGTGGGGGACAATGCCCAGGGCAAGTCTAACCTATTGGAGGCGGTGGAGCTGCTGGCCACCCTGCGATCGCACCGGGTCAGCCGCGATCGGGACCTGGTGCAACAGGGGCAACCCCAGGCCACCCTCCAGGGGGCGGTGCAACGGGCCCTAGGGCGAGCCGATCTGGCCCTGGTGCTGCGCCAAAGTGGGGGGCGCACCGCCCGCCTCAATGGTGAAATCCTGCGGCGCCAGCTCGATTTCCTGGGGGCCCTGAACGCGGTGGAGTTTTCCAGCCTGGACCTGGATCTGGTGCGGGGCGGTCCGGCGGAACGGCGCACCTGGCTGGATACTCTGTTGATCCAGCTGGAGCCGGTCTACGCCCACATTCTCCACCAGTACCAGCAGGTGTTGAAGCAACGCAACGCCCTGATCAAGCAGCCCGGGCCTCCCCCGGACCCCAGCCAACTGGCCCTCTGGGATACCCAATTAACCGCCCTGGGTATCCGGGTGATGCGGCGACGCTGGCGGGGGCTACAGCGTCTCGCTCCCCTGGCCCAGCAGTGGCACCAGGCGATCAGCGGCCAGCGGGAGGAGTTGGCCATCACCTACCAGCCCAATGTGCCTATGACCGGGGATGACCCCCAGGCGATCGAGGCCAGCTTTCTGGAGAAAATCCAACAGCGGTGGGTGGCGGAGCAACAGCAACGCACCACCCTGGTGGGTCCCCACCGGGACGACATTGACTTCACCATCAACGGCACCCCCAGCCGTCAGTACGGATCCCAAGGGCAGCAGCGCACTCTGGTATTGGCCCTAAAGCTGGCGGAGCTCCACCTGATCGAGGCGGTGATTGGGGAACCTCCCCTGCTGTTGCTGGATGACGTCCTGGCGGAACTGGATCCCTATCGCCAGCAGCAACTCTTGGAGGCGATTCAAGACCGCTGCCAAACCCTAATCACCACCACCCACCTGGGGGCCTTCGCCGATCAGTGGAGCACCAGCGCCCAAATCCTCACCGTCCAGGCCGGACAGCTGATCCTCCCCTAGCCGCCAGTCCCCCAGGGCCGCCGCCAGGCCCATCCCATCCACCCCCAGCACCGTTCGCCGTTGGGCCAGGCGACGGGCCGTTGTGCCGTGCCACCAGGTGGCGGCCAGGGCCGCATCCAGGGTGGCCTCCAGGGCCGAGGCGGGGTCGACCTCCTGGATTGTCTTTAGGTTGTTTCCCAGGCTAGCTATTCCTTGGGCCAGCAGCCCCCCGGCTAGGCCCGTGAGTAGGTCACCACTGCCCCCCCGGGCCAGGGCGGGGGTGCTGTCAGAGTTAAACCAGAGGCGGCCATCGGGGTCGGCGATCGCCGTACAGGCCCCCTTCAACAGCACCACCGCCCGGCTGGCGGCGGCCGCCCCCTGGGCCGCCTGACCCGGGTCTGGGGCCGCCTCTAGCAGCCCTGGAAACAACCGACGAAACTCCCCGGGGTGGGGGGTGATCAGGGTGGGGGCCGACCGCCTAGCCAGGATGGCCGCCGCTCCCAGGGGGGCCAGCAGGTTGAGCCCATCGGCGTCGATCAACAGCGGGGTAGGGCTGGCCAGCAGGGGCTCAACCAGGGCGGTGGCATCGGTGGAGAGGCCTGGCCCCCAGGCGATCGCCTGGTAGCGGCCCAGGTCTAGATGGTCGGGCAGGGCGGCAATGGCCCCGGTCGAGGTTTCCCCACAACCCACCACCAGGGCCTCCGGTAGCTGGGCCAGCACCGTCAACCGCAGGGATTCGGGCACCGCCAGGGTGATCATCCCCACCCCACTGGCCCGCGCCCCCAAACCGGCCAGCAGGGCCGCGCCACCGTACTGGCGGGAGCCCGCCACCAGCAGCAGGTGCCCCACCTGGTACTTGTGGGTGGCGGGGGGACGGGGCAGCGGGAGCCGGGCCCGGGCGGCGGCGGCGGTCAGCCGGTAGACCGGCGGCATTTCCCCCAGACCGGCGGCGATCGCCGCGGCGGGAATCTGAAAATCGATCCGGTGGCGCTGCCCCAGGTAGGCCAGGGCCTGGTCCTGGCAGAAGGCTCGCTTCCACAGGCCCAGGCAGAGGGAATGGCGGGCCCGCACCGCCGTCCCCAGCACGGCGCCACTGTCGGTGTGCAACCCGGAGGGAATGTCGATACTAATAATCGGTTGGGGTTGGGCATTGAGGCGGTTCACCAGGTCCGCCAGGGAGTCGGTTAGGGGCCTCTCCAGGCCAAAGCCAAACAGGCCATCGACCCAAAAGCTGGGCTGGGGTTCGCCAGGCCCGGACAGATCGGGGCGCAGGGTAATGCCCAGGCGCTGGACATAGCGACGGTGGGCGGCGGTTAGGGGCTTGTGGCAATCGCAGGGGTCGATTACCTCCACCCCATAGCCCCGGCAGCTGAGCTCCCGGGCTACCACCAGGGCATCCCCGCCGTTGTGGCCGGGCCCCACCAGCACCCCCACCCGGGGCCAACCCTGGGCGGGAAAGTGGGCCTCAATCCAGGCGGTAATTAGCCCCCCCACCTTTTCCATCAGGGCTGCCACCGGCATGCCATCGGCAAAAATACGATCTTCGATTGCCCGCATTTGGGCGGCGGTAACGACTAAGTCGGCAGTCAATCCAAACCTCCGGCCCTGGCCCGAAATGCCACAGCTATTAGAGTTAACCTTGAGCATGCCCTTGGGTTAGTTACTTAGGACACCATTGATCGGTCAAATCCTACCATCTAAGTGTTCTGACTCGTCTGCTTGGCTTCAGTCCGAAACAGTGAGCCCTTGGACCTAAGCGCATGTCGATCACAGGGGTGTAGGAGAGGGGAACAGCGCCTCAGCCGACCGGAGGTAGGGGCCGGGGTATAGAGGATGGCATGATCTGGAAGAGGCTGCAAATCAGCCCTGGTTAAAGCTAAGCCCAGGTTGATGATCATGAGGGGTAAGACTGAGTCTAGGTTCAGAGTTGAATGGGGCAGAGGTAACTGCTTGGCAAGATTTAGGGTATGGGCGATCCAATGATGACCCGTTAGGCGTATACTCCGGCACCAACCGCTGTAGTAAAGCTCGAGTGGCTGCTATATCCTCATTGGCTATGGATTGGAATAGCTGGGTGAGCAGGGGCTCCAAGGTTGACCAAGGGATAAAATATTCTTGGCTACAGTAAATCTGACCATGATGGGTGCGCTGAATATTTTCGCCGGAAATCAATAACTCCTCGTAGAGTTTTTCCCCAGGTCTAAGACCGGTAATTTGTATGGCAATGTCTTCCCCTGGAACCAAACCACTCAGACGAATCATCTGGAGGGCTAGGTCATAAATTTTTACCGGTTCTCCCATATCCAGCAAAAAGACCTCACCCCCTTGAGCTAACGACCCGGCCTGAATTACTAAACGAGCTGCCTCAGGAATCGACATAAAGTACCGGGTAATCTCGGCATGGGTCAGAGTAATCGGCCCACCCTTAGCGATTTGAGCCTGAAATCGCGGTACCACCGACCCGCTACTGCCCAGCACATTTCCAAAGCGAACAATGGCAAAGCAGGTACGAGTTTCAGGCTTTGCCGCTAAGGCTTGAACAATCAGCTCCGCAACCCGTTTAGTCGTACCCATAATATTGGTAGGGCGTACGGCTTTATCGGTGGAAATCAGCACAAATTGTTCTAAGCCGTTAGCTAAAGCATTGCGGGCAGCCGATAGGGTACCCTTGATGTTATTTTCTACTCCCTTAACAATATTACTTTCCAGCAGGGGAACGTGCTTATAGGCAGCGGCATGGTACAAGACCTGCACCTGGTGTTTACGTAAAACTGAGCCAAGGTAGGGTTCATCAGTAACATTACCTAGGCAGGGAATGCAGGGAATGTCGGGATAGGATTCGCTAAGTTCTTGGTGAATTTGATATAAGGCAAATTCATTTAGCTCGTAGAGGACAAGACATCGGGGTCGCTGCAAAATAATTTGACGGCATAACTCCGAACCAATCGATCCTCCTGCACCAGTAACTAGTACAACTTTGTTGCGAGTTTGCTTCTGAAGCAAGGTTAGGTCAGGAGAGGTCTCTTCCCTACCCAACAGATCAGAAATATCAACATTACGAATTTGATTAATCTTCACCCGGCCTGACAAAATATCGCCCAGGCTAGGTACAGTCTTGACGGGAATCGATGCTTCTTGAAGACGTTTGACAATATCTCGGCGCACCTTTGGATCTACCGAGGGTAAAGCCAATACAATCTGATCAAAGGTATTTGCAGACCATAGCGATTCTATTCTAGAGTAGGGATAGACCGGATACCCATCCAAATTAGCGTGTCGATTTAGGTCGGAATTATCATCTACAAATCCAACGACTTGATAATTCAGACTAAATTTAAGAGCCTGCAATAATTCTGCTCCAGCCTGCCCAGCCCCGTAAATCAAAAATCGTTGGAGATTATCGGAAGTCTTTTGGTGATGGCGATGAGTGTGGAAATGAATATATCTGAATATGGTTAATCGCGCACCAATGGTCACGACGAACCCTAAGATGCCGCTAATCAGAAGAACGGAACGGCTTAGGGTCAAACCAGTTACCAAGGAATTCAGGATAAGGGTGGCAAATAGGCTGAGGGTGATCGCCTGACCAATAGTGCGAATATAGGTAGTGCGCGAAAACCTCAAAATAGGTCGATAAACACCGCAGACATGAAAGGCCACAAACTGGCTCAACACCACTACAGTCAAGGGCAATAGGTTTTGACCAAGAAATTCAACGGCACTACGCCAATTATCAAAGCGCAGAAGCACCGCCAAAATCATAGAGATTCCTAAGGCAACTAGATCCATAGATCTCAAAATGATTTGTCGATTTCTTCGTCGGCCTTCCAATAAGTAGTTGGCAATGTGGCCAAGACTAAAATTAGTAGAACCCATAATTAAATACACACCCTATTACTATTAATGGTTATAAACCGTGTCTAATTTGAAACCCGAAGTTTTTCTTGCCTAAAATCTCTCTCCCCTCGGGAGAGGGATTTTGAAAGGTTTTTTGGGCACCCTACCCTGCGGGAAGCAAGCTAAGCCCCCTGGGAGAGGGGCTGGGGGTGAGGGGGCAGAATTACGGTTCTCCTCATGGACTTGGTTTAGCAGTTCTGAATCTATGGGATACACCTCAACTGACAAGAATCATTCAATTTATAGCCTAGGCCGCGCATTCCTAATTTGAGCGAGAACCGCTATAATTAATTAGCTAGACTAGAAACAACCTTAAACATACTGTAGCAACTATCATTCTGATAATACATAAATTAGTTTATCAACCCTATAAATTCTTATGTCTCTACCAATTGAGTCTTAACCGTTCATATCCCTCCCCTTATTTGAACGAGGAATTAAGGGTTGTGGCGGTTTAGCCGGGGGGGATGAATCATTACATTGAGTCAGACTTAGCTTATTCATAAAAGTCTACAACACCCTCTAGGAGTACTGACTGAGAAGCTTAGCATTTCGTGAATTCAAGCAGTGTATTAGGCTCGAAAGCTCAACAGTCAGACCAAAACAATAAGGATAACAATGAATTTCTATTATCAAAATTTCACCAACCTCCCATAGTAGTTATCAGTGTAGTGAAATGAAATTTTTCTCCACTTCAACCCGCCCTAGCTTTTCGCCTGCTAAGCTCCATCCTTTAGCTCCCCAAATTATGCCCTCCGGGCCGCTGCGCGAGGTGGCGGACTCGCCGTACACTTCATTCAAGTGAAATCTGCTATAACTTTTTTACTTTGAGATCTAAGAAAACTTATCCTTAGGCAGTAAATAGTCGATCAGAAAAATCCATATTAAAAAGTATTGAACTGGTAAGC
>JBEIUS010000242.1:0-3451 GCA_040374235.1 Leptolyngbya sp. | reverse complement strand
TTCGCTTTGGCGGGCGCGGTTGGCTTGGTTAAGGAAGGCGGGTAGGGCGATCGCGGCCAAAATACCAATAATAATAATCACCACCAACAGCTCGATCAGGGTGAAGCCGCCTTCTTGCTTCTTCTTGGCCAGGTGCTGCAGCAGGCGATGGGTCAGGGTTGTTTTCATGTTTTAAAAACTCCTCAGAGTAAAACCGATGTTCATTCTAATGCTCCATGGCCCTAGCCTACCCACTTTAGGGAAATTTCATATCACTGGGGATAAAAGATAGGGGTCAGGAGGGGGTAGGAATGGTCTCTTCTCTCTTCTGCCCAAAGGTTTACTAAAATAAAGCTTCTGCCCAATGCTTTATTTGCCCCGATGGGGCAGTGAAAAAGTCATGGAAAAAATCGTAGTCGGTCTCTCCGGGGGTGTTGACAGTTCCGTAGCCGCAGCCACCCTGCATAATCAGGGTTATGAGGTGGTGGGTCTGACCCTGTGGTTAATGAAGGGGAAGGGTCAATGTTGCTCTGAGGGGATGGTGGATGCGGCGCGGCTGTGTGAGGACCTGGGCATTCCCCACCACATTGTCGATAGCCGTGATCGGTTTCAGCGGGAGATTATTGATTACCTGGTGGCGGGTTACGGCCAGGGCATCACTCCCCTGCCCTGTTCCCAGTGCAACCGGGCGGTTAAGTTTGGCCCCATGCTGGACTATGCTCGCCGGGTGCTGGGCTGCGATCGCATGGCCACCGGTCACTATGCCCGCCTCGCCACCAACCCTGACACTGGCCGCTACGAGTTGCGGCGAGCTGTGGATAGCAGTAAGGACCAGTCCTACTTCCTCTACGATCTCCCCCAGGAGGTGTTGGCGGCCTGCCACTTTCCCCTGGGGGATCAGACCAAGGTGGAGACCCGCCGCCTGGCCGCCCAGTTGGGGCTGCACACCGCCGCTAAACCCGATAGCCAGGACCTCTGCCTGATTGAGCACCACGGCTCGATGCAGGGTTTTCTAGACCGCTATCTGGCCCCCACCCGAGGGGATATTGTGGACCAGACCGGGCGGGTGCTGGGCCAACACACGGGCATCCATCACTACACCATCGGTCAGCGCAAAGGTCTGGGGATAGCCGCCCCCGAGCCCCTCTACGTGGTGGGGCTGGATGTGGGTCGCAACCAGGTGATCGTCGCCGATCGCAGCATCGCCCACTGGCCCGACTGCACGGTACACCAGGTTAACTGGGTATCCATTGCCCCCCCGGCTGCCCCCCTGCCGGTGATGGTGCAAATTCGTTACCGTAGTCCGGCGGTGCCCGCCACCCTGGTGCCCCTGACCGCCACCGCCGATCAGGTCAAACTGGTGTTTGACGAACCCCAGTTTGGGGTTACCCCGGGCCAGGCCGCGGTCTGGTACGATGGCGATCGGGTCCTGGGGGGCGGTGTGATTGTTCCCCCATCTAGCCCTTAACCCTGGATAGCCTGTCCCCATGAGTGATGCCAGCCAAGATCAACAACATCCCCAATACAAAGATGACCGCCAGCTGGTCAACCAACTGCTGATGGGGGAGGCCAGCGATTACCATCTGGCCGAACTTGCCCGGTTAATCATTCGCTACGATGGCTTCCCCGGCGCTCGGGATATTCAGAGCGATCTGGGAAAAGCCCTGGCCCGCTGGCAACTGACGGAGGCGGAGCTGTTCGCCAAAACCCGAGTTATTCATCAGCGGGGGGATATCTACCGGGGCCTGGGGCGGGGCCGGGAGGATTGGAGTTAGGGGGGCTCAACTAACAGCCCGCTAGCTACCATGAAAACCAGCCCCTTAGCACCTACGTTTTCCGTTAAAATAAATCGGCTCATGGTTAAGTTTCTGTCGAAGATCCGGTGCTGCTATGAACGCCTCTAATTATGCTGATGCCTTAGCCAAGTCTTTCCTATTCTACGAAGCCCAGCGATCGGGGCAATTACCGGCGGATAATCGGGTACTATGGCGGCGAAACTCAGCCCTGGGGGATGCTACGGCTCGCTATGACGCCAATAACAATGGTCTGTTAGAAGCGGGTGAAACCCTGAGCCGCGATCTGAGTGGCGGGTACTATGATGCGGGCGATCGCATGAAATATGCCTTCCCCATGGCCAGCGCCATGACCATGCTGACCTGGGGACTCAGTCAATATCAAAATGGCTACAGCCAGAGTGGGCAACTGGGGTTTGCCCTGGCCAGCATCAAATGGGGCACAGATTGGCTGCTGAAGACCCATGAAACCACCGGTACGGGCACTACCTTACAAACCCTGCGACTTTGGGGACAGGTAGGGCGAACCGACACTGACCATAACACCTGGTCCGACGATCAAAACATCGCCCTGCCAAGACCGGCCTATTTTATCGATCCCACCAAACCCGGCTCGGATTTAGCTGGCGAAGTCGCCGCTGCCTTTGCCTCGGCCTCCATTGTTTTCCGCAGTACTGATTCCACCTATGCCAATCTTCTGTTAGACCACGCCAGGGCACTGTTTAAGTTTGCCTATCAATATCAAGATCTTTACAGTAACTCCATTACCGACTCAGCTACAGCCTACAGCTCCAACAACTTCAATGACGAACTGGCCTGGGGGGCGATCTGGCTGCACAGGGCAATTAAGGCCAGCAACGGTAATGTCAACGATCCCCTGAGTTGGGCTAATAATCAAACCTATTTGCAAATTGCCAAGTCCAAAAATGTTGGCCTGGGTAACTGGACTCAAACCTGGGGCAACAAAGAATACGGCACCGCCATATTAATTGCCCAGGAAGACTCTACCTACAGTAGGACCGCCATAGAAAACTGGTTAAATTATTGGACTGTTCAAGGACCGGGTAGCATACCCTATACCAGTGGGGGGTTGGCCTTTCTGAATGGGTGGGGCTCCCTCCGCTATGCCGCCAATACGGCATTGCTGGCGGCTATCTATAGCGATACCCTGCAAGACTATAACGGTCGCTATGCAGACTTTGCCAAAGGTCAAATTGATTACATCCTGGGTAATAATCCCAGAGGATCGAGTTATGTGGTGGGTTTTGGGGGTGCCTATACACAAAACCCTCACCATGCCCACGCCCACCTCAATGGTCGCCCCGATTACACCGGTAGCAATGGTTGGGATCTATTTAACGCCAATACCCCCAGCTATAACCTGCTCACCGGTGCCCTGGTAGGGGGGCCCGGCTCTCTGAATGATTTTGATTATCAAGATACGATTCAAGACTACGTCCGTAACGAAGTGGCCCTCGACTACAATGCCGGCCTGTCCGGAGCTTTGGCCTACCTTTACAGCCACAGCTCAGGCAACCTGCCAGTCGTCACGGTGGCGGTTAGCCCCACCAGCGTACAGGAGGATGGTCTGGTTAACCTGGCTTATACGTTTACCCGCAGCGAGGGCCTCACCGATGCCCTGACCGTCAACTACACCGTGGGCGGCACCGCTACCCTGG
>JBEIUS010000069.1:0-15855 GCA_040374235.1 Leptolyngbya sp. | reverse complement strand
GAGTTTGCCCCCCAGCCTGATCAGCATCCTCACCAGGGGCAATCTGCTGTTTCTCGGCTATAGCCCCAGCGACTCAGACCTGCAACTGCTGATTAATTGCCTGTGGCCCGACAACAAACTGGCCAGTAAGTCCTGGTTGTTGCACCAGGCCAAACCCGGTGATCTGGAACAAGAACTCTGGAAGACCCGCAATGTTGAGCTGCTGCCCATGGGGGCCTCTCTGGAGGACTTTGTCGACGATTTTCAAGCTGATATCGACACATTAATACGCTAGATCAGGAGGCGGATCATGACCTACGCACTGGACTCCATCAAGACCCTCGACCCGGGTCAGGCTAGCCCCTCCCCCCGGGCCCCAGGCCTCGACCCCAACCCCCAGGGGGATGCCAGGGTCAAGTCTCCCTATAAGGGGTTAAATCCCTACGCTGAGGCCGATGCCAGCATTTTCTTCGGCCGGGAAAGCAAGATCCAGGACATTGTTAACCACCTGCTAGCCTGGCGGTTAACCATCCTCTACGGTAAGAGCGGCGTCGGTAAAAGTTCCATCCTGCGGGCTGGGGTGACCCACTACCTGAACCAGGAAGCCCAGCAAAACCACAGGGATTATGGCCATCCCCGCCTGGCGGTGGTGGTGTTTCCCTCCCTGGAGGGCAGCCTCTCCTGGAAGGATGACCCCCTGGTGGGGATCAAGCGCCAAATTCAACGGGAGATCCAGGGGCGGGGTTGGGGCCTGCAACCCCCCGATCTGCAGTTATCTTTCCTGGATACCCTGCGGACCTGGACCGAGGCCCTGGGGGGAGAAACGGGGGAGGGAGACCTCTACCTGGTTTTGGACCAGTTTGAAGAGTATCTGCTCTACCACAGCGGCGATCGCGGCCAGGGTAGCTTCTACCAGGAGCTGGCCCGGGCGGTGACTACCCCCCAGCTGCGGGTTAATTTTCTGATAGCCATCCGGCAGGATAGCCTGGCCTCCCTGGACTACTTTAAGCCCTTGATTCCCCAGCTGATGGACCACCGGCTGCAGCTCGGCCACCTGTCTGGCCCCGCCGCCCAGGGGGCAATTTGCCAGCCGATCACCTGGTATAACCAGCAATGGGGCACCGCCATCGAGGTTGACCCCGATCTGGTGGAGCAGGTACTCCAGAGTGTGGAGGTGAACCAGGCGATCCTGGAGGATAACGGCCAGGGGGGCCGGGATGTCGGCCCCAAATCCCTAGAGGAAATGGAGATTTCCACCCCCTACCTGCAACTGGTGATGGACCGCCTCTGGCGAGAGGAACAGGGCCAGGGCTCCACCCACCTGCGCCTGGTAACCCTGGAGGCCCTGGGGGGTGCTCCCCAGATCGTCAGGAACCACCTGAATTCCCAAATGGAGTTACTGACCCCCCCAGAGCAACACATTGCCGCCCAGGTCTTTCACCACCTGATCACCCCCTCGGGGACGAAGTATGCCTGCTCGGTGACCGACCTGATGGAGTACACCACCGAGGATGCCACCACCCTGAAGGAGTTCCTCGAGAAACTGGCCAGCGGCCCCCAGCGGATTCTGCGGCCGGTGGGCACCGCCCAGGCGGGGGACCTGAACAACCAACGCTACGAAATTTTCCACGATGCCCTGGGGCCCGCCATCCTCACCTGGCGACGTCAGTTTCAGAATCACGAAAAAACTGCTGAGGAACACCTTAAGCTCAGACAAAAGCAGGAAGAGCTCAAGCTGAGACAAAAGATGGTCAGGCGCTGGAGTTTGGCTCTGGCCAGTGTGCTTACTCTAGGGTCCCTCGGTCTGGGGGCAGGATGGTATACATTCAGACAATACCAGGGAGCTAAGGAAACGTCCCTAAATATCAAGCAAGCCTCCCTTGAACGAGAAGCCACCAGTCAGTTAACCACCCTGCAGCTAGGCTTAACAGTCGGCCACCAGCAGCTCCAGGGTACACCCAACCCGGAGGTCTCAGCCGCTGCTACCTTGCTACTCCAGCAGATCCTGCCCGATACTCACCTCAAAAACGAGTGGCTCTTACCAGAAAGCGCCATCCCCAGCAGCTCCACTCGCAGCCCCGATGGCCAATGGTTCGCGGTGGGTTCTGTGGAGGGTAAGGTTTTTCTCTGGAGTGTCCAGGACTCCAAATGGCGGCCTCCCATCAATACCGGCGACACGGAGGTGACTCGGGTCGAGGTCAGTAACGGGGGCAGTCGGGTTGTCACCGTTAGCAAGGTTGACGATCACTATCGGGTTAAGGTCTGGACAGCAGGCAGTAAACAGTTGCAAGAACTCCCTGTAGGCCTGCCGAAAACAGATAATAGGCCTCCTGCCCTGAGCCTCAGCCCCGATGGTCGCTACCTGGCGATTGCCGGAGCTAATCAAGGCGGAGTGCAACTATGGAATATCGATGCCGTTGAACCCGAGGTCAGTCAGAGTTCTCTGGAGAGATCTATTAAAAAGATTAGGTTTAGCCCCGACGGCCAGAAACTCGCGATTTCGACCGGAGAAAAAGAAATTATTCTTTGGAACCTGGGACAAAAGGCCTCTGGATCAGCCTTAAAAAGCCTGCCCACCGGTGATATCGGCCGGATTAGGGATATCAGCTTTAGCCCCAACGGCCAGTGGTTAGCCACCGCCTCTGATCAAACTCCCCGCCTCTGGAACCTCGCGGCTCTGGTGCCCTGGCGCCCGTCCCTAGCTACCCCGCCCGCCCCAGTTCAACCCTTAGAGCGTTTACGGGGACATAAAAGCAATGTTTCAAGCCTGAGTTTTAGTGCGGATAGTCAGCGCCTGATCACAGGCTCCTCGGACGGCACAGCCTATGTCTGGCGATTAAGCTCCGACTCTGGCGGAGCAGAGTGGATCCAAGATTTGCTCCTTACTGGCCATGATGCTTCTGTATGGACGGTTAGTTTTAACTCGGGTAATCGAGCCCCAACGACGCTGACCCAAAATGGAACTGTCAAGCAATGGAGCAATGGAGCAGTCAGAATAGATGGCCCTCCCTTCCCCCAGCCTGGGAGTCAGCAAGATCAAGATCATGCTTTTATTCACATCACATTTAGCCCCGACGGTCAACGGCTAGCCACCTTCTCCCTGGATAATAAAATCCGCCTGTGGGACCGACAGGGTAAGCTCTTGAGGGAGTTGGCCACCACTGTGCCCCAATCCAAGGATGTCAGGGGCCAGGCCTTCTTTAGCCAGCCCGATGGCCAGGAGCTAGCCGCCATTTCTCTGGATGGCACCGTGGATCGCTGGAACCTGCAGGGTGAGAAACTAGCCCCCCTCTGGCAAGCTAGGCCGGAAGAACGGGCCATTGGCCTGGACTTTCGCCAGGGCAGTTCCCACCTGGCCACCCTTACCACCACCGGTAAGGATCAGGTCCAGGTGACGGTCTGGTCCATTGAGGGAGACCGGCCCCAGCATCCCCGCAGCTTTAGCCTGGAAAAGCACGATCCCCGATTAGCGGTGGCGGAGTTTAGCCCCAAGGGCCGCTACCTGGCGGTGGGGTTTAAGGATGGTCAGGCTTACCTGATTGACCGCCAACCCATCCTGGGAATTTTCCAGCGCCCCCCGAAGCGGCTTCAAGCCGGGCAGCCTTCGCCAGTACAAACGGCTATTTCCAGTCTACGGTTCAGCCCCGATGGCCAGACCCTGGCAGTGGCCGGCCGGGATGGCAAACTGCGTCTCTGGACCCTGGAAGGCAAGGAAATACTCCATCAGCCCATTGATCACGGTAGCCCCATCACCAGTGTGCGGTTTAACCAGCCCCGCTCTAGCCAGGAACCACTGGTAATGCTGACCCTATCTTGGAACCAGTTGGCTCTTCTGTGGGATACCCAGGGCAACCTCCTGGGAGGATACCAAGGCGAGATCGGTTTTTGGGATGGAGGTTTTGGCCCCGAGGGGGACCTGCTGGCGGTGGGTTCCGACGGCAAGGGCCAATGGTTCTCGGTGAAATCTTTGGATCAACTGGTGAAGGAGGGTTGTGACTGGATTGCAGACTATCGACTCACCCACCCTGAGACCACCCAGGATCTCCACTTCTGCGATGATCTGCGATGATGGAGCCAGGGGGAGGGGCAGTTAGCCCCTCCCCCTCCCCCTTGACCGTTGCTGCCCCCCTGGGCCCGGCCCTGACCATGGATCAACCTAAAGTCCCCCTATCCCGGTTACTGATCTCCACCGTGGCCCTGCTGCTGGTGGGGGCCGGGGGGATCTGGGCCTGGCAAACCTGGCGATCGCAGCAGCGGGCCCAGCAAACCCAGGTGGACAACCAAACCGTCGAGGCGGTGCGACAGGACCTCAGCATCACCATCGCCGCCTCGGGCACCGTGCAACCGATTACCCCGGTGAACATCAGCCCCAAACAGCCCGGTCGGCTGGTGGCCCTCTCCGTTGACCAGGGCGATCGGGTGACCGCCGGCCAGGAACTAGCCCGCATGGATGCCAGCAACCTCCAGGGTCCCCTACTGCAGGCCCAGGGGGCCCTGGCGGAGGCCCTGGCCAAGTTACGGGAGCTGGAGGCGGGTAACCGGCCCCAGCAGATTGGTCAGGCCGAACAAGCCCTGGCGGAGGCCCTGGCAGACCTGGTGGCGATTCGAGCTAGCCATGAACGGAACCAGGCCCTCTACCAGACTGGTGCCCTCAGCCAGGCGGAACGGGACCGCAGCCAGGCCGACTACGCCGCCGCCCAGGCCCGCCTCAACCGGCTGCAGCAGGAGCTGGATCTAACCCGGGCCGGAGCCCGGCCGGAGCAGCTGGCCGCCGCCCAGGCCCAGGTGGTGCAGGCCCAGGGTGCCCTAAAAACCCTGCAAACCCAACTCAATGACACCGTCATTCGGGCCCCCTTTGCCGGTTTGATCACCCAGAAATACGCCGATGTGGGTGCCTTTGTCACCCCCACCACCTCCGCCAGCGCCACCAGCTCCGCCACCTCCTCCTCAATTGTGGCTCTGGCCAATGATCTGGAGGCGGTGGCCAGCGTGGCGGAAACCGATATTCGCCATATTCGGGTGGGCCAGGCGGTGGCACTCCAGGTGGATGCCTACCCCGATCGCCCTTTTAAAGGCCAGGTACGCCGGGTGGCCCCCGCCTCGGTGGTGGTGCAAAATGTCACCAGTTTCCAGGTCCGGATTAAAATCCTGGATGACCCGGAGCAGCAGCTCCGGTCCGGCATGAACCTGACCGCCCTATTTCAGGTGCAGCAACGGCCCCAGGCCCTGGTCATTCCCACCATGGCCATCCTCAACCAGAGGGAGGGGATGGGGGTGTATGTGCTGAATGCCAGCGGTCAGCCGGAGTTTCGGCCCATCCAGGTGGGGGCCACCGTAGACGGTCAAACCGAAATTCTGGAGGGGCTGGCGGTGGGGGAGCGAGTCTTCACCACCTCACCAGGCCAGCGCCAACCCCAGGATAAACCGGCCAAACCCTCCACCTTCGCCCCCCCCGCCGGGGCTGGACGCCCTCCCCGTTAACCCCCACTGCCCATGGTGATCCGCCCCCGACCACGGCTCAAGCCCCGCCACCCCTCCCCCCGGAGGAGCCAGAACCCCCCCGCCGGCCGAGTCCCCTGGCTGGCCAGTCTGACCATGGCCTGGTCCTCCCTGCTGATGAATCGGCTACGGTCGGGGCTAACCATGCTGGGCATTATCATCGGCATTGCCGCCGTCATTGCCATGGTTACCATTGGCCGTGGCGCCCAGGCGGAAACCGAAGGGCAGCTCAAGGCCCTGGGGGCTAACCTGCTCTACGTCCGCAGTGGGGTGGCCAGCACCGGCAGCCCCGCCTCCCAGGGTTCGGGCTCCGCCACCAGCCTCACCTGGGATGACGCCAGGGCGGTGGCCCGCTATTGTTCAGCGGTCAAAGGAGTGGCTCCGGTGTTGGGCAATCGCACCCAGGTGGTGCGGGGCGATCGCAACAGCCAAACCTACCTGGCCGGTACCACCCCAGACTTCGTCCAGGTGCGGGACTTTCTGCCCCTGACCGGACGGTTTTTCAGTGTCATTGAGTTAAATCAGGGCAAACGGGTGGCGGTGATCGGCCAAACCGTCGTTAAAGATCTGGGCCTGACGGCCACCCAGGCCCTGGGTCAGACCCTGCGCATCCAGGGGGAAGCCTTTACCGTGATCGGCACCTTAGAATACAAGGGGGCCAACAGCTTCCGCGACCAGGACGACCAGGTGATCATTCCCCTCACCACCATGGCCCAACGAATTGTAGGGATCAACGCCATTCAGGGTATATCCCTGGATAACTTTGTGGCGGAGGCCCAGGACGCCGCTTCGATGGAGGCGGCCCAATTTCAGATCACCAATCTGCTGCGTCTGCGCCATGGCATTGTGCCCCCCCAGGCCGATGACTTTACCATTCGTAACCAGGCGGACCTGGTCAGTGCCTCCAGTGCAGTTGCCAGGGTCTTTACCATTCTCCTGGGGGGGTCCGCCGCCATCTCCCTGATGGTGGGGGGGATTGGGGTGATGAATATCATGCTGGTGGCGGTGACGGAGCGGACTCGGGAAATTGGCTTGCGGCGGGCCCTGGGGGCCCGTTCCAGGGATATTTTGCAGCAGTTTTTGTGGGAATCGGTCCTGCTTTCGATGATCGGCGGCGGACTGGGCATTGCCCTTGGCATCGGCATTTCCAGGGTAATTAACCTGAGCTTTGGTTGGTCCGTAGCCATTCCCCTGGATGCCATCCTGGTCTCCCTGGCGGTTTGTCTGGGGGTAGGGGTGTTCTTTGGCGCCTACCCGGCCCAAAAGGCGGCCCGGCTCGAGCCCATTGCCGCCCTGCGCCATAACTAAACCCATAGACGAGAACGCCGAACCCAGGTTTTGCCTGCACCAATTCTCCTATCCTAAGTGTTCTGGCCAAAGCTATATAATGGAAAATGTTCCCGTCAGTACAAATGAACTGATGCCCCTTCTCCCGTCGCTGCTATTCCCAAGCTTGCCCCTTAGCGCCGAGTTGATTAGGCCCTGGCCCCTGGCCCTAGGCCTGGTTTTCCTCCTGGCCGCGGGCTGTGAATCGACGTTCAACCCGCCGCCGCCCCGTAACGTCAATCTTTACCAAAAATGGACCCTGCAGCCCGGTGATCAGCTGGGGGGCTACCGCATCCAAAGCGGGCTTGGGGATGTGGCGGTTGATCTAAAAGGCGGCAAGGTATTTATGCCCTTTGATGGGGAAGTGCAACCCGCTGCTGGTCAGGAGGATCTCTGCGTGATTGTTTCCAGCCCCGATGTCCCGGCCTACCTGTTTCGTCTTTGCGGTATTGAGCAGCCTCGCCTGGGTTCCCTGGGCCAGGGTAGTAGCCTTGGTGGTGGTGGCGTGGTGGCCTTTGCCACCCTGCGCCGTCAAGCTGACGGCACCTGGGCCATGGTCGAACCCTCCGAAAAGCTGATCGCTCAGTTCCTAACGGCGCCCTAGGTCCCTGAAGCTAGGCTGACCCTGCAGCCAGGCCTCTATATCCTCCAGCACTTGGTCAGGAAGCTCCCAGGGTAGGAGGTGGGCGGCGTGAGGATAGCAGCGGGCCTCCACCTGGGCCAGGTGCTGGGCGGTTTCCAGGCTGGCGGCGGCGGTGATATGGCGATCCTCAGCGCCGCATAAAACCAGGCAGGGAATGGTGATCTGAGCCAGATCAGGGAGCCGATTATAGCCCCTTTGCAGGGCCTGATTAAGGGCCCGATGGGCGTGGCGGGAGGTTCCCCAAAAGGCACCCAGGCCTTCCTGAGCCAGCCGTTCATAGGCGGCGATGCTATGGCGTTGCAGCAGATAGCGGTAGAGGGAGCGGGGCCCCAAGCCCTGGGTAACCCAGGGGTGCCCAGGGACTAGCCGATTCAGGACGGAGGCCAGGGCCGTATTCACCAGGTCCCACCCGGTGGCCGGCGGATGATTGCCCACTGGCCGGGCTGCAGTTGCCACCAGGATCAGGCCCGCCACCCGCTGTGGATAACGCAGGGCTAACTCCAGGGCCAGAATGCCCCCCAGGGACCAACCCAGCAAAATCGCCCGGTCTAGATGGTGCTCCGCCAGCAGCTCCACCAGGTCGGTGAGGCTCTCCTCCAGGCTAAAGGGACGCCGTACCCGACTAAGACCGTAGCCCCGCAGGTCAGGGGCGATGGTCTGGTAATCCCTGGCCAGTCGATCGGTGAACACCGCCATGGTGCGGGCCGAGCCAGGGTGACCATGCAGACAAAGGATGGGGGGGCCGGAGCCCTGCACCCGATAGTACAGTCGCAAGCTTGTGCCCCTGCCTAGGTATCGGTCGGATGAAAGTTAAGGGCGGCGGAATTCATGCAGTACCGTTGGCCGGTCGGAGCCGGGCCATCGTTAAACACATGGCCCAGGTGGGCATCACATACCGCACAGAGGACTTCGGTCCGCACCATGAAATGGCTGAGATCCCGTTTGGTAGCCACGTTTTCTGCTTGAGCTGGGGCCCAAAAGCTAGGCCACCCCGTACCCGAGTCATACTTGGTGTCGGAGGAAAACAGCTCGGACCCACAACAGATGCAGGTGTAGATTCCCGGGGCTTTGTGGTCATGGTAATCGCCGGTAAAGGCCCGCTCGGTGCCATGTTTACGGGTTACTTGGTACTGCTCGGGGGTGAGCTGTTGTTGCCACTCTGCGTCGGTCTTCTGGACTTTTTCAACCATGGCCCTATTGATCCTGGTGTCTTTTAACTATTTCTACCTATCTAGGGTAACGAAAATCGACGAAGAAGCAACCTGCGCCCTCTGGGAGAGGGGCTGGGGGTGAGGGGGTCGAACTACGGTTCTCACCATGGACTTGGTTTATCCATGCCCCTGGGGTGGTAGATCCCTAGTCAACCCGGGACCCGGAAGAGAAGCCTGGGGTATTACTCGTTGTTTCTGGCGAAGCCAGGGGCAATTGGTTGAGCTGAGCTGTTCCCTGTCCTCGATTAAGGGATGGAGACTTGAAGCCTAGTAAGGTCAAGAGTGACTCCCTCTCCATGGACCCCTGGAGGGGGAGACTGGAGCCCTGAATTGATTCCTGAGGATTTTGATTCAGGACTTGTGAATGTAGGCGCATCCCTTGACTGGGTAATCGAGTTGCCGTCAAGCAGGGGAAGGTTCCCCGAGCGGCGCTATAACTCTGATGGTGGGATGCTGCTAAAACCTTATCCATGGGTGACTCAGGGGACTGCGCCAGGGGATTAGCCCGTTGATCGGGGGTAGGGACAGCGGCGTCACTAGAGGCAGGGGTGTCACCGGGGGTAGGGGTGGCGGTTTTACCCGTTGCCATACCGATCTGGATGGGGTGGGGCTGCACTAAACCGGGGCAGGCCGAGTCGGAGCTGGGAGAAGCCACCGGAGTCAGGGATAGGGAGGTGGTGTCAAGGAATGCCCCATGGACATCGGCTCCAGGGCTAACGATCCCGGCGGGCAGTGGGGAAGCTGCTGTGGATACAGCCTGCCCAGCCAAAGTAGGCGCAGAGGGCGGAGTCGGGATTAGGGGTTTTGGTAAGCTAGGACTCAGATTAATCGGTCGCTGGGGCGCAATGGTAATGATTGAACTGGCCACTGGACTGCGTTGAGCTTGCAATTGGGTTAACCGAGTCTTGGCTAGCTGTTCTCGCTTCAGTCGAGCTTGTTGGAGCCTGGCTTGAATCTCCTGATCGGAAAAGGGAGACCCTCCTCCGCTTAGGGCTATTACCTTAGACCTCACCAGGGCTGTGGGCGATAATTCTGGTTTACTGGCAGACCGGGGTAGGGGAATCACCGACTGCGATCGCAGGTTGATCTTAGGGGGCGGTGTGTTAGCCGACGGGGTAGGCCCCACTGGGGGAGTGGTAGCCTCTTGACCGCTACAGGCGGTCAAGGCCAGGAGCCCGCCACAGGAGGCCAGGGTGTAGAGACGCATATTAGAGTTATTCATAGGATGGCTATTAAGCAAAATTAAGCAAAAGGTTTACCGTTTATTCAATGCCGTTGCTCCTATATACAGTCCTTGACCTAGCCATCAGAATGATTCCCAAAGACAATTGTAAAGATTCCATAGCCGGTTCTTGGTGGGGTGCTAATGGTCGGTGAAGTGGCGGCCCTGGCCGCCGCATTTTTATGGGCCCTGGCGTCGTTGCTATTTGGTCAACTGGGCAGGTCTTTGTTGCCCCTGGGGTTAAACCTGGCTAAGGGGGCGATCGCCCTACTGCTACTGGCCCTCACCCTGCTCATCCTGGGGCGCGCTCTCGCCGGGATAGAGGCCTGGACCCTGGTGCTGCTGTTAGTCAGTGGAGTCGTGGGAATTGGCCTGGGGGACACGGTCTATTTTGCCGCCATTAATCACCTGGGGGCCCGTCGAGCCCTCCTCATGGAAACCCTGGCCCCAGCCCTGGCCGCCCTGCTGGCGGGGTTGGGGTTAGGGGAAGTACTCAGCTGGTCAGCCTACCTGGGCATGGTCTTGACCCTGGTGGGGGTGGGGTGGGTAATTAGTCAGCGTCTGCCTCCAACCGCTGACCTCTCCCCCAGGCCTAGTTATCGGGGTGTCCTCTACGGTGCCTTGGCGGCCTTGGGTCAGGCCAGTGGGGCGGTGCTGTCCCGGGCTGCCCTAGCGGACACCGGTGTCGATCCCCTGTGGAGTTCCCTGTTGCGCCTGGCCGGGGGACTGCTGCTGATTACCACCCTGTTGATGGCCCAGGGGCAGTTGCGTCATCAACTTAAGCCCCTAGGGTCTACTCGAATCCTGGCCCTGGTGGCGGTGGCGGCCGTGTTGGGAACCTACCTAGGTATCTATCTCCAACAGATCGCCCTGAAGTACAGCCCCACTGGAATAGCCCAGGCCCTTACCGCCACCAGTCCCCTATTTATCCTACCGATGGCGGGGTTGGTGGGGGACCGGGTGACAGGGCGGGCGGTGGGGGGAGCGGTGCTTGCCCTGGTGGGGGTGGTGCTGCTGGTGAATGGTTAAAACACCAACTCCAGGTGCACCTGCCAACCCTCCGCCTGGCGCTGAATTTGAATGCGGCGAATAAATTCCCGAAAAAAGAATCGCCGCTCCGTCTCGGATAGGTCTAGCCAAAACTGGGGAATGGCAACGGAACGGGAGAGTTCCTGTAGGTTCACCGGTGGCAGTTGGGAGCGCTGCTGCTCAAGTTGGGCGATCTCCCCCGCCAGGTTATAACGTCGCAGGTCCGCTGTCTCTGGGTCAAGGACGCCGGTGGCCACCAGGTCCGGCAACTGCTGAAGAATAACTTGCTTTTCAGCGATTTGGCGGGCTAACTGATCACCCTGGTGAGGCTCCCTAGGACCCAGTTGATCGCTCAAAGCCAGGTCTGGAGAAGAACTCTGACCTGCGGCTCCACCCTCATCCAGAACTAGATCAGGCATCGGAGGGTTTACCCCCGGAGCCCTTAGGCGGGCGACGGCCCGGGGCAGGTCCTGGCAAATTTGATCAATAATTCTGCCCAGGACCGCATCGTAGGGCAGGCTGCCACAGCGGGGCGATCGATCACAACCACTGGGCCGTAGATAAAGATAGGTTTTAGTTCGGCCCCGGAGACTGGTTTGGCTGATGATGAGGGGGCAGCCACAGGTTTGACAGGACACCAGTCCGGCTAGGGATCGGGGGGCACTAGCGGTGCGGGGGGGTAACTGGCTGTTGCGCCGCAGCAGGCGATCGACCTGGGCCGCCTCCGACCGGCCAATAATGGCGGCATGGGTGTCCCGCTGGATGTGACCATCCTGGTACTGTAAGTCTCCCCGATAAACGGGGTGGGTGAGCCAGCGTCGGCCGGTGGAGACGGCGATGCGCTTACCAAAGCGATTCTCAATGAACCGCACCGCCCCCCGCAGGGATCCGTAAAGCAGGAATTCATTCACCAGGGCGGTGACCACAGGGGCGGTGGTGCGATCGATCAGATAGCGATCTTGCCCCCGTCGATAACCATAGGGTGCCTTGCCTGGGGGCGGGAGGGATTGGAGTCGGTTGAGAGCATGGCCGCGGCGCAGCTGACGGCGCCGCAATTGGTCTTGCATTTCAGCCAGTTGGGGAACCAGGGCAAGATCCTTCACCAGGGTACCCCCCGGCCAGATCATCACCCGACTACCCATGGCCTCCAGGGCCTGAAGTTGGGCAATCACCTCCGTCAGACTATCCCCCAGGGCTTCCAGACCCTGAACCAGGATCAGATCGGCGGGCTGCTCCCGGTTATCTACCAACAGTTGGGCAAGCTGGGGGCGGTGGCCGGGGCTGGGGGGCAGGCAAAGGTCTTCATAGTATTGGGCAATGTCGTACTGCAGGACGGCCTCCCCCCACCCCGACTGGAACAGTTCTTTCCCTGTACCCTCCCCATAGCGGTAGGCTAGCACCCGCATGCAAACCCTTCCCTAAACCCTAAAAGGCCTGCTTTAAAGCTTCCCGGAGGGCCATGGCTCGATCCTGGCTGGAGCTGGCCACAATCACCATGACCATGGTGGCATCAAGGCCCTGAAGACAAACAAAAACCGCTGTGGCGTCCTCCCCCCGTCCAGCCACGCTAGTGTCATCGGTTTGGGTGGGGGCTAACTGTTGGGAGGTCAGGGCTTGACTAGCTTGACCCAGGCATTCTGCCTGGTTGACAGCGGCCGATCGCCAAGCGTAGTAAATCGCCGGACCCTCTGCCATGGCTGGAGCAGCCAGGGTCAGTAGGCCCAGGGGAAGGGTCACCGCCGCCATCCATTGTCGCGTTATTGGCATGGGTATTCTAGCTACAGATTAAGGCTCTAGCTAACCATCCCTGGAGCGGTTTGACAAGATCCAGGTTAATCAGGTTTCCCCTCGGCAATGCCGCCCATAGCTTCCCAGCCATGGCAAGATAGGGGAGTAGGTTCAAGGACAACGCCGGTGCAGATTACCTTCTTAGGGACCAGCTCTGGGGTACCCACCCGGTCTCGCAACGTCTCCAGTGTGGCGCTGCGGTTGCCCCAGCGAGCCGAAGTGTGGCTGTTTGACTGTGGTGAGGCCACCCAGCATCAGTTTTTGCGCAGTGAGTTTAAATCCAGCCAGATTCGCCGTATTTTTGTCACCCACATGCATGGCGATCACATTTTTGGGTTGATGGGGCTCTTGGCTAGTTGCGGGTTAGCGGGTAATCGGCAACAGCGCATCGATATCTACGGCCCCAAACCCCTAAATGACTATCTGCAGGCCTGTCGTCGATACTCCCATACCCACTTCACCCTGCCCATCCAGGTTCACGCCGTTGAGCCGGGGGTGGTGTTTGAGGATGAGGATTACCGAGTCCTCTGCGATCTCCTGGAGCACCGCATTCCGGCCTACGGCTATCGGGTGGAGGAGCGGGACCGTCCGGGCCATTTTGATGTGCAGCGAGCCGAGGCCCTGGGCATTCCCCCGGGCCCTATCTACGGCCAGCTGAAGCGGGGCCAGCGGGTGAAGTTGGCGGACGGACGCACCGTCCATGGGGCTGATTTGTGTGGTCCCGACCTGGTGGGTCGTAAGTTGGTCTACTGCACTGATACCATCTACTGTGAGCGATCGGTGAGCCTGGCGGCGGGGGCAAATGTGCTTATCCATGAGGCCACCTTCTCCCACCGGGATGCGGACCTGGCCTACCAGCGATTGCACTCCACCTCCACCATGGCCGCCCAGGTGGCCCTGACGGCAATGGTGAAGCAATTGATCATGACCCATTTTAGCCCCCGCTACGCCCCTGGCAATGACCTGCAACTCAGTGATCTGTTGGCGGAAGCCCAGGCCATTTTTCCCCAAACGATCATGGCCAGTGACTTTATGATTTATGAAATCCCCCGCCAGTCGGAAAAGACTCTGGCCTCTTCCACCTGGTAGGGCCCCCGATGGCTCCGATTGGGCAGACGGGTGGGGCGAGCTAGACGGGCCTGAATTTGGCTGAGCCTCTGATCGTCCTGTACCGCCTGACGGGGCACCGGCACATCGTAGTTGGGCCAGGTGGACAGGTCATGGCAGGGGCAGGGATAGGCCGTTAGCCCCAGGGTGGGAAGACAGACTGGCATGGGACAGCGGGCGCAGGCGGTTACATCCCAGGCGGAGGACAGTAGGGTGGCAATGCTGGGGGAGGCGCCACTGAGATAGCAGTCCTGCCCCTGGGTGGTCATAATTTCCTGCCAGCACTCCTCAAATTCCCGACTATACTGACCCTGGCGAAAAATGGGATCGGGTAGCCGTTCCCCCCGATCTCCTGGGAGTAGTATTGACTTACCCAGCTGAAACCAGTGGGCTAGAAAGTCTCGAACCTGTGCTGCCGATGCCATAGTGGTAACCTTGGGTAAAGCCTAGACCCTTGTCTATGAGACCATCCTAGCGTGTCTGGAGGAGGGCCAGTTAGCACCCCTGGCATTCTTTGGCAAGTCTCTAGATTTTCCCCACCCTAGGGTTTGCTCTGCACCAGACGGTGGAGGCGTTGGGCGTGGGTCCAGGCAAGACCCTTGAGGAAATAGATAACCCCTGTGAGCAGGGCTAAACCCATGTAGAAAAAGCGAATTCCCCATCCCGCTCCGTTGAAAACCAGGGAAAAGACCCCTGGCTCAATGCCACTAAAATGGGTCAGTTCAGAACGGAACCACTTTTGATCCTCAGTCATACGCTGCAACTCTGGGACGGACTGGGGCAGGATCGGCATCCTGGTGGTGGTGATGTAGTAGCCCCAAAAACCCCGGCGGCCGCTCTCTCGCTGTAGGGCTATGTCCGCCATGGCTCGCACCTCCTGACGGGGCAGGTTAGCCTCGACGGTCAACCGGTGCAGCCAGAGGTGGTAGCGGAGGACATAGCTACTAAAAAACAGTAGGGGAAGGCTCAGTACCAGGGCTAGGGCCTTAGCTGGCAGGGAGGTTTTGGCCGGCAGCCATTGGCAGGCTGCCCCCAAACCTAACCCCAGCAGGGCAAATAGGGGAATGTTAATGAATTCAATGATCTCAAGACTTTTCAGCCATCCCCCTAAAAAGGGCAGGGGGTAAAGAAAGGCCTCTGCCAAGCCGGTGATCAGTAGCTTTAACCCAATTAAACCAACCAGGACGGCGAGCACCGTGAGCCAGTACTGGTGGCGGTCAAAATTAGGGAAAAACCTACCCATGGTGACAAATCAGACCATTGCAGAGTTGCTCGACAACCCCAAGGACCCGACGGTTCTCACCAGGGGGCCAGAGCCAATCAATTGGGGAAATAATCCATCTTTGTTATGGAAAAGTCAAGGGCGGGGCCGGGGCGATCGCCTACACTAAACAACAGCCCAGCCCCTACCCTTAGCCTCCTCTAATTCCATGCTCAATGCCCATTGTTTTGACCAGGATAACGGTTATAAATCCTTCCAGTTGCCTGGCGCCAGGCCCCACTACACCCCCGATCGCCCGGCCCACCTACAACACATCGCCCTGGATTTAGCCCTCGACCTGGAGCAACGCACCTGCCAGGGCACCTGTACCCTCACCCTGCGGCCCATTCGTGAGGGTCTGCAGCGCCTCACCCTGGACGCCGTTAACCAGCAAATCCAGGGGGTGACGGTGGCGGGGCAGCCCCAGGGGTTTGACTACGATGGTGAGCACCTGCAGGTGGATCTCTCAACGCCCCTCGCCGGGGATCAAGCCTTTGATTTGATCATTACCTATCGTTTAGAGCAGCCCCAGCGGGGTCTCTACTTCATTGGTCCCGATCCGGATTACCCCACCAAACCCCTCCAGGTCTGGACCCAGGGGGAGGATGAGGACTCCCGCTACTGGTTTCCGGGGCTGGATTATCCGGGGCAGTTGGTCACCTCGGAAATTCGGGTGCGGGTGCCCCAGCCCTACCAGGCGATCGCCAACGGCGAGCTGGTCAGCCAGCAAACCCTGGAGGCTGGCACTACCTACCACTGGCACCAGCGCCAGGTCCATCCCCCCTACCTG
>JBEIUS010000064.1:0-16469 GCA_040374235.1 Leptolyngbya sp. | reverse complement strand
GTGGTTGGCCAGAACGATGCCCTCTTCCCAAACAAACAGGGGATCACCACTCCCCTTTACCACTAAGTCTCCGTAAACCACCCCATTTTCCAAGGGACCGGTGATCCCCACTAGAGTCTCAAACCGGTGGTCTAAGGGCCAGGTACCCAGGGCGGCCAGGGTGGTGGCCAGCTTAGTCAGGGAAGCGGCGGGCAGGGGAATAGTGCCGCCCTGTTCAGCCACCACGGCCCCTTGAGCCATAATCCAGATACCCTGATCTTCAACGGTTAGGCCTTTCTGCCCCAACTTCATCAGATAATTAGCTAGCAAAGCCTCCACCTGCCTATCCCTGGCTAATCCAGATAGCCATGGCGATCGCCATTCTGGCCTTAAAGGCAGGGAATCAAAACCGGAGGGATGGAAAAGATGAGGAGCCGACTTCCCCAGGAGAAAACCAAACAGCCCTAAGGGTAGGGCAAAGGCCTTAAGAATAGGCAACCACATCGGCCCTAACCCTGGCCCTAAATAGGGCTCTAATAGGCATCCTGAAGTTCATAGAAATCAGGGGAAACATAGTCTTTGCGGAGGGGCCAACCCACCCAATCTTCTGGCATTAATAACCGCTTCAAGTTAGGATGACCCTCATAAATAATGCCGTACATGTCATAGCTTTCCCGCTCTTGCCAATCCGCCGCCTTCCAAATCCAGTAGACTGACGGTACCCGAGGATTTTCCCGAGGCAGAAAAACCTTTACCCTAACTTCCTCGGGGTGCCCAGTATTATCACCAACCTTGATCAGGTGATAAAAGCTGACCAAGGCCTTGCCTGGCCCCTCGTCGTAGGCCCCTTGACACTGCAGGTAATTAAAACCATAGGCCAATAGGGCCGTAGCGATGGGAATCAGGAACTGGGCATCGACCTTAATCACCTCAACCCCTAGATGATCGGCAGGGGCAAGTTCGTGGGCAAAACCGTTGTCAGTTAGCCAGATAGAAACCTGACCAGCCTCCACTAAAGGAGCCGTACCTTGACCGCTATCGTCGCTGGGCAAGGGGGGCTTAGACTCATCTGCTGCCATCTAACTCACCTCCCGTTCAGTAGTCTGACCCATGGCTTCAGGTAGGGGTATACCCATGGCTTCCATAAGCTCCTTAGGGGGAGTACTATGGCCACCGGTTTGCAAGTACTGACCAGTTAAAATAGGCGGTACTGGATTGAGGGCATGGCTGCGCTCATAAAAGCGATGACTCTGCATGGTGTAAGCCCGATCCTGCATTGACTCGGTCGCCACCTTCTTACGCAATTTAATAATGGCGTCAATGATGGCCTCAGGCCGGGGGGGACAGCCGGGAATGTAAACATCAACGGGAATCAACTTATCTACCCCACGCACCGCAGAGGGAGAATCACTACTAAACATGCCGCCAGTAATGGTACAGGCTCCCATAGCAATCACGTATTTTGGATCGGGCATCTGTTCGTAGAGGCGAACCAAAGCCGGGGCCATCTTCATGGTGACCGTACCAGCGGTAATCAAAAGGTCGGCTTGACGGGGGCTGGCCCGGGGTAGCAGTCCGAAGCGATCAAAATCAAAGCGAGAACCGATCAGGGCAGCAAATTCGATGAAGCAGCAAGCTGTCCCGTAGAGGAGGGGAAATAAGCTGGACAGTCGGCACCAGTTGTAGAGGTCATCCACGGTGGTGAGAATCACATTCTCAGAGAGATCGTGGGTTACGGTAGGGGCAGCGGCTGGATTGACCAGGCTTTCATTGGACTCTAAAAATGCACTAGTGCAATCGGTGGAGGTAGGATTCATGACCATTCCAGGGCTCCCTTGCGCCAGGCGTATACAAGACCGATGACGAGAATGCCGATAAAAATTAAAGCTTCGATGAAGGCTAATAGACCCAACTGATTAAAGGCTACAGCCCAAGGGTAGAGAAACACAGTTTCTACGTCAAAAATAACAAACACCAGGGCAAACATATAGTAGCGGATATTGAATTGAATCCATGCACCACCGATAGGTTCCATGCCAGATTCGTAGGTGGTGCGACGGGCTGGACCTCGCCCAACGGGACGAAGTAGCCAGGATGCCCCCAGTGCCGCCACCGGCACCAGGCAAGCAATCATCAAAAATATCAGGAAATATTCGTAGCCAGACAGAACAAACACTAGCCCACCACCCAAGCGAAGGAGAAAGGTTATTTCGAGTCAACATTACTCTATACGTACGCCAGCATAGCTAATTGACAACATAGGTCATACACTGAATCGCAACTTTTATTCTAGGCTAGATCTAGCTGAAAGTCAGGCTCCACCTATTCAGGAAACCATCCCTATCCATTGATAACTCTTGGGAGAGGGGGGAGAGGACCGGCTAGTACTCTACATACCTTGTACCTTATACCTTGGTTAAGGTGACGGCTTGAGACAAGGGGGTAGGGGGATAGATTATCTCCCAGTTAAGTCTTGATAGACGGCTAGCCCCCGGTCACGGTTTTTGATCATAGCCCCTGAATCAAGCTACCCAACTATGTGATAATTATTCACAACAAGCTTTTCCGATAGTGGCTCCCTGGCGTCAGCCTTTAACTTGAGTCCTACCGGTGTTAAGGCCCGGTGCCTAGGCTGTTTTCCCACATTCTTTATTTCTAAGCTATCTAAGGCCATGGGTGCTGAATCTGAGACTAAAGCCAATCTGTCCGATTCTCCAGAATCCCAGGGTGACTCACCAGCTCCTCCTCTCACCCCAGAGGAAATGGACTGCTACGAATGTTTAGCCTGTGGTTATTCCTACGAGCCGAGTAAGGGCGATAACCTAGGCAAAGTAACGGCGGGTACTGCCTTTGAAGATCTACCGGCAGGCTGGCGATGTCCGGTGTGTGGGGCTCCTAAAAAGCGGTTTTCCAATATTGGTCCAGCCGGTACTCCCTCTGGGTTTAAAGCTAATCTCAACTACGGCTTAGGTGTTAATCGGCTGACACCAGGACAGAAAAATATTCTGATTTTTGGGGCCCTTGCCCTGGGTTTTTTGTTCTTCCTCAGTCTCTACGGTTTACGTTGAGATTCTAGGTCTCGATCATGGCCATGATTGAGCTATGGAGCAACGTCTCCAAGCTTTCCCCTATTTTTCCCACTCCCTGAATGATCAAATTACCTATGGAAGCAGCCTTGAATTGGTTAAAACGAGGATTACTCCTATCCCTTGCCCTGGTGCTAACCACCGCCTGCTCCAACTATTTTCTGGCAGACACACCCGTGCATCCCTGGCAAAGCATGCAACTATCAACGGAGGCTACCCTCTCCGATATTGCCTTTACCAGTGACACCAACCACGGCTGGGTAGTTGGTAATCTCAATACCTTCTTAGAGACTAAAGACGGCGGCGATACCTGGACGGTGAGGGACCTGAACTTGGGCGATCAACCCTATAGCTTTACCTCCATTGACTTTGCTGGGAATGAGGGCTGGGTAACTGGCATACCCTCAATTTTACTGCACACCCTCGACGGGGGCCAAACCTGGCAGAAGGTACCCCTCAGTACGGAGTTGCCCGGCACTCCCTTTCTGGTCACCGCCCTAGGGCCTAAATCGGCGGAAATGGCCACTGATATTGGCGCTATCTACCGTACGGAGGATGGTGGGCGTACCTGGAAAGCCCTGGTGCAGGCTGCAGTGGGCGTAGTCCGAAATATGACTCGCTCCGATGACGGTCGCTACGTAGCGGTGTCTTCTCGGGGTAACTTTTACTCCACCTGGGCTCCTGGTCAGGATGAGTGGATTCCCCACAACCGTCAAAATTCTAGGCGGCTACAGAATATGGGGTTCGATTATGTTGGTAAGCTGTGGGCGATCTCCCGGGGCGGCCAGATCCGCTTTTCCAACTCCAGAGCCGCTGATGACTTTACTGAAGCGCTTAATCCTGAATTTGGTACTAGCTGGGGCCTGCTGGACATGGCCTTCCGCACCTCTGATGAAGTCTGGATTACGGGGGGTGGCGGCAATCTGCTTTGTAGCTTTGATGGGGGGCAAACCTGGTTTAAGGACAAGGCTATTAACGACGTTCCCTCCAACCTCTATCGAATTGTCTTTAATGGTCCAGATCAGGGGTTTATTCTAGGCCAGCGGGGCACCATCCTCAGGTATCAAGCGGCGGCGGCATGAAAGAAACTTGTAAATCCATGGGCGAATAGCTTGTTAGGGTTTACAGCGTTCTCTATGATTAGATCAGATTTGTAAGTTCATTCTGTCAGAGAGGAGACGTTGATATGGCAGGTACCACCGGTGAGCGCCCCTTCGGCGATATTGTGACTAGTATTCGCTACTGGATTATCCATAGCATTACCATTCCCATGCTGTTTATTGCTGGCTGGTTATTCGTCAGCACGGGTCTAGCCTACGATGCCTTTGGCACGCCTCGGCCCAATGACTACTATCCTGACAACCAGATGCAGTTGCCTATTGTCAGCGATCGCTTCGAGGCCAAGCAACAGATTGACCTGTTCTCAGGCCAGTAGTTTTTTCCACTTACTTCCTGTTTTCCCTAAAGCCATGCAAAGCAATTCTCCTAACGAGCAAATTACCTATCCCATTTTTACAGTCCGCTGGCTAGCCGTTCATACCCTGGGCGTGCCGAGCGTTTTCTTTCTAGGCGCGATCGCCGCCATGCAATTTATCCAACGGTAACCTCCACAATGGAACGTACACCCAATCCTAATAAGCAACCTGTTGAACTTAACCGTACTTCCCTTTATTTAGGGTTGTTGCTAGTGTTTGTGCTGGGTTTGCTATTTTCCAGTTATTTCTTTAATTAACTCGACGGTGATGGTCCGGTGGGTTTGACATACTCCAAAACCTTGTTTATAGTAGCCTTTCATAGGTTACTCAGATAGTTGGGTTAAAGTGGCCAACATAGGTCTGACTTTTTTAGACTTAGCGGTTCTTGAGTCTAGGGTCCATACCTGAACTTCGATATAGGCTTCAGTCTAATGAGAACCGCTATAGGAAATTCATTTAATCACTTAATGAGGAGATTCAACAATGCTTCAGAGTGGGCGTATTCCCCTATGGATAGTGGCAACAGTAGCTGGTACTGGGGTATTGGTGGTTGTAGGGTTATTTTTCTATGGAGCCTACGCTGGTGTGGGCTCCGCCATGTAATCCATTTAGCGACTAAACTCGACTGCTTAACTCCGATCTGCCGATCTCTATCAAGTTTAAACATCGTCTGATTTGAAACCTGGAGTTTCCCTCACCTTAAATGCCTCTCCCTCCGCGAGGGCCGTTTTGAGGAATTTTTCTTGCTCCCACTCTGGAGGAAGCAAGCTACGCCCTCTGGGAGAGGATCTGGGGGTTAGGGAGCGGAACTGCGATTCTCAATAGGGACTGGGTTTAATTAAGACTCAGTAATTACTGTTTACAACAATTACTGAGTCTTAATTAAACCCTATGAAGGGGTAACTACCCCATGCTAACCCTAGCGTAAGCTCCCAAATTGCTGAGGTGCGCCGTCACTATAGATGGTAATCCCTGAGTTGCCGTTATATCCATGCCGACATAGGGAAGACTGGGGTGCCATAGCTGCTGGCAAATTCCCCTTTGTAGATCCCAAAGACGAATTTCAGAGTCCTGACTGGCACTTACCAGCGATCTCCCGTTGTTTTTTGCTGTGGCTAGCCAAATATTTTGACGATGACCCCTCAATTGATAACAGCACTGATCAGTCTGCACTAGCCAAACAGTGAGTTGACTGGCTTGACTGGTTATAGCTAGGATCCGGTTACTGGCATCAATGGCAACGGCATGCAGCCAGTGATCGCTGGGGGCTAACCAGGTTCCCAGGCAAGTCTCCCTGATCGTATCCCACCAGTGGACGGTGCCATCATAGCTGGCACTTGCCAAGCAGGTACCGGTGGAATTCAGGGCGAGACTATGGACTTGACGCTGGTGACCTCTAAACATCTCTTTTCCGCTCAAGTGATCCAGATCCCAGGCCCAAATTATGCCATCTCGACCACCGCTAAATAGTCCTGGAGAGTATAGCCCTGGCCGGTTAAACTGCAGTGCCGCTGGAGATCCGGGGGGGCAGTCTATTTCCCCCAGCAAATGACCGGTGGTCACTGACCAAAGACTAATAACACCCTCTTCCCTCGCCCCGGCCAACCACTCTCCATCGCCGCTAAAGTGGAGCAAGGTAAGGGGGCTGAGCAAGTGGCTCCGGTGGAGCACTTGCCCGGTCGCCACCTGCCCAACCAGGAGGGTTTGGTCGTTGCCGGCACTGGCCCATGCACCACCTGTATCGCTCACCGCCAAAACCTTAATGCTTCCCAGATCATGGCTGATCAGAATATCCGGGATTTGGTTAGTCAGATTAACTTGAGCACCAGAGGTTGGCATGAGCCAACGACGGAGCCCCCCATGCCGATGGCCCGTGAGCAGGTAACCTGTGTTAAAAGCCAAGGTGGTCAAGGGGTATGTGCGACTAACATAGGATCGTTGCAGTCCTGCCGTGGCCACCTGCCAGACCTGCACACCCTGGTCACTGGCACTGACTAGATAATCACCATTGCGGCTAAAATTCAACACCCAGGCGGGAGCAGGTAGGGGGGATAGGTTGCGGGAAGCCCTACCCTGGGCTAGGGGCCAAAGGGTAAGAGTAGCATCCTGACGACTAGCGGCCAGATAGTCTCCGCTAGGGCTGACTGACAGGGTCAGCAAACCGTCGATATTAGTGGGTTGAACCCACTGGGGTTGACCTGTTTCCACCGCCCAGAGCACCAGGCCATAGTCGTCGTAACCAGTGGCAAAGGCCAGTTCGGCTTGGCCGGACTGGGGGTTAGGAGGGAGAAAACCAGCGGTCCGGACCGAGGCGGTGGACCGGGGTTGAAAACTAACCTGGCACTCACCCCCAGGAACGGTCCAAAGGCAGGTGGTTTGATCCTCACCGCTACTGAGCAGGAGATCGCCCTTAGCATTAAAAATCAGAGTATGGATGGCCTCCTGGTGACCTTGCCAATGGTCATGACAGACCCCTGAGGCGAGTTCCCACAGGCAAATTTCACCGGTTTCATCAGCGGAGGCTAGCCCCCTGCCCTGGGGGCTGAAGGCCAGGGCCGTTACCCGGCATTGATGATAGCTGAGGCCATCCCCGGGGGAGGGCTGGGGATGGGCCAGAGACCACAGCCAGATGGCACCGCTAGCGGTACCCACCGCCAGCATCTCTGCCCCCGGACTCAGGGCTAAGGTCGTAATCGCGACCAGCTGTTCAGGGATTTCCAGGCGCTGGTGTAACTGACCGGTGGTGATGGTCCAGATTAGCAGCTGGCCCTGGCTATCCCCCACCAACAGCCAGTCCTGATCAGGACTTATCTCCACCACCGGCGATCCTTGCAGGGCCATAGCTAGGGCCGTATCCTGCAGGTGGACATGGCTCAGGTTAGCGCCCTGCAGACTGACCTGGGTTAAGTCTGCCTGCCAAAGGGCTAGCTCTGACAGGTCAATACGGCCAAGATCAACCCCTAACTGCCCCCAGAGATGTAGCAGGTTAGCCGGGCCATAGCCAGCGGTTGCCAGGGGGGAGTGGCGCACCGCCTGGAGCAGGCGATCGCTGGCTACCCTCAACTCGGTCTCCCCCGATAGCCCCTGGCGCCACTGGGAAGCTAGGGGCTCTAGGAGGGTAGCTCGCTGTTGAGCCTGCACAGCGGCGGCGGCAGTCACCGTCACCAGGGGGAGACGGTGAAACCAATAGAGTTCACCACCCTTGAGCTCATCCACCAGCACCGCTAACAATTGACTTAAGACTATAGACCGGACTAGGGGCGGCAGGTCGATTTGGGTGCTATCGGTTGCCGCCCTACCCCGACAGAGGGATCGACTCATTAAGGACTGCACCACCATGGTGCCAGGATAGGGGATCATACCCTGGGCCAAGGTCGTTAGGGACAGAGGCGCCTGGGCCTGGGCCAGCCAGTACAACACCCCCAGCTCTAGATCTGAGATGCGTTCTAGCACTGTTGTAACGTTTTGCCGGACCAAATCGGGAAGAATCACGGCCGGTTCTGCTAAGAAAACCGATAACTGGCCCTGGTAAACCTCCTGGATTAAGCGAGCCAGCCCCTGCAATACCAGAGGGCTGCTGCCATACCGTTGGTGCAAAACCTGGTAGTCTTCGGACTGGGCCAGTACTCCCCCTGACTTCTGCAGAACACTCGATAGGGCGCTCAAGGGTAAGTCGGACAGACCGTAGTCCCGCACCCGTGGCCCCAGCCAAAGCGCTAAATCAGCGGGTTTTTCCTGGCTGAGGCAAAGCCAGGTACTGCGGTGTTGAGCTGTGGCGATGCGCTGTAACAGGAGCTGTATGGCCTCAGTATGGGCGGCATAGGTGCCCGCCAACTGACCGGGGACAAACAGGGATTCAAGGTGATCGATCAGCAGGAGGCAACGACGCCGGGTTAGTTGTGCCATCAACCAGTCGATGGGGGCGGCATCCTGGGGCGGTGGGGAACCCGGGGGATAGAGCCAGGTGGTGAGGGCGGCCATGATCTGGGTATCGGCCACACCATCGGGTAAATCCAGATAGCCAACCTGGTCAAAGTGGTTCTGTAGCTGCAGGGCCAGGTGGAGAGCCAGGGTCGTTTTACCCTGCCCGGGGAGTCCCCAGATCAATAGCAATCGGCAGCATTCCCCGGAGGACCCTCCCTGCAACCACTCAGCCAGGACAGCTAGGTCCGCCTCACGACCATAGATCCCCGACGGATCAACCCAGGGCAAGTCTCGCACCGTCAAGGTCGTCGGCGACCCATCCCCGCTCCTTCTGGCCCTATTCCCCCTGGGTTCTCCTTGACTGTCCCGGGCCCAGGTTTGTAGCACATTACGGAGGTTATGCTTAGTGATCTTCATCTTCTGGCGATGGGGATCCACCAATTCAGACAACAGGCGCCAGAGTTTTGGCCCTACATCTTTTTTAAGGTAGTCTTCCGAATAGCCCGCCCCCAAGTTGGCCATGGTGCCGTAGGTCTGATTTTCCCAAGCACCCTTCAGCACCAGGCGCTCCACGTCCTTGAGGGGCCGTCCCTTATGTTGAAGGGTGGCCTGGTTTATGAGTTGACTGATATCCTCAAAGTCCATGGCTAGCCACTGAGGCGATGACCCCGATGCTGGTTACCCAGGATCTTACTAGGAGTTTGTCCCCCTGAGGGGCGGCTGGGCTAGGGGGCTGACATAATCGGCTCGGGTCCCCTTCGCATTGAGGGCATCCCCCAGGCGACTGAGGGCATGGACATAGGCCGCCGTGCGGGGAGAAATCTGATGCTGCTGGGCGATCGCCCAAATCCGATCGGTTTCACTCACCATCATGGTTTGCAAGCGATCGTTGACCTCCGCCAAGGACCAATACAGGCCGCTGCGGTTCTGGACCCACTCAAAGTAGCTGACGGTAACCCCCCCGGCGTTGACTAGAATGTCAGGAAAAACCTGAATACCCCTGGTCTCTAAAATCTCATCAGCGGCGGAGGTCACTGGGCCATTGGCCACCTCAAAGATATAGCGGGCCTGCACTGCGCTAGCATTTTCCGCCGTGATTTGGTTCTCCAGGGCAGCGGGAATCAAAATATCCACATCCAAGTTCAGCAGCTCTCTGTTGGTGAGGGGAACCTGGTTCTCCAGGAGATTACACACACTCCCCTGGCAATAGACCGCCTTGAGGCTGCGGCTAGCGACTTTAAAAGCCTGAATACTGGGGATGTCCAAACCCTGGGTCGCGAATACTCCCCCTTGGGAATCACTAACCGCCACCACCCGGTAACCAGCATCAAACAGCAACCGAGCAATGGCGCTGCCCGCATTGCCAAACCCCTGCACCGCCACCGTAGTCTCCTGGGGCTGGCGGCCCAGACGGGCCATAATCGCCTCGATCACGTAAAAGGCCCCGCTGCCGGTGGCGCTATCTCGCCCCTGGCTACCTCCCAGGCTGAGGGGTTTGCCGGTAATCACCGCCGGGCTCAGCTTGCGGGCGATGATGCTGTACTGATCCATCATCCAGCCCATGATCATGGCGTTGGTGTAGACATCGGGGGCGGGGATATCCACATCGGGACCCAGGAAGTCGGCGATCGCATCAATATACCCCCGACTCAACCGCTCCAACTCAAACTTTGATAACTCCTTAGGGTTAACCGTAATTCCTCCCTTAGCGCCCCCCAGGGGCAGGTTCAGGGCGGCACACTTAAAGGTCATCCAAAAGGCCAGAGACTGCACCTCATCCAGGTTAACCCCCGGGTGAAAGCGAATCCCCCCCTTGGTGGGCCCCCGGGTATCGTCGTAGCGTACCCGATACCCCTGAAAAACCCGCAGGGATCCATCATCCATGCGCACCGGAATCGATACCGTCAGACTGGCCTTCGGGTACCTCAGCCGCTCGGCGGCATCCTCAGAAATATCCACATACTGAAGGGCGTGCTCAAGGCGACGGTTGGCATCGGCAAGGGTGGAGGTGGGCATAGGAGCAAAGGAGGATAAAAGATAGGAAGCAGCTCCCCGGGGATCAGGAGGGATAAAAACCCTACCACAGAGAACCTCTCCAGCCACCCCTGGGATGATCAGTCCCCACCAATGCTGATGGGGGTACCGACGATATCCGTCTGGGTCAGGTTAACCCCCACCAGGGAGGTGCCGGTAATTTCGGCAAAGTAAATCCGAGCCCGGGTGAGATTGGCATGATCCAGGTTAGCGTAGTCCAACACCGTATTGGTTAGGAATGCGGCGGTGAGGTCGGCCCCCCGCAGGTCAGCCCCGGTTAAATCCGCCCCTTCCAGATTCGCTTCGATCAAGACAGTGCCCTGCAAATTGGCCCCCCGCAGGTCAGCCCCAATCAGATGGGCCTGGGTTAGATCGGCGCCCTGCAGGTCACAGCCTTCACAGAGATTGGTTTCCAATAGTTGCTGTAGCTGGGCGGGGTTCTCCGCCCGGACCGGTGTCCCTAATACCAGGGGCAGAGCCACCAGGGCCGCCGCAAATGTCAACAGTTTCATGGCTTTCTCCTTGCGATCAACCTGCCCACCTGGCACCACCAGGAGAACTGAGAACACAAGCAACCCGAACTAGCCGTGGTCAAGTTTAGGGATCTTTTCCCTTCCAGCGAAAAGACCTCGATCGCTTCAGACCCATACTCAGCCCAAGGCCTGAGCGTGATCAATCAGCTACGATCGCTATGCTTTGATCCTGCCACATCGATCGGCCCCTGTCAGGCTCGAAAGCCGTACTGTAATGAAACTACGTGATGGGTGAGCGCTAACCGATGGGGCCTCAACATCATCGGCCTCAAACCGTGCCGACCACCACTGGCCGGGGCGCTGAGGAGGTCAGGATGGGGGCAGTGAGGGCCTCCTCCAGGGGCGCACACCCCAACTGTTCCTCCAGGATATCCATCACCTCCCGGCCAAAATCATTGGGGTTGCGCTGCCAGGCCCTGAGACACACCTCCCCAAAGAAGGAGCCCAGGGGTTCGGGATTCCACAACAGCTTTTTCGACACCCAGGGCAGATGGATATCCAGGGGATTGTAGTCGGGTTTGAGCAGCTTCTGATCAAAGGCATACTGCTCCAGGTGGGTGTGGGGCTGGAGACCAATGAAAAAGATGGCGGGTTCCACCTTATCGCGGCCAAAGATCTCCTCCAGGGCCCGATGGTAGGCGAGGGTCTGACGGATGGTCTCCGGTCGCTCGTCAATCACATTAAAGGAGTAGTTAACGGAGACCAGATCATTAAACCCCGCCGCCTTCAGGTCCCGACAGTTTTGTAGGACGGTGCGCAGGTTATAGCCCATGCGCATTTTTCGCACCAGTTCTTGGGATCCACTGGTAATGCCGATCTCAAAGTAATTCATACCCGTAGCCACCATCAGCCGACACAGATCAGGGGTCAGGTTATCGGCGCGAATGTAGGCGGCCCAGTGGATGTCGGTCATGCCGGCCGCCAGAATCTTGCGGAGCAATTCCTCAGCGTCAGCCATGAAACGCCGAGCAGGAATAAACTGGGCATCGGTAAACCAAAAGTTGCGCACGCCGCGGTGGTAGAGCTGTTGCATTTCCGCCACCACCTCATCCGCGGGATTGATCCGCACCTGCTTACCCTCCACCACGGTGTAGACACAGTAGCAACAGTTGTGGGGACAGCCCCGCTTGGTTTGCACACCAATGTAAAAATCCTGGTCTTGCAGGTAGTAGTCAAACTCCGGCCAGATACTCTCGATATAGGCGTAGTTGCAGGCGGTTTTTTCCAGGGGAGACGGCTCTTCGTGGATGAGGCGATCGCGGGGTTGGGTTTGCCCCACCACATAGCAACGTTGATCGCTAAAGTCCTGCCGGCGCAGCAACCGCTCCAACAGGGTTTCCCCTTCGCCAACGGAAATGATCGTCCCCTCTGGCAAGCGGCTATTCAGTTGCTCGTAGAACACGCTTACAGCCCCACCCCCCACCACCAAGGCGGCCTGAGATTGGTAACGTCGGGCCCGGTTCCAGCCCCGCTTAATCAAGCCCTGGTTACGCCACAGTTCCGCCAGGTAGGTACTGGCCATGCGCAGCCCCCCCAGGGCTCCCCGTAGCTTGAGTAGGGGGTTACGGGCGTAGAAAAACTCAAAGGCATTTTGGAGAGGGTTACCGCCTCTGCCCCCCACCGGTGCAAAGATTTGAATATCCCGCCAGGAAAACACCAGCAAGGTGGGGCGAAACTCATCAATGCATTGATCCAGGGCGCCACCGTAGTCGAGGGGCGGTACGGCACCCAGATCAAAGATCCGCTGCTCCACCTCGGGAAAGCATTTATGGACATGATCCGCCAGGTAGACCACCCCGATGGGAAAAATCGGATTACAGGGTAGGCGAACGTAGAGGATACGATCGCCAGACAGGGTCTGGGGCATCGGTAAGGTCATCGTCAATTTCCCATAGCGCCAGGTTACGTCAGGGAAGTTTGCCCTCCCTACAGCGTTGTATATCTTTACAATAACACTGCTTTCCCCAGGGGGATGGCTGCCTTCCCCGGCATTAGGGAGGATAAGATAGGAGCGATCCCCCGCCCCCGCTGTCTATGATTGCTCTCCAAACCCTGGCCTTGGACTTTGATGGTGTGGTCTGCGATGGTCTGATAGAATACTTCGCCACCGCCTGGCGAGCCTACGACGAGATCTTTGGCCCCACGGACGGCCCGCCGCCTCCCCAGTTAGCCGATCGCTTCTATCTCCTCCGGCCTGTGGTGGAGTCGGGTTGGGAAATGCCCCTGCTGATTTATGGCCTACAGAGGGGTTTGGCGGATCAAGACCTCTTGGACCACTGGCCCACCCTGATATCCCAGTTACTCACCGAGACTGGCCTCAACCCCACCCAACTGGGGGCAACGGTGGATGGGGTGCGGGATCGGTGGATTCAGACAGATTTAGTCGACTGGCTCAGCTTACATCGGTTCTATCCTGGTGTGTTGCCACGGCTGGAGGCGGCTCGGGCAGAGGGCATAGAGGTGGTGATCATCTCCACCAAGGAGGGACGGTTTATTCAGCAGCTACTAGGGCAGCAGGGCCTAGACCTGGGCCCTGGCCAGATCTTTGGTAAGGAGGTCAAGCAACCCAAGTACGAAACCCTGCGACAGCTACAGCGGCAGGGACGGTCTTCAATCTGGTTTGTGGAGGATCGCCTAGCGGCCCTGGCGGCGGTCCAGCAACAGTCGGACCTGGAGGATGTGCAGTTATTCCTGGCGGAGTGGGGCTATAACACGGCGGCGGATCGGCACCAGGCCCGCCAGACAATGGGGGTCCAGAGCCTGCAGCTTGAGCAATTCATCGCCCCCTTTAGCGCCTGGACAGGGTCTTGGGATGGTTAGCCTACTCTGGCTCTATCTCCTGGGGTTGCATGGGCTGCTGCTGTGGCGCTGGGGTAGGAGACGCCTCTGGCGTCGCCTGGGCTGGGCCATGGCAGCCCCACCGGAGGAGTTGACGGAAACCTACTACGCCAGGGCAGAGCATCACACTCTAGATCTGCATACCTCTATCCCTTGAAACTCAAGCATTACAAGGCTTGTAGCTATCACCCTTGTTAAGTAATGGCTTTACTTTTGGTACGCACCATCCCGATAATCAACGAAGTAATAAGGGTTTTGGCGATTGATTTGGTACGTGTTTGGTATGTGAAATGCCCAGAAACCGGAAAAATGACATCGCCATAGAGAATGTAGACGGATGGATCCGCCTTCGTTGGCAGTATCAGGGGAAACGCTGCACCATGCGCCTGGGTTTGCCGTATGAGCCGATTAGCCTGGTCGTTGCTCAACAAAGGGCAGGACAGATCAAGCTAGATATTCTGTCGGGCAACTATGATCCCACCCTGGCTAAGTATCGGGTAGTGCATTAATGCACTACCCAATCTCGGAGTAGAGTAAGCGTGTTTGGGTCAAGCAGTATTTAACAAACGCTATCGCTGCCTCAAGGGTGCTATTAGGAATCTCCCTTGGAGGTTCCTTCTCCTGATAGGCATACTCAAGACAATGAGCTCCCAGGGCAACCCGCCCTGCCCGGTCGCGATACTTGGGGTAGAGCACCCGCTCTACCGGCGTATCGCTGGATAGCCGCCGATCCTCGCACCATTCGTGCCAGCCCCGCCAAGTCGCCCTAGCCTCAGGAGAAAGGTGGAAACTGGTGGTGGGTTGGTTTTCAAGATGGCGATAGATAGAGTGCAGCAGCGTATTAAGGTCGATCTTGGGGCCATCGTCAGGAGCCGGTAGTCGATTCAGGGGCAACCGCACCCACAGAAAACGCGACCAGAAACCGTCTGAATCACCCCCACTCATCATTTTCTCCAAGATCTCTGGCTGAATCGTACCCGTCACCGAGACTGAGGTTTTGCCAACAAATTGAGTCCCACCCACCCGGTCGACCTTAACTGCGCCGCCATCCGCCGCCGATTTCCAGAAGTCACGATCGCTGCCCTTACCCCCACTTTTGTACTGATTAAAGCCATTGAAAAAACCACTCAGCTCATCAACGGAAACCACCAGGCCCTTGTCGATCTGACTGGTGACGATCTTCTGTACTGCCTCGGTGGTGGTTGAATCAACATAGTATTGCCGTAACTTAGGTTCTTCCGGTTTGTCCGCTTGCTCAGCGTTCTCTTTACTCAAACTCCTAAAGTTCTCGAGGCGGACGTGGTATTCTCCCAACTGCCGCTCGTACTCTTGCTGAGCCGATCCTTGACGAAAGCGCAGGGGCTTCAAAATCGCGTTGAAGATCGGAGTTTTGATTGACCCTGGCTCCGCCACAAGCCCGCCCCAGATCACAGGGGGAACCCGATAGTCCGTCATCCCACCGATCACTAGGTCAGTCTCAGGAGATAGCAGCGAGGCTGCCACTGTTAGCAGGGGCAGGGCAAAGGCCACACTATCTTGATTAAACGCTTTAGCGTAGCGGCCTAGAGGTTCGGCCAGCGAGGGCATCAGTGCCTCCATATCGCAGGTTTGACTACTGGCACGAGTCAATTCGCTAAAGACCGAAATCGCCCCTTGAGCGCTTTCGCTGCGCTCAAATTCCTGCAGGAGCGCCTGATAGATGTTCTTGATAGTCTGTGTGGGGTTTCCTGATCTTTTAGCCAGGTCAGCAATCTCTATCTCAATGTCGGAGTTTGTCACCCCCTCCTCTATCAACCGCTGAAGCTGTTGCCGGACCTGATCAAGGGTTAGTAGGTCATCGTTTTTTCTGGGTTCAGGGTTTTGGGCCTTACTCGGTTGCTTGGTGGATTCACCAAAGCCTTTGGATCCGCTGTGAGGCTTAACGCAATTTTTCCAAACCCAAGATTTAGCACAGCTCTCTATCGCATCAGGAGACAGAGACGGGCCAGGATCTGACCCCTCAGCCGATTTCCATATTGCTTCCCGCTCCCCCTGGGGCAGTGGCGGAGAACATCGATCGCAGTACGCATCAAACAGATCCCGTGGATCACCCTCGTACCGCTGCCCCAAGGACTCCAGATAACCTGATGCCCCTAGCAGATCACGGGCCAGCTTAGCCCCAGTGTCATTCCTGCCGCCTTCCCCCGCTCCCCGTTCTAAAGCTTCCCTGGATGCCTTGCTAAGGCAGATTTCCAGGGGAATAGACTCAGAGCAGGGGAACTGAAAAGACCTCTCAAACTCAGCCCAGGTGATCGCCCTGGAGGAGCCCCCCTGGGGCTGTAGTGACCGAGTAGGGGCAGGGCTGGGAATAACTGCCCGCAGGGTAGCGTAATCGTACCGCTGGCCAGACTGAGTGATAATGGCGGCCCTCTCCCCTGTCTTGGGGTGTTTAATACCTGCCAAGCGCATTACCCGGGAGGGATTCTTAATTGAGCGATCGCCATCGGCAAACTCAAGAAGATCGGCCTGTAATGGCTTCCATTGCTCAACACTGATCGGCTCAGAGAATACCCAATAGCTATGGATTGACTTACTTCCGGTATCCACCTGGAAGGTAGGCT
>JBEIUS010000217.1:0-4225 GCA_040374235.1 Leptolyngbya sp. | reverse complement strand
GCCTAAGGGAACCTATCGAGAACAGACTACCCCGGTGGGTAGCTTGGGGGTGAACCCCTGGGGACTAGCGGACATGCACGGTAATGTTTTGGAGTGGTGTGAAGACCATTGGCACCCCAGCTACGCCGGTGCGCCCAGGGATGGTAGCGCCTGGGTGACCGATGGCGATGATCGCTTTCGCCTGGTGCGGGGCGGGTCCTGGTATGTCAACCCAGTCTACTGTCGCTCGGCCAGCCGCGATCGCTACGGTCCGAGTAATCGGCTCAATAGCTTCGGTTTTCGGGTGGTGTGTGCGCCGCCTGGGCTCCTGTAGCCCTTTACCCTTTTGCGCTTTTGCCCTTTGCCCTGGGTCGAGGTTCGAATACGCGCGGAGCGCGTTTAAAAATTTTTCCAGTGCTATGGCTGGGTAGGCGTTCTAGCTGGCCGGCGGCTATAACCTTAGGTAACATTATGGGCCACCGCCACATCTAGGGGTGTAGAGTGATATTTTCACCCCTTTACCCCCAGATAGGCAATTTTATGACTAAACCTGCCGTCGCCGATTTGCCCGTCATTCAAAAAGCCTACGATCTGGTGAAGTGGTACGTCCCCATTCTGAACCGCCTACCCCGAGATCATCGTTTCACCCTGGGGGAACGCATCATTCAAGGGCTCTATGACCTGTTAGAAGGCCTGATCCAGGCCCGTTACAGCGCCAATAAACTAGAGCGTCTACAAACCCTCAACATCCGCCTGGACCTGCTTCGCCACCAAACCCGACTTCTATTCGACTTTCACCTGATGGAGGTTAGTCGTTATGAGTATGTCGGCACGATGATCAACGACCTGGGCATGGAACTAGGGGGATGGATAAAACAACAGAAAACTCGTCAGCCCCCCTCACTGCGCCCCAGTTAAACCCCGGGTAACCACCATGAAACGCCACGGCTACCTATGGGAGGGGATTATTGACTTTGCCAACCTGCTGGCAGCGGCCCGCCAGGCCCAGAAAGGGCGACGGATGCGGGATAACATTCTGCGCTTTAACTACAACCTGGAATCAGAACTCCTCCAACTACGCCAGGAACTGATCAGCCAAACCTATTCTCCTGGACCCTACACCACCTTTCAGGTCAGGGAACCCAAGGCCCGATTAATTTCTGCCGCACCCTACCGGGACCGGGTGATTCACCATGCCCTTCTCAAGGAAATGATTCGCCGCAAGATCAAATGCCCCCCTACTCTGTGGCTGATTGATCGGATCATCGATGCCAGCAACGACCAGGAGCCGGTGATTGACTATTTCCCTGGAGATGACCTGCTTACCCCAATTCAGCGGCGGCGGGGCCTACCGATTGGTAACCTGACCAGTCAATTCTTTGCCAACATCTACCTGAATAGCCTGGATCACCTGGTCAAAGAACAGCTCCGTATAGCAAAGTATCTGCGCTACGTCGATGACTTTGCCCTATTTGCCGATGACCGAGATACCTTACTCACAGCCCGCTTAGTTCTCGAAGCCCACCTAGCCAAACTACGCTTGAGGATTCACCCCATTAAAAGTCAACTGTTTGAAACATCTCGAGGCCCCACCTTTGTTGGGTTTCGGGTTTGCCCAGACCGGGTGCGGGTCAGATCCGCCAGCCTTCGCCGTGGTCGATACCGCCTGAAACGATATCAACGACAGTACGCCCAGCATGATTTATCCTTCGAGCAACTGACCCAGGCCATTCGTAGCTGGGCAGCCCACCTGAAACATGCCGACACCTGGCACTTGAGAGCCGACATTTTTACCCAGTTAGTGTTTGTCAAAACTCCCAAGCTGCAAACAAGATGAAAAATACTCCACTCAAGGCCAATTTAGCCTAGGGTGAAGGCTAGGGGCAGGTCAGCCCACCTGGTGCGGGGCGGGTCCTGGTATAACAACCCAGTAAACTGTCGCTCGGCCAACCGCAATCGCAACAATCCGAATAATCGAAACAATAACATCGGTTTTCGGGTGGTGTGTGCGCCGCCTGCACTCTTGAGCGCCAGAGCCAGTCAATGATCATTGATTGGGCGTGCCCAGAAGAGTCCAGACCTGCTCCTGTCATACCCCCTGGCTCTCTAACCCTGGAGACCTGAATTACATCACACTCCCGACCCAGCCACCCCGGCGGGGTTTTTAGTTGGTTATGGAAAACCCTCACAGACAGGGAGGAATCCTGCCTGGGGATTTAGCCCCGTGGCTTCACCATTGGCCAGGTTAGAAATTCGTTATCCCCAGAACAGCAAAGCCGTTAAGATTTAAGGGTGACAGAGACGAAAAACAGCTCCTAACTGCTAGGTAAGCGTCGTTTTTTGGGTTTACTGACACCTCTTCACCATAGCCGATGGCGGTAGGCGATTTTGGAAACAGGAAACGGGATGACAGAAGCAGCGACCCTATGGGTTTTAACTGAAACGGAGGCAGAGGTCTCTGCCGAGAAAGAGGGGCAGCGCAGCGGTGGCGATCGCGGCGGTGGTTTTGGCCTGCCGATTCCGGGGATGGGCGACAGCGCCCCCCGTCGCCAGCGGGTTTCCCTGGATGCCCAGGCCCTGCAGGCCCAGATGACCAGCCTGCTGGCGGTGGTCAATGACCTGTTTGCCCAGGCCGATCGCACCACCGGCCTGCAATTGCAGGAGGTGGAGCTATCGGTGGATATCAACGCCGAGGGCCAGATTAGCCTGGTGGGTAACGGCGGCAAACTGGGCAATCAGGGGGGGATTAAGTTGAGATTGACCCGACCCGTTGATCATTAACTCTTACCATGGGACGCAACTGGGCCATCACCATTGGTATTAACGACTACTTCAACCTGCAACCGCTGCGCTATGCGGTGCGGGATGCCACAGCCATGGGGGATTTGTTTCGGCAGGAGCTGGGGTTTGAGCAGGTTTATCACTTTGCCGTCGGGGCTCCCCCCATTCCCCAGGACTATGGCCCGCCCATCGATCCGGCCCCCACCTACACCACCCTGCGGCGGTTTTTGCGAACCCGGTTTGAGCAGCCCTTTTTGCAGGATGGGGATAATCTTTGGTTTTTCTTTGCCGGCCATGGCCTACGCCATGAAAATCGCGATTACCTGATGCCCATGGATGGCGATCGCGCCGATCTAGAGAACTCCGCCATCCCGTTACATTACATCACCGAGCGGCTACGCCGGAGTGGGGCGGACAATATCATTTTGCTGATCGATGCCTGCCGCACCCTGGCGGGTCAGCGGGATGGGTGGGGGATTGGCCAAGAGCAACAGCAGGGGGTGATTACCCTGTTTTCCTGTAGCCCAGCCGAATCGGCCTACGAGATCGAGGAACTGCAGCAGGGGGCCTTTACCCATGTGTTGCTGGAAGGGTTACGGCGTCAGGGAGAGGGCAACTGCGCCACCGTAGAGCGACTGTATCAGCAGTTGCGCTACGACGTGCCCCGTCTCACCCAACGTTACCGCCAGGTAAGCCAAACCCCCTACGGCATGGTTGAACCCCCCACCAAAAATCAATTAATTTTGCTGCCGCGTCAGGCCACCCTGGCGGATGTCGATGCCTTAAAAAAGGTTGCCCTTACCGCCGAAGTGCAGGGCCAGCCCCAGCAGGCCAGGCAATACTGGGTACGAGTCCTCGCCGTATCCCCCGCCGATCCAGAGGCGATCGCTGGCATTGAGCGACTCTCCCGGGGAGAGCAGCCGCCCCCTCGCCCCGCCCTTACCTCGGCAACCGCCCGGGACGCCACTGCAGCCCCCGTCACTCCCCCCCAGCCCCCGATCCCTAGGGAATCCTGGCCACGGCCTGGCCTCAGTCGCCGTCGGGCGGTGCAAATCTTGGGTTGGGGCGGTGCCGGGCTGGGTGCCGCCGGGCTAGGGAAGATGCTGCTTTCCCCAGGCAATTCTTCTGCCCCAGAGGGACCAACCCCGCCATCGGTAGAGCTTACCCCCTTTAGCTTTGAGGTGGTGACGGTAAACCCCAAGGGTGAGGTGGTGGAGCGTAAACCAGGCCAGGCCAAGAGCTTTACCCAGGCAATTGGGGATATTCGACTGGAGATGGTGGCGATTCCTGGCGGCAGCTTCATGATGGGCCAAACCGAGGCGGAAAAAGCGGAACTGATCCGTCAGGTTGGGGAAAAGGGCTTCAACCAATACTTTGCCCGGGAACTACCCCAGCATCAGGTAACCCTGGCGGCCTTTTCCCTGGGTAAATACCCCATCACCCAGGCTCAATATCAGGCCATCAT
>JBEIUS010000072.1:0-15388 GCA_040374235.1 Leptolyngbya sp. | reverse complement strand
CTTACACAAAAAACTGGTCACTCCCACAACACTGACTCGTTTCCCGAGGGAGAGAGTAACTTCTATTTGAGCAGGGTTGGTATAGCTGTATCGTGGGCAAAAATTAAGCTATTCTCTGAAAATTACCTATAATTGTTTCACAACCATAGTGATTAACCAGATATCGGGTTAATTAGGGTGTTAGTTGTTTATCCCCCAAATTGGAAGCATGGCAGTCAAAAGCATAGAACCATTGGTCGGCAAAGAACTTCTGGCTCGGGTAAAGGAGATGGGAGGGCTCTCTAAACGCGAGATGGCGAGGGAATGTGGTTACTTTTCCTTTACCAAAGATGGCGAAACCCGGGTAAATCTATCGGAGTTCTATGATGCCCTATTAACCGCTAAAGGAATTCAGCTAGAATCAGAAAAGGATAGGGACAAGGACGGCCGTGGCCGAGATGCCACCTATCGAGCTACGGTTCACAAAAATGGTCAGATTGTAATTGGGGCCTCCTATACGCAGGAAATGGGTTTGAAGCCCGGAGATGAGTTCCAAATCAAACTAGGCTACAAGCATATTCATCTAGTCAAATTGGACGAAGAAAACGACCAAGGGGACTAAAACTAGTTGGGCAACCTCCATCCTTTGTCACAGAAAGGGATAGGGGTTGCTTACTTTCTCGGCTCTGTCCACTGTTGGATTTTTCCGTCCAGCCAGGAATTTTAATGTCCTTTGGAAAGGCTATCCCTGTTGGTAAAGAATCTGCATAATCCGGGAGCCGGGTTCGCTGAGGGCATCCCGGGCTATGGTGGCCACCTGGCCACTAACACTGGCCCGGTACTCGGCTACCACGTCGCCAAAGGCATTGCGTTGGCAAGCCACTAACTGGCCAGGACTTACTGGAGATTGCAAGTCCACCCGTAGATCAAGAAACCCACCGGTGCGGGAGCGGATGGTTTCGAAGGCATTACCCTGGTAGGCGGCGCCGGTACGCCCCAGGGGGCCCGTCACCATCCGGTAATGCTTACAGAGGTTGAGGGTACCCTCAACCGCCAGGGCAATCTTGGCCGGATCAAACCGACGGGGGCTGCCAATTTCCACCGTCAGGGCAGGGATGCCCGCCTGCACCAGGGCAGTTTCCAGGCTGCCCGCCTCCCCGGGGTCGTCCTTCAACTGCTCCACTGGAAACAGTTCCGCCATCTGGCGGATGGTAGGTTGACCCAGGTCGGCGTAGACAAATAGGGTGAAGTCACTGCCGGTGGAGATGGTGTGGAAGTCCACCGCCAGATCCAGGTTGGGTTGGAGCAGCCCCCGCCAGAGCAGGGCAGCATGGCGGCTGGCGGGGTTGTCACCGTTATCATCGCCGGGCCAGACCCGATTCATATCCACCGTCAGGCCGCCACCGTAGGCCAGGGGCCAGCGGCCTTGGGTGAACTCCAAGGCGGCGCGGGATAGGCCCAGCACGGCGATCGCACTACCAGCCAAGGTAGTAGGGTCCAGGGCCGCCATCACCTCCTGGACCGTCTTCATGGAGCTGAGCTCATCGCCATGGACCCCGGCAATCAGCCCTAGCCGTCGGCCTGACTGGGCTCCCCGGGCCACCAGCAAGGGCACATACCAGTGTTGACCGCTGCCCATGGCCACCCCCTGGAAAAAAAAACGGTGGGTTTGGCCAGCGGTCAGATCCGCCAGGTTAAGGTGCCGGATCACCGGTACCCCCTGTAGGGTATCGCCGGTGTAGTCGGTGGGGAGGGAGGGGAGGATCATGGGTTAAGTCTGGGGATAGGCGTTAGAAAAGTACCTTAGAAGGGAACATCCTGATCGGGGTGGGAGGGTTGGTTAGCGGCGGCCTCCGAGGGGCGCAGGGGCCCCTCCCCCAACAGTCGGTTGATTTCCTCATCAGGGTCCACCACCTGGCCGTTAAAGAACTGGGCAAAGGTCTTTACCGCCCGGTCAAGGTCACTCAGGGGCTCCGGCAGAGGAGCAGGACTAGGAGCTAAGGCGGGCCCCTCTGCCACCGGAGCGGAGGGGGAGGAACCCGATGGGGCAAGGGAGTTGGCCGCGAGAGCCGGTGCCTGGGGTGGGGGACTGGCGGTGGGGGGGGCGGCCACGGGGGCCTCAGGCTTTGGGTCGGGCAATACCTCCAGGGACACCTGCACTTTCCGCCCCAGCACCTTTTCGAAGGCGGTGGCGATGTTGTCAACCCGGCCCTGGGCCATCTTAAACAGGGGGCGAGAATTAATACCCACCCGAGCTACGGCCTGATCAAGGAACAGTAAACTGCCCTGCTGCTGCATCAGGGCGCGGGTGCCCAGGGGCTCGAGGACGGCAATCACCCGGGCCCAGGTGGGCTCCAGCTCCAGGTGGCGGAGATCGCCCCGCTCCACCGGCGGGCTGATCTCCAGGGGAGCAGACACCTCTGGCACCGGGTTCACCACTGTAGCCCCTGGGGCTGGGGGAGTGACAGCGGGCACTGGGGGCGCCACCGGAGTCTGTACCACCGGCGGGCTCACCGGAGCGGCGATGGAGGGGACCACCGCCGGTGCTCCAACCGGGCTGGGGGCGAGCAGACCCAGCAGGGTAACCTCCAGCCAGAGGCGGGGTTGGGTGGTATTTTTTACCTGTACCTCGGCGCTGCGTAGGTGTTGTTGCCCCAGGAGCAGGCGAGGGGTCTCCACCGTCGCCACCAGGGCCTGCATATCGGCCCAGGTGGGGGGGGTGACTGCCACCAACTCCGGGCGATCGGGGGCGGTTTTAGCGATTAACAAATCCCGATAGAAGCCCGCTAGGTTTTGCAACACGATCAGGGGTTCGCGGCCCCGGTCCATCAGCTGACGGACCTGGTCAAGCACCGCCGGACCATCCTCCGCCAGCAACCGCTGCACCAGGGCCAGCAGGTCCCGTTCCGGCACCGCCCCCACCAGGTCCCACACCGCTTCCGCATCCACCGGTGGCTCTAGCAAACTGAGCTGGTCTAGCAGACTTTGGGCATCCCGCAGCCCCCCCTGGGAAACCTGGGCCACCAACCGCAGGGCTGGGTCGTCAATAGCGATCGCCTCAGTATCAGCGATCGCCCGCAGGTGAGCCAGCATGGGCTCCAGGGGGATGCGGCGGTAATCAAACCGCTGACAGCGGGAAATAATCGTCGGCAACACTCGCTGAGGATCGGTGGTGGCTAGCACAAACACCACCTTCGCCGGCGGCTCCTCCAGGGTTTTGAGCAGGGCGTTAAAGGCAGCGGTGCTGAGCATGTGACACTCATCAATCACGTAAACCTTATAGCGACACTGCACCGGGGCAAACTGGGCCCGTTCAATCAACTCGCGGATATTGTCTACGCCGGTGTTACTGGCGGCATCGATTTCAATGAAGTCTAGGGCGGAGCCGTTGGTAATGGAGCGGCAGGTAGCACACTGACCACAGGGCTCGGGGGTGGGCTGGTCTTGGGCGATGCAATTGAGAGACTTGGCTAAAATCCGGGCACTGGAGGTTTTGCCCGTGCCCCGGGGACCACAGAATAGGTAGGCCGGGGCAATCCGACCCTGGCGCAGGGCATTGATGAGGGTGGTGGCGATCGCATCCTGACCCACCAATTGGCCAAAGGTCTGGGGGCGATACCTGTGGTGTAGGGGTTCGTAGGCCATAGCACTAAGATACCGTGCCCCCAGCGGAATGGACATGGGTGGCAGCTTGGTAGATAACGGGGGCATGAAAGTACGACAATTTGCGTCGAAGGGTAACGTTCTGTGATGTTAAGGACAATCCATTCACCCTTGGCCCACTCCCCCAGGGGTAAATGAATTGGCTGAGTCCCCCTCTGGGCAAGGCTTTTGGTGGGTCCTTGACCGGTGGCCCAGGGAATGGGGTCAGGGGCGGACGGTGCCCCCCCTGGGCATTGAACTTTTTGGGGGGATGGGGTTAAGTAGGCAGGGCGCCCTATGGCGGTGGGCTGACCCACCCCAGACTCAAGGATGAGGTGATGATTGGAGACCGAGGATTATTGCTGACCCTGTTGATCCTAACCAGCCCAGCCCTAATACTGGGCTGTGGCGGCGATCGCCCCAACTCAAATGCTAGGGCGCTGGGCACCCTAGTGATCCGGGCCAATGGGGAGGACTTTGTTCGCCAGGGTTTTACCAGCAAGGATGGCTGGGCGATTAGCTTTGACCATGTTTACGTCTCCCTGGCAGATTTGGTGGCGGCCCAAACTACCCCCCCCTTCCAGGCGGAGACCGAAGACCGGTGGCGGGCTACGGCGGAGGTGAAGGTGGCGGGGCCCACGGTGGTGGACCTGGCGACGGGGGATGCCAGCGCCGAGCCAGTGGTGGTGGCGGAGGTGGAAGCCCCCGCCGGCCAGTTTAATGCCCTGGCCTGGGCCATGCCCCCTGCCCCCAGTGGCCCCTCCCAGGGCACGGTGCTCTGGCTCCAGGGTACGGCCACCAACCAGGGCACCACCCTGCCTTTTACCCTGCGCCTCAGCGAGCCCCTGGCCTTCACCTGTGGGGATTTCATCGGCGACGAGCGCAAGGGCATTCTGGCCCCCGGCAAAGTGGCGGATCTGGAGGCCACCTTCCACTTTGACCACCTGTTTGGCGATGGTGGAGCAGCACCGGAGGAGGAGATTAACACCGGTGCTCTGGGCTTTGGCCCCCTGGCTGCCCTGGCCCAGAATGGAGCCATCAACCTCACCAGTGCTGACCTGAAGAGTCGCCTATCGGCGGCGGACCACCAGCGCTGGCTAAGTCTTTTACCCAGCCTGGGCCACGTCGGCGAGGGTCACTGTCGGGAAGTCCAGTTAACCCGATGAGGAGGACCCGGCCCCTGATGGCGGCGATCGCCGCCACCCTAATCGCCCCCCGCCCCAGCTGGGGCCACGGCGTCAACCTGGAGTATCAGCTGGTCAACCAGGTACAGATTCAGGCCCGTTACGACTCTGGCACCCCCATGGCCCAGGCCCAGGTGCTGGTCTACACCCCGGGGAATGCCAGCAGTCCGTGGTTGCGAGGGACCACCGACGCCCAGGGGCGGTTTAGCTTTAGCCCCGAGGCTAACCAGCCCGGCTATTGGCAGGTGATGGTGCGGCAGGCAGGCCACGGCCAGTCGGTGCCGGTGCCGGTGCCGGTGGGAGAGGTGGTGGTCACCTCAGGGGCAAAACCCCGTACCCAAGCCCTGGGGCAGTGCTGGCTACCGATCGCGGCGGTGATCTGGGGGTTTGTGGGCACCGCGCTGTTTTTCTCCCGACGCCCCCCCTCCCGGCATCCGGGTTCCCGAGATCCACATTCAAGGGGTAAGCCCTAGTGCACATTCCCGATGGCATTCTACCGGCTCAGGTCTGTGTGGCGGGCTACGCCGTCACCGGTCTGGCCACCTGGTACTCCCTGGGGCAAATTAACCAGCGCCCCGATCCCAGTGCCGACATTCCCAAGGCTTCGCTACTGACGGCGGCCTTCTTTGTCGCATCCTCCATCTATATTCCCCTGCCCCCCGCCAGTGTTCATCTCACCCTAAATGGCCTGTTGGGGGTAGTGCTGGGCTATTTCGCCTTCCCTGCCATTGTCATTGGCCTGTTTTTCCAGGCCCTGGTGTTGGGCCACGGTGGACTCACCAGCCTGGGGGTGAATGCCGCCATGATGGGTCTTCCCGCCCTGCTGGCCTACCACCTGTTTCAGGCTCGCCGCCGCCTGGGGTGGCCCCTGGGGGAACCCGCCCGCACGGGCCTGTTTGCCTTTTTGGGTGGTGCCCTGGGGGTGGGGCTAGCGGTGCTAATTTTCCTAAGTCTGATTATTTTGAATATCCCCGCCGAGGTGGAGGCCCGGGCGGAGCGGGCGGCCCTACTGGCCCTCAGCCTCAGCCACCTGCCCCTGATCGGGGTGGAGGGGCTGTTCACCGCCCTGCTGGTGCTGTTTTTGCGGCGGGTTAAACCCGAACTATTGGAGGGTTAGGGTCATGACCACGCTTTCGGTAGACAGTTACGTTCCCGGCGAGTCCCCGCTACACCGTTGGGATCCGCGGCTCAAGTTGGTCAGCTTGCTGGCCCTGATGTTTGCCTTTGCCACGGTGCAGCACCTTACCCTGGTGCCTGCCATGGTCACCCTCAGCCTGGGGCTCTACGGCGCCGCCCGTCTACCCCTGGGCCTGTGGCGACAACGCCTGAGCTATCCCGGGTTATTGATCCTGGGGTTGGTGCTAGTGCTGCCCCTTAGCCTGGGGCCGACGGTGATCTGGCAGTGGGGCGGGGTAGCCCTGCGCCAGGAGGGGCTAGTGGCCACCGCCTTGATGGCGGGCCGGTTTCTATCCATCCTCACCCTGGGGTTAATTCTTTTGGCCACGACCCCCTTTTTAAGCCTATTGCAAGCAATGCGATGGCTGGGGTTACCGGTGATCCTCACCGACATGACCCTGCTCACCTACCGTTACCTCTACGAGATCGCCGACACCCTGGCCACCATGCAGCGGGCCATGCAGTTGCGGGGGTTTGGCCAGGGCCCCCGGGCCTGGTTGGGACTGAACCGTCAGGCCCTTGAACAGCGGGCCCTGCTGGCGGGCAACCTGTTAATTCGTAGCTACGAACAATCGGAGCGAGTCTATCGGGCTATGCGACTGCGGGGCCACGGCCAGGGCCAGCCCGGGCGGAGGAGTGATAGGATACAAACGTTGATGCCCTGCTGGGGGCTGACGGCCACCCTGCTCGGGGCGGCGCTGGGGTTAGTGATGGCGGAGGTCGCCCTACACCATGGATACAGTATTATCGGCCTATAGATTGGAAATAGCATCCCTGGGTCAGCGGTCCGTGGCGATCGCCACCGAGAACCTGAGCTTTGCCTACCCTGACCGGCAGGGGGAGATTCTGCAGCAGCTCTGCCTGACCATTTACGCCGGGGAGCGGGTCGGGGTGATTGGCCACAACGGTTGTGGTAAAACTACCTTATTCATGCTGCTCTGCGGCGTGTTGACCCCCCTCAGCGGCCAGATTTCCCTGCTGGGGAAACCCCTGCAGCCGGGCCAATTTCGTCCCGAGGTGGGGCTACTGTTCCAGGACCCGGACGATCAATTGTTCTCCGTTTCGGTCTGGGAGGATATTGCCTTTGGTCCTCAAAACATGGGGTTTACCGCCGAAGAAGTGACGGCCCGGGTGGAGCAGGCGGCGGCCCTGACCGGCACCCAGCACCTGCTGCAACGTCCGCCTCACCACCTCTCTGGGGGGGAGAAGCAAATGGTGGCCATCGCCGGGTTGCTGGCCATGACCCCCGCCATCCTGCTCTACGATGAACCCACCGCCAACCTGGATCTGCGCACCCGTCGCCGGTTAATTGGCTTTTTGCAGCATTCCCCCGAGACCCTGCTGATTTCCTCCCATGACCTGGAGTTTATTTTGGAGGTCTGCGATCGGGTGTTGTTGATCGATCAGGGCACCATTATCGCCGACGGCTGCCCCCGCCAAGTGATGGGGGATGGGGCCTTGATGGAGACCCATGGCCTCGAAAAACCCCACTCTCTCCAGCCCCACTCCCCCGTTTGACCACCGAGTTTATCTTTCACTGCACCGAGCAGGGAATGGGGGCCGTTACTCAAGCCGTAGGGCTTGAAATAGGGTACGCACCAGGGTGAGGTCCTTCCATCCGGGCCGCTGTTCCACCCCGCTGGAGAGATCAATGCCGTCGGGGGATAGGTTGGCCAGGGCAGTTTGAATGTTATCAGGGCGCAAGCCGCCCGCCAGAAACCAGGGGCAGGGGGGGCGAAACTGGCTCAGGGCAGCCCAATCCAAGGTGTGGCCGGTACCCCCTAAGCTGTCGGGGTGATAGGCATCTAACAGCAGGGCATCTACCCAGGGGGTGTAGGTGAGGGCCCGGCCCAGGTCCTCCTGGGTCTGCACCCGAATGGCCTTAATTAATCGGACTGCGGGTAACCCCAGCCGTAGCCCCTGGCAGGCCTGGGGGGATTCGCCGCCGTGGAGCTGCACTGTGCTGAGACCGACTTGATTAACAATTGACCTAATGGTGACGGGGTCGGCGTCGGCAAATACCCCCACCGTGCCTACCCTTACCCGCTGCTCCCGAAGGGTCTGGAGGATCGGGGCTAAGCTCTCAGGGCTCAGGTAGCGGGGGGATCGGGGGACACAGATAAAGCCCAGGTCCGTGGCTCCCAGGGCGGCGATCGCCAGGGCTTGGTCTACCTGGGTAATGCCACAAATCTTTACCCACATGTTAACTCTGTTGAACACTCCATCGGGTTAATACCAGAACTTTACATCCCTCCACGATAATGGAAAGTGTCTTTACTCCCTCTGGTTGTTAATAGGAGATCCAGTCTTGTTCTATTCTGCCCTGGTGTTAGCCCAAGCGGTGCCCTCTACCCCCCAGTGGTCCTTGAAGGTGGCCCTGATCATGATTACCTGTAACCTGTTTGTCCTGGCGATCGGTAAGTACGCCATCCAAAAACCGGGGGTCGGGCCCGCCCTACCCGTTAGCCTGCCGATGGTGTTTGAAGGCTTTGGCCTGGCGGAATTGCTGGCGATCGGCAGCTTCGGCCATATCCTGGGGGCAGGGATGATTCTCGGTCTCGGTAACGCCGGTCTACTCTAGGTTGCCTGCCTCGCCTAATCCTCCCCCGGTAACCTACTAAGTACACACATTTCCTATTGAGACTCAAATCAGTCAGGGGAATCGTCAGGGTTCCCCTGGCCACCCTGACTCAGCTGCCTTAGCCACTGCTGGGTAGCCTGGCTCAGATCAATGGGGAGACTCCCCGATCGCAGGTGCAGGTCCTGTTGGGGGAAGGGCACCTCAATATGGTGCTGTCTAAAGGCGGCTTCGATGGCGAAGTAGAGATCGCTTTTGATGATCAGTTGACGGTGGGGCTCGGCAATCCAGACCAGCAGCTCAAAGTTGAGGGCATTGTCGCCAAACCCCAAAAAAAATACCTGGGGTGGCGGGCTGGCCAGCACCTCCGGGTGGGTTTGGCAGGCGGCCAGCAGGGCTGCTTTCACCTGCTCTGGGTCGGAGTGGTAGGCCACCCCCAACGGCAGGCGAATGCGGGAGACCGGGTTGCCATGGCTCCAGTTGACGATTTCATTCTCGAGGAAGCGGGAGTTGGGCACAATAATCGCCACCTGGTCCAGGGTACGAATTTCCGTACTGCGGGATCCAATGCGGGTCACCATGCCCTTGACCGGGCCGAAGTCCACAAAGTCTCCCACCTGCACGGGCCGTTCAAACACCATCACCAGGCCGCTGACCACATCCTTAACCAGGGTTTGCAAACCAAAGCCAATACCAATGCCCAGGCCACTGGCAATCAGGGCAATGGAACTGAGGTCAATGCCCCACAGCTGCAGAATCACCACCCCCCCCAGCAGGATTAGGGTGTATTTGGCCAGGACGGCGATCGCCTCCTGGGCGGCCTGGTTAATACCGGTAATGTGCAAAAATCGCGACCTCAGCCCATTGGTAGCGGTATTGGCTAAAATCACCAGGGCCAGCAGGGTGGCCAGCAGCAACAGCAGGTCAAACAGGGAATAGGCCTGCCCCCCCAGGGCCAGGCTGCGGGCAAATAACCCATCGTTTAGACTTTTAGAAACCCGATGACTAACCCGTCGGGTGAGGGGGAACCAGCGGGTGATGTAGCTGAGGGCGGTCACCCAGATGGTGGTCCGCAGGGTCCATAGCCCCAGCCGCAGCAGCAGCCCCAGACCGGTGGCGGCCCCCTCCTGGGGGTCAGGGGAACCGGGTAGCCGGTCCACCAGGGGCTGTAGCCACCGTTGCCAGAGCCAACCGCTCAGCCAGTGCAGGGCCAGGGCCACCGCCAGGGTAGCCAGGGCGGCCATGAGGTTGGTTTGAATCGCCGCTACCCGTTCCATCACAGGCAGATTGGCCGGCCCCACCCCAGCAAATAGAAACAGACCATCAATCAACAGCGGGCCCCGGTCACCATTGCGAGCCAGGACCGGGGTTGCAGTCAATCCCAGGGTCAGGGCCAGCCCTAACAGCCAGAGACCTAGGGGGCGGTAGCCCCAGCGGACTACAAATCTGCGCCTGGGGCTGCCACCGCCACCCTGGGTGATCGGGGCAGGGCGGCCCCTCAGGGGGTTAGGGGCAGGAGGGGTCATAGGTAGGGATGGGGGCAGAGGGGGACCACTGGTCAGCGGTGACCAGGGTGTGAACTCGCCAGGCAGGGTCAGGCCGGGGGTAATCCTCCCGAAAGTGGCCGCCCCGGCTTTCAGTGCGAAAGGCGGCACTGTTGAGCACTAACCAGCCAATATCGTAGAGATTGCGCAGCTCCCCCCAGGCCCGCAGGGTTTCTAGATCGATGGGGCCCAGATCCCGGCCGTAACCCGGGGGGAGGGTGGTCAGGTAGGCTTCCAGGGGATGCTGTTGCCACTGGTGACGCCAGTCCTGCAGCTGGGCGATGGCGATCTCCAGGCCCCCCTGCCGCCGACTAATGCCGGCGTGGCTCCACATCAGCTGGGTCAACTGCTGTCGTTTTTCATCGATCGCGCCGCCGTTAAGGGTCCCCAAACCCAGGGCAGGGTCTGGACCGTCCGGGGGGATGAAAGGAGCGGTGTCGGCCCCGGCCTGGAGGGGTAAATGGGCCAGTTCAGCCCCGTAGACCAAACATTCCAGCAGGGAGTTACTGGCCAGGCGGTTGGCCCCATGCACCCCGGTGCTGGCGTTTTCCCCCACGGCGTAGAGACCAGGGATGCTGGTTTGGCTGTGGCGATCGGCGGTAATTCCCCCCATCCAGTAGTGGGCGGCGGGGGCGACGGGCACGGGCTGCTCCAGGGGATCGCAGCCCCATTGGCGGCAGAGCTGCAGGATGTTGGGAAAGCGGTGGTGGAGCCGGTCGGTGTCGATCACCCGCATATCCAACCAGACCTGGCGATCGCCGGTTTTTTGCAGATGGTCAAAAATAGCTCGACTGACCACGTCCCGGGGGGCCAGTTCCCCATCGGGGTGGTAGTCCTGAGCAAAGCGATGGCCCTGGCCGTCCACCAGGTGGGCCCCCTCCCCCCGCACCGCCTCGCTAATCAATAGGGGGGGAGCGCCGGGTTGGGCCAGGGCGGTGGGGTGAAACTGGAAAAATTCCAGGTCCCGCAGTTGGGCCCCAGCCCGCCAGGCCATCGCCACCCCATCGCCGGTGCTGGCGGCGGGGTTGGTGGTGTAGGCGTAGACCTGACCGCCACCCCCGGTGGCCAGCACCGTAGCCTGGGCGGCAAACCAGCGCAACTGCCCCTGACAGGCCACCAACAGCCCCCGACAGCGGCCCTGATCTAACCAGAGATCCAGGGCAAAGGCCCGCTCGTATACCCGAATGTTGGGCCGCTGCACTACGGCCTCCGCCAAAATTGAGACAATGGCTCGACCGGTGGCATCGGCGGCATGGAGGACCCGGCGCCGACTGTGGGCCGCCTCCAGGGTCATGGCTAGATTGCCATCGCTGCGATCAAAGGCCACCCCCAGATCCACCAGGCGGTGGATGCAGGGGGCGGCGGCCTCAACCAGATGGTCCACCGCCGCCGGTTCGCAGAGCCCGGCTCCAGCCCGCAGGGTATCCTCTCGATGGAGGGCTAGGGAATCCTCAGGGCCCAGGGCAGCGGCGATGCCACCCTGGGCCCAGTCACTGGCGGATAGGGATAAATTATCCTTGGTGATTAAGGCCACCCGCCACTGGGGGGGGATAGAGAGGGCGGCGTAGAGACCAGCAGCCCCGCCGCCCACCACCAAGACATCAACCGATCCAGGGTCGCTAGCGTTACTTGTAAACGCCATTGTTAAAGCGATCGGCACCTTCCACCAGGGCAGGGTCAGGCACAGTGACGGTAAAATTATCCAGGTTGTCCTTTAGTACCTGCACCTGCTTGTCCGTCAGGCCGGGCATATCCAGAACATCCTCCACCCGATTAAAGGGGGCATTTTGAACAATCTTGCCCGCCAGGGTGGGGTACAGCCCCGGGTATTTACGGAAGTTCTGAACATTGGTGTTGTTCAGATCTAATTTGGACCCATACTCGGTACTGAGCTTAGCATCTACGGCGTTACGTAGGGGACGTTCTGCCAGCAGGGTGATGGCGCTCACGGCGGTACTATTCAGCCCTAGGGCTTGGGCTGGTTGAGCCGGACTCAGCCACCAACCTAGCAATACCATGACGCTAATCAATAGGCTAACCAGTTGTTTCATCTCCCCTCTTCCTCTCTTAATAGAAATCGATATACAGCATTTCTAAGAGACTATCATTTTCTCATCCCCTCGGGGGGACTGGGGCAACGGGGGAAATCCCGCCTTGCTCCGAACCTGAGGGAGGGGGGGTGACCAGCCGTTCTAATTCCTCGGCGTAGTGTTCCCCCACCTCCTGGTCAGCCATCAAAATCGGTTCGTAGTGCAGTTGGGCCCGGATAGTTACCTGGGTGCCCAGGGGGGGTGGGGCCTGGGGGCTGAGTACCCAAATCTGGCCGGAGCTGTCCTGGAGCTGGTAGAGACCCTGGCCCACCAGGGAGAGGTGACGGTCTACCTGGCCCTGCAGATAAACGGTGCCCTGGCCGTGACGGTCTACTTCCCCCAGGGGTACCACCGGGTCAAGCCAGGCCAGGCCGGTTAGCTGATGCAGGCGATCCCGCCAGGTAAACCCCCAACTGGGGTTAAGACTGCCCCCGTAGCCCACCAGGGCCACCAGACCCAACCCAATTAAGCCGGGATAGGTGAGGGACTTGAGGGGAAACACCATGGTAAGGACCTCGTCGCTGCATCACTAAGGGAAAAATCTGAGAGACTGGGACGGAAAACTTGAGACCGTGCCTACTATCCTAGTATCTTCAGATGTTCCCCTTTCCGTTGTAACCATGACCGAGCTGCTCGACGGTAAAGCCCTGGCCGGGCAGGTACAGGCCGATCTTAGCCGACAGATTCAGACCTATAGCGCCCAGGGTTATCGGCCACCGGGGTTAGCGGTGGTGATGGTGGGGGATAACCCCGCCAGTGCCGCCTATGTGCGCAATAAGGAACGGGCCTGCCAGCGGGTCGGCATCGCCTCCTTTGGCCGCCATCTGCCCAGCCAGACCAGCCAGGCGGAGCTGCTGCAGCTGATCCAGGAGTTGAACCATGACCCTGCCGTGGACGGTATCCTGGTGCAACTGCCCCTCCCCGCCCACCTGGATGCGGTGGTGATTCTCAATGCCATCGACCCGGACAAGGATGTGGATGGGCTCCACCCCCTCAACCTGGGACGCCTGGTGCGGGGGGAGCCGGGCCTGCGCAGTTGTACCCCCGCCGGGGTGATGCGCCTGCTGGCGGCCCATGGCCTGGTTTTAGAGGGGGCCAGGGCGGTGGTGGTGGGCCGTAGCATTTTGGTGGGTAAACCCATGGCCCTGATGTTACTGGCCGCCAATGCCACCGTCACCATGGCCCATGGCCGTACCCTTGACCTTTTCGCCCTGACCCGACAAGCTGATATTCTAGTGACGGCGGTGGGTCAACCCGGCCTGATTACCGCCGCTGCCATCAAACCAGGGGCGGTGGTGGTGGATGTGGGGATTAATCGGGTCCAGCACCCCGATGGCTCCGCCCCATTGGTGGGGGATGTGGACTTTGATCAGGTTGCTCCCCTGGCCAGGGCAATTACGCCGGTACCCGGTGGAGTCGGGCCCATGACCGTGGCCATGCTGCTGGAAAATACCCTGCTCAGCTATCGGCAACGACTATCCCCCTAGGGTGGACCCTACCCCTGGCCCCCATACTACTGTTCCGATTAATTCTAGAGAGACCTTTGCAACGAGTCCTTCCTATGGCGCCAGCCCCTTCCCCTGACCTGACGGCAAACGATTTTGATCTATCCACCTACCTGACGGAGCGGCGGCAGTGGGTGGAGGCGGCCCTGGATCAAGCCCTCACCCTGCAGTACCCGGAAACTCTCTACGAGGCCATGCGCTATTCCCTACTGGCGGGGGGTAAACGGTTGCGCCCGATTCTCTGTTTAGCCACCTGTGATCTGCTGGGGGGAGATCGGGATCTCGCCATGGCCACCGCCTGCGCCCTGGAAATGATCCACACCATGTCGCTAATTCATGATGACCTCCCCGCCATGGACAATGACGACTACCGGCGGGGGCGGCTGACCAACCACAAGGTCTACGGCGAGGATGTGGCGATCCTGGCAGGGGATGCCCTGCTCAGCTACGCCTTTGAGCACATTGCCCGCCATAGCCAGGGGGCGGACCCGGGGCGGGTGCTGCGGGTGATTGCCGACCTGGGGCGGGCCGTGGGGGGTGAGGGCCTGGTGGGGGGGCAAATTGTCGACCTGGCCAGCGAGGGGGATGCCAACGTCAGCCTGGAAACCCTGAACTTTATCCACAACCATAAAACCGCCGCCCTGTTAGAAATCTCCGTCACCGCCGGCGCTATGCTGGCCGGCGCCACCGATCCTCAGTTGGACCAACTGCGGGCCTACGCCCAACGCATTGGCCTGGCTTTTCAAATTGTCGACGATATTCTTGACATCACCTCCACCGCCGAGACCCTGGGTAAGTCCATCGGTAAGGACCTCCATGCCCAGAAAGCCACCTACCCCAGCCTCTGGGGTTTGGAGGAATCTAGGGTACAGGCCTACCAGTTGATTGGGGAGGCCAAGGCGGCCCTGGCCGACTTTGGAGCAGGTCGTCAACCCCTGCTGGCGATCGCCGACTACATCGTTGCCCGGACCCACTAAGCCATAGCCCCCTAACCATGGAAAACTTTAGCGACATTATCAATAACCATGTGCTGTTGGTGGCTCTGATCGCCTGCCTGATGGCCCAGGTGCTGAAGGGCATTATCGAGCTGATTCGCCACCGCAAGCTCAACCTGCGGGTAATGGTGGAAACCGGTGGCATGCCCAGCGCCCACTCTGCCCTAGTCACCGCCCTGGCCTGTGGCATCGGCCAGACCCTGGGCTGGTCTAGCCCCGCCTTTGCCGTCACCTGCGTGTTTGCCATTATTGTCATGTACGATGCCGCCGGGGTGCGCCAGGCGGCGGGCAAGCAGGCCCGCATCCTGAATCAGATTATCGATGAACTGTTTCAGGAAAAACCCGAATTCAACGAAGACCGGTTAAAGGAACTGCTGGGACATACCCCCTTCCAGGTGATCGCCGGTTCCCTGCTGGGGCTGGTGGTCTCCTATCTGGCAGCCCCAGCCTACTGAGTCTTGATGGACTTGGCAAGGCAGCAAAGCCCAGCCAGAAGGCGGTAACCTGGCGGTGGGCTACTGCCACAGAAACGCAACCCCCCGTTTACCCAGGATCAATTGACATCCTCCTCGGCCTGAAGGCGCGAGGATTCCCAGTCTGCCCGCCCTAAGCGGACTCCTGATGAGTAGACAGACAAACCACTGCCCCAGATTGGGGTCTTACACGGCTTAGCGCCTGTCCATTCGGGTCGGCTT
>JBEIUS010000051.1:0-19901 GCA_040374235.1 Leptolyngbya sp. | reverse complement strand
GGGAGTGGGGAGTGGGGGAGTGGGGGAGTGGGGAGTGGGGAGTGGGGAGTGGGGGAGTGGGGGAGTGGGGGAGTGGGGGAGTGGGTGGGTATCTTGTCTGGCTACTGACTACTGACCCCTAATTAGGGGGAAAAGTCATAGGGGCGAATCTCCAGGCTGCAGCCTTGCTGCTGGTTAAGGGCCCGTTTGATCGGGTTGATCTGGCGGAAGCCTTCGACCCCCTGTTGACGGAGGGTCTGGGCGAAGCGGTCGGCAAATTGGGCGATGCAGGTGTTGGGCTGCTGTTTTAAGGTGGTCAGGCTGGTCAGGGCGGTGTCCAGGTCCCAGACGGGGACGGCGGCGTGGAGTTGCTGCCAGGCTTGGTCAGCGGAGGGGGCTGCTGGGGGGGCGGGGGTGCTGGCGGGGGGTGGGGCGGCGGCTTGCTGCCGCACTAGCTCTACGCCGTTACAGGCATCCACGAATTGACCGGAGAGTCGGGCGGTTTGCAGAATATTAATGCACTGCTGGATGGTGACCAGGTTAATGTCGGTGAGGGTTTTGGCTGCCTCCATTTGGGTGCGATCAATTTGGGCCCGCACCGCCTCGATCTGGGCTTCGCCAATTTGGGCGCAACTGCTTTGGTTGCGCCCCCCCAGGGGGGTACTGAAGGTGACCATACCCCCGTAGGCGGAGGTGGACACGCCGCCGTCCAACCCGGAGCCGCCGGCGCCGCCGCCGCCGTAGAGGGAGACCCCCAGGCTTGGGGTGGGGCACTGGATGCCGGGGCCGAAGCCAAAGAATTGATCGTTATTGGTCTGGGTGTTGTTTTGCTGGTTGATGGTGGTGCCGGCACTGTTGGAGGTGGATCGGGAACTACTACCCGAGGCGGGCAGGGTGATCGATTCTTCCGCCGGCAATTCGCTAGCTCCGGCGGTCAGGGGCAGCCCGAGGTGACCCACCAACGCCACACTCAGCAGCCCGAGGATGGCATATCCCCTACGGCCTGGGGCAGCCATGGCCGAGGCTGGATAGATGCGCTGGCCCGCCCTATTTCCTATGGTTACAACTAGGGACATGGCTAAAAGTTGCTAAATACACTCAGGTTGGTCGATCGCCCCGCCGAGAAGGTGGCGGCCTGGCTCTCAGCGGTGCGAATGTTCTCGCCGGTGAGGTCCTGCTGCACCAGACTAAAGGGTTCCGCCGGATTGCGGATTTGGAAATCCGTATCTCCGGCTAGGATACTAGTGGACCCATCGACCGGGGTGACATTCTCCCCCTCCAGATAAAACCCTCGACCAGAGCGCACCTCCACCTCGCTGGAGACGCTGGTGCCCCGGGTCACCTGGGTGGAAAAGCCCACGGAAAACCCCATGGTTTGGGCTGAGGCCCGGGGCGCCAAACCCAGCACCCCCAGCAGCAGTAGGGGGGCAGCCAGCCAGGGCATTAGCCACCCTTGACCGGCCTTCAGTCGGCCACGACCCCAGACCGGCCCATAGGGTAACGGGAGTAATTTGGCATAGAAGATCAACATAGGAGTAAGAATTAAGCCTTAAGAATTAGTAATACTGGGAGAAATATCAAACCTGACCAATAGTCCTGCCTGTTTCACCACAGTCCACACCGGTGTGAAGACTTTACTGGAAAACTGAAAATGTCCTGGAGTGGGTTTCCGTATCCGTCTGCTGGCTGGTGACCTTGACGCTGTCTACCCCGGGGGTGAATTGATCAACGCCCAGGTTAAACTGCTGCTGGGGTTGCACAATCACAAAGGAGGCCTGGGGAGAAACCACGTGGCCCGGGGTCGAAACCGTCACGTTCTCGCCGGCGATCGCAAACCCAGCCCGGTTGGAGAATTGCTGTTCGGTGATGGTGGTGGTGGTGGTTTGTTCGCTGCAGGTAACCGTGCGGGAAAAGCCCCAGGCATTGTCAGGAAAGACCTGGGCCCGGGCCGGAAGGCCATAGCCCAGCCCTACTAGGAGGGGGCTGCCCATTACTAAGATCCGTAGAATTTTCATTGGTATTAGCAATTGATATCAGTAATTAACATCGACAAAGGCAGGGGGCACTCAAGCAGCAGGTAGTCCAGCCAGATCACCCATACATCGGCAGCACCCCCTAGGGGCTGACCGCACTGGTGCGATCGAACACACTAAAACTGCGACTTTGGGTTAACACCGCCCGGGTGCCTGGCCCGCCGGGGGTAATGGTGCCCTCGCCAGTGGGCGTAATCGCGCCCCCCAGATTGTCTCGGGAGCCCCCCACCGTCACGCTCAGCTCGGAATAGGCGGGCAACACCACACTGCTACCACTACCTAAATGGGTAGTGGTGCGATTATCCGGGGTAAAGGTGTTCATGGAAAAGGTAAAGGCCCCGCCGTTGGAGGGGGCGCTAAATTGGGCGTTGGGGTTCAAATTGGCACCGTTATTCAGCGGCCCAGTCACCGTAATACCTGAGCCAGAGACGGCAAAACCCGCCGTGGTGCTGGCACTGGCGCTGCCCGAGGCCCCATCGACGGTGAGTTGGACTTGGGTGGCCCGACTTTGGGTAAAGTCGGCGTAGGCCGGTAAGCTCACCCCCCCGCCCAGGGCCAGCACCAGGCCCGACAGAGTCAGCCAGAGAAGATGTCCTTGCATTACAAAAAATCCTAATAGCAGTAAAAAATTATGGGTTTAGCCATTATGGGTTTAGCCATTCTTCAGCTTCGGGAAGGAGGTTACCAATTTCTCCCTGGGCTATGGCGGCTTTCGATAGGGTGAGGCACCCAGTCCTACCCCCCAGCGCCTGGCTGTTGGCGTTGTAGGCTGGATCCCCTTTGCTCAGGGGGTGTTCACACGCAGGTCACCCAAGGGAACTCCCCTATAAAGCCTCTGCATGCATAAACCCCAGCGCTGACCAGAGTGCCGAAAAATTCAGCTACCGGTCAACCCCTACCGAAGCAAGGAGGTTGGGCTGGGGCGGTAAACTTGCCCTTTTCCCAGGCGGCAAAGCCCGGGGGACAAGCCCAACCCCAAGCCACAGCTATAGTCCGGTTAGCGGGTGTCTAGGATGCATCAACAGCCCCCTCACCCCCCGCTAACTGGGCTTCTATTTGAACACCGTCACACTGTTTTGTTGCAACACGCTAGCCGTGGTACCAACACCACCCGCCGCAAGAGCAGCCCCACCAAGACCATTTGTAAAGCCATTATCACTACTGGCGATCCCAGCCAGACTTCCTTTATCCCCACCCGCTTGTGCCGTGTAGCTACTATAGGTGGGGAGCGTTCCTAGCTGACCAGAAGTGATCGCCACAGGAGCGACGGTATCCTCATCGGCAACCGACTGGGAGTAACTGAAGGCTCCTCCGCTGGTTGCAGGAGCTGCTGCCGAACCTGCAGTAGTGATCACACCGGCACCAGTGATCACTGGCATAGTCAGCGCCCCAAGGCCGGAGCCGGACATCGAAACAGAGGCACTTCTGGCGGTTGATTCGACGGTGGCCGGTGCTACGGTGAGGGTCACCTGGGTGGCGTGGCTATTGGTAATCAACTGAGCATGGGCAGGTACGGCCATGGCCATAGCCAGACCAGAGGCAGCCAGGGCAAAGCGGCCAAAATGAACTAATTTCATGGAGTATTTTCCTAGATTTCGAGTAGTGACAAAAACAAAGCAAGTCCACCAGGGCAGATTTACAGTTGCAGCCATTTAGCTCAGAACACCGTGCAACCGGGTCGGTCTCAGCCTATCGCAAAGGGCATTGGAGCCTTGCCCTAACCGGACAGTGCTGCTATAGCAATGCGATAGTGAAACCTCCCGAGAGAGGAGGTACAGGCATTAATGGGATACAGCTTTAGAAATAAAAAAGACCTGTGGAGGTAAGACCTTAATGAAATAAAAATTTAATCAATAACCCAGAAAGCCGAGAACGTAGATGCATAAAGGCTGAACGAATCAGCTAACTTGCTGGGTTAGGGAGTAGATGTCACACACCCACATTACACTTCAAGTGACGGTTAAATGTCAAGCAGACGATACTTCTATAGTCATATTTATAGTCATAAAGTGTTTCGTCTGGCGCTGTTAGTCCAAGGGAGCACGGTATTCTAAGTAGTTCCCCTGGTTCTGGCCAATGGCGTGTATCGTTTTAACTCTCGGGAGGGGATTGATGGCTGACTAGGGGTGAGAGGCTGGAAGCCCGTTTTCAAGGGCTCTGTAATCGTTTAGGTTAGTTGCAAACTAGTAGGCGTTAGCGGCTAACGAGAAGGCGTTTACTGAAAACGAGTTCACGTTTGTTACAAACGAGTAAGCGTTAGCGGCCACAGGCTTCCTTGTAAGGGCTACAGGGTTCCTTGGAGGGGCTAACGGGTAGGTGTTAGCTGCTTCCTGGCCCTCATCCCCCAGCCCCTGCTCCCAGATCTGGGAGCAGGGGCTGGAAGGTGGTGGTCGGTGGTCAGAAGTTAGAAGGCAGAAGGCAGTGGTCGGGAGGGGGTTAGAACAGTCGCTTAGTGACCACTGCCGACGGGTTTACTTTAATCAGTTGCCAGATCACCCCTCGGTTAGTCTAGGGTTGGTCTAACTGATGGTGAGGTTCCCTGCTCCAGTTGGGCTTCGGCGGCGTGGGCTAGCTGTCGCAGGGCCTCCAGTTGGTCGGTTGGGGCGGTGGCCCACAGACCCCGTTGGTGGGCCTCCAGCAGTCGTTCCGCCATGTCCCGTAGGGCCCAGGGGTTGACCCGTTGGACAAAGGCTTGCACCGTGGGGTCCAGCAGGTAGGCCTGGGCGATGCCGGCGTACATGTGATCGGCGACGCAGGCAGTGGTGGCGTCGTAGGCAAACAGGTAATCGACGGTGGCGGCCAGCTCAAAGGCCCCCTTGTAGCCGTGGCGCATCACCCCCGCGATCCATTTGGGGTTGACCACCCGTGATCGGTACACCCGGTTGATTTCCTGCCGCAGCGATCGCACCCGGGGCTGGGCGGTAAGGGCATGGTCGCCAAAGTAGGTGGCGGGCTGGCGGCCCTGTAGGGTGCGCACCGCCACGGTCATGCCCCCTTGGAACTGGTCGTAGTCGTCGGAATCCAGCAGGTCGTGTTCCCGGTTGTCCTGGTTGTGCAGTACCACCTGCAGCTGCTGCAGCCGTTGTTCAAAGGCCTCCGGCGCCGCCTGGCCCTGGCCATTACCGGCGTAGGCATAGCCGCTCCAGTTCAGGTAGGCCCGGGCCAGATCCGCCTCGCTGGTCCAGTTTTGGGATTCAATCAGGCCCTGCAACCCGGCCCCGTAGGCGCCGGGCTTGGAGCCAAACACCCGGTAGCTGGATCGCCGCTGGGCCTGATCGGCGGTCAGCCCTTGGGCCTGCCAGGTGGCGGTTTCCTGCCGCACCCGGGCGGCCAGGGGGTTTTGTTCCGGGGGCTCCGGCAGCGCCGCCACCGCCTGCACCGCCTGGTCAAACAGGTCGATCAGGTTGGGGAAGGCATCGCGGAAGAAGCCGGAAACCCGTAGGGTGACATCCACCCGGGGCCGCCCCAGGGCCGCCGGGGAGAGGATTTCAAAGTCCACCACCCGGCGGGAGGGGCCATCCCAGCGGGGTTGCACCCCGATCAGGGCCAGGGCCTGGGCCAGATCATCGCCACCGGTGCGCATGGTGGCGGTGCCCCACACCGATAGCCCCAGGGTTTGGGGGTACTCGCCGTGGTCCTGGGTGTAGCGATCAATCAGGGCGGCGGCGGCCCGCCGGCCCAGGTCCCAGGCGGTCTCGGTGGGAATGGCGCGCATATCCACGGAGAAGAAATTGCGCCCCGTGGGCAACACCTCCGGTCGGTTGCGGGTGGGGGCGCCGGCGGGGCCACTGGGCACGTAGCCCCCCGCCAGGCCCCGCAGCAGGTGGGTGATTTCATCCCGGGTTTGCTCCAGGGCCGGTACCAGGGTTTGTTGAATCCAGGTTAACTCCGGCTGCAGGGCGGGGTCTGGGGGCAGGGTCGCCCCAGCCAGGATCGCCTCCACCAGGCGGGCGGCCTCCTGCTCCAGCCGCTCCACCGCGTCCCCCTGGTGGCGACAGCCGGCCAACTGGGCCGGGGCGGCGGCGGGTAGGGGGGTGGCGGGCTCCGCGGTCAGGGGGTCAAAGTCCAGGCCCCAGGTGGTGGCGATCGCCCGGGTCAGCCCCTGACGGCCAGCACCCGGGTGGCGGGCAATGGCCATGATTAGGTCCCGCCGCTGTCGCCCCTCCGGGCAGCAACCAAAGATGTGCAGCCCGTCGCGAATCTGGGCTTCCTTCAGTTCACACAGGTAGGTATCCAGATTGGGCAGTAGGGTGCTGAGGTCCTCCCCTGGGGCCGCCTGGGGCAGTTCCCCTAACACCTGGCTGGTGGTCAGCAGGGCCCGGAGGCGATCGCTGATCGCCGGTAACCGGTTGGGGTCCAAACTTTGGGCTTCATAGTACTCATCCACCAGGGCCTCCATCTGCTGCAGGGGGCCGTAGAGCTCCGCCCGGGTGAGGGGGGGGGTGAGGTGGTCAATAATCACCGCCTGGGCCCGCCGCTTGGCCTGGGCCCCCTCCCCCGGATCGTTGACGATGAAGGGGTAGAGGTGGGGCAGCGGGCCCAGGGCGACCTCCGGATAGCACTGGGCGGAGAGACCCACCCCCTTGCCCGGCAGCCATTCCAGGTTGCCGTGCTTACCCAGGTGGATCACCGCCTGGGCGCCAAATTGGTGGCGCAACCAGAAATAGACCGCCAGGTAGCTGTGGGGGGGCTCCAGGTCGGGGCTATGGTAGTTGAGGCTGGGGTCGAGGTCGTAGCCCCGGCTGGGTTGGATGGCGATAAACACCTGGCCGCACTGGAAGCCGGGGATGGCAAAGGCCTCGGGGTGGGGGTCCGGGCCCCGGGGCGGGCCCCAGCGATCGCAGAGGGCGGTTTGGACCGCCGGGGGCAACTGCTGAAAATATTCCAGGTAGGTGCTCAAGGGTAGGGATTGGCGGACCAACCGGGGGCTGAGGGGCTCCGGATCGGGGGTCACCCCAGCGGTTAGCCAGCGGATCAACTGGTCCCCATCCCGGGGCCGGGGCCCCAGGCCATAGCCCGCCTCGGCCAGGGCCTCCAGCACCTGCACCGCACTCTGGGGGGTATCCAGACCCACCCCGTTGGCCAGGCGGCCATCCCGGTTGGGGTAATTGGCCAGGATCAGGGCCAGGCGGCGATCGCCCACGGCGGTGTGGCCCAGCCGGGCCCAGGCCACCGCTAGGTCCGCCACGAAATCAATCCGGTCCGCCATCGGTTGGTAGGTGACCACCTCCGTATCCAGCCCCGGGTGGCGCTGACCAGCGGCCTTAAAGGACACCGCCCGGGTAATAATGCGGCCATCCACCTCCGGCAGGGCCACATTCATGGCGATGTCCCGGGGGCTCAACCCCAGGCTCTGATCGGCCCAGGCGGCGGCACTGCCACCGCTGAGGATGACCTGCAGCACCGGCACATCCAGGGCCCGCCACAGGTCCAGCTGGGGGCTGGCCCCATCGAGCCGGGCCAGGGCAAAGCTGGTGGTGTTGAGCACCACCCTCACCGCCGGCCCCTCCCCGGGCCGTAACAGCGGCCCCAACTGGGTCTGCACCTCTGGCTCCTGCAGGGAGGAGAGGTAGAGGGCCAGGGGCCGGTAACCCCGCTGGGCCAGGGCCTGGCCCAGGGCGTCGATGGGGGCGGTGTTGCCCGCCAGGTAATGGGCCCGGTAAAACAAAATCGCTAGGGGGGCGAGGTCCACCGTCGGCTCCGGGGGCTGCCAGATTGGGGGCCCCGGGTAGATCCCCACCAGGGGCACCGGTTGGGGGGGCGGGGGCTGATAGCCACTGGAGAACAGCCGGTCCCAGAGCCAGAGTAGCCCGTGGGCCAGATTCTCCCCGCCGCCGGCGTTGAGGTAGCGCCAGAACTGGTTGGCCACCGTCAGGGGGACGGTGGAATGGCTGATCAGGTCCGGGGCCGGGCGATCGTCCCCGGGCAAGACAATCAGCGCAGCTCCGCTACGGGCCACGGTCTCCTCCACCACCTCCAGCCCGTAGGGCCAGTAGGCCCGCCCCCCCAACAGCCTCAGGATAATCACCTGGGCGGCGGCCAGGACAGTCTCCGCATAGGTGTCAATGCTGAGTTGCTGCTGCAACTGCAGCAGGTTAGCCCCCCGCACCGGCGGAAAGTCGGGGGGTAATTGGGATTGGGCCAGGGCCAGGGTCTGGATCTCACTGTCGGCGGCGGTGAGAAACACCACCGCCCCGGGGGCCTGATCCAGTAAAATCACCCCCGGGGTGGCTGGGGTCCAACCCCCTGGGGTAGCGGCTAAGCGGTGCATAGGAAAGTCCGTAGGGGAAGCAGCGAAGCGACGAAATCTGAAGGAACTCTAGCGTTACTTCGATAGGATCTATCGCACCGCTACTATAGGGGATAGTTCTGTAGTGGTTACATAACCCTTGGTCAAATCATGGGGATATTATCCTTGACCGTAAGCATGGCGGACATCTGCCCCCACCGGGAGAGACCGGTCTCCCTGGCCAGGGTAGGGCCCCATGGCTAGGGAGACGGGCAGCGGTGCGGAACAGCTGATCTCCTCCTCCACCCTAGATCAGCTGGGGCCCTGGTTGGCGGACTACGGGCAGCGGGCCCAGCTGACCCTGCTCACCGAGGCCGACTGGCCCGGGGGGCACCCCCACTACCAGCGCTTCTGGTGCCTGGTGGGGCCCACCCTGGCGGTGTTGATTGGGGTGCCGCTGCAGGTCAGTAGCTCTGATCAGGTGATGGTGCAGTTGTCGATCCAGCCTCAGACGGTGGAGAGCCTGCTGCAGGGGGCCCCGGCCCCGATCCTAAAACGCCTCCGTCCTCCCCTGGAGGGTTCCGATCCCCAGGCCCAGGCGGCCTTTATGCTGGCCTGGCTAGATTTTTGCGCCAAGGCCAGTCAGGCGACCTCCTGCCAACCGGTCCAGACCCAGCTCGATCAGCAGCTGGACCGTAGTCTGTTGCTCAATCAGGTGGTGACCAAGATCCAGGCCAGCCTAGATCTCTCAGAAATTCTCAAGACTACGGTGGCGGAGGTGCGGCAGTTTTTGGCGGCCGATCGCCTGGTGATCTACCAATTTACCCAGGAGCCGGGCCAGGAACTAACGGCGGGCTCCGGGGTGAAGGGGCACATTACCTACGAAGACCGGGCTAACCTCCGCATCAAGTCGGTGCTGCACTACAGCGAGCAGCAATGCTTTGATCGGGTGTCGGGCTGCCGCGATCGCTATCTGGCGGGGGAAACCCTGGCGGTGCCAGATGTGGCCACCGTTTACGGCCATGTACCCTGCCTGCAGGCCTTTCTGCGGGAGGCCCAGGTGCAATCTAAGTTGGTGTCACCGATCGTGGTGGGGCACCAGCTTTGGGGGTTGCTGATTGCCCATCAGTGTAGCCAGCCCCGCTACTGGCAGCCCTGGGAAATTGACTTTTTACAGCACATTGGGGAGCACCTGGCGATCGCCATCAACCAGGCCCAGCTATACCAGCAGCTGCAACGCCAGACCCAAAACCTGGAGGCCTGTGTAATCGAACGCACCCAGGACCTGCGGGATGCCCTGGTGGCGGCCCAATCTGCCAACCGGGCCAAGGGGGAGTTTCTGGCCACCATGAGCCACGAACTCCGCACCCCCCTCACCTACATCATTGGCATGTCCGCCACCCTGCTGCGCTGGTCCCTGGGGGAGCTAAGCCCGCGCCAGCGGGACTACCTAAACACCATTCACACCAGTGGGGAACACCTGCTCAGCCTGATCAACGATATCCTGGAGCTCTCCAAGCTGGAGTCTGGGCGGCTGGTGCTGAAGGTGCGGCCCTTTTCCCTCACCTCCCTCAGCCGCCAGAGTCTGGATGCCTTTCGGGCCGAGGCCATGGCCCAGGGTCTGGAGATTAGTCTGGATCTGAAAATTCCCCCCGATCAAGATATCTTCATTGCCGATCCCCGCCGGATTCGCCAGATTCTCAGTAACCTGATCAGCAACGCCATTAAGTTCACCCCCGGAGAGGGCAAGGTCACCCTGCGGGTGCGGCGGGATCAAAACGGCGCCCTCTTCCATGTGGAGGACACCGGCATTGGCATCCCTGAGGCGGCCCAATCCCTGCTGTTTCAGAAGTTTCAACAACTGGAAAATGTCCGCCAGCGGGAGTACCAGGGCACCGGCTTGGGCCTGGCCCTGACCAAACAATTGGTGGATCTCCACGGCGGCTCCATCAATGTCACCTCCCAGGAGGGGGTGGGGTCCATCTTTACGGTGAGGATTCCCCCCCAACGCCCGGCGGATGAGCAGCCCGCCTCCCAGCCCGCCAGCCTGGAACCCCTGGGGGGGCGGATTGTGCTGGTGGAGGAAAACGAGGAAACCGCCAGTCTGATTTGCGACATGCTCACAGCGGCGGATTACCAGGTGATCTGGATTATCGATGGCTCTCGGGTTACCGATCAGGTGGACCTGCTGCGCCCGGCGGCGGTGATTGTCACCATGGGGATGACCAGTGCCCACGGAGATGCCATCATCGCCGCCCTACGCCACGACCTCAGCGGCCTGGATACAAAAATCCTGGCCCTGGTGGACCCGGCGGTGCCCGGTCAGGCCGATAGGGCCCACCAGGCGGGGGCTAATCAGACCCTGGCGATGCCTATTGAGCCCCAGGCTCTGCTTACCGCCGTCAACCATTTGATGACCCGTGCTTTGGTCTAGCCAGGGCTTTTGGCCTCTTAGTGCTGGCCCCCTCTTTGAAGGGTGACCTAAGGTAGGCCAGGGGAGCACCAGGGTTAGCCCTTAACGGTCTCGGGCCGCAGCTGGTTCAGGTCCTGGCTGTCTATCTCGTAGGCGGCGCCAAAGCCTAAAATGAAGCGCCCCCCCAGGGGACTGAGGCGGAGAATCTGAAAGTCGGCTAGCGATCGCAGCATGGCCACCACCTCGCCAAACCGGTCCTCAAACCCCTGGGCAATGGTCTCCCAAAGCTCTGTGTGGCGCTCCACCAGGGTCACCTGGCAGTCATAGGTGAGGCGCTGGCGGGCAAAGACCTGGGGGCTCTGGCCCTCGTCTTGCATCAGCAGAACACTGGCCTGGCCGGTTCTGAGCAAATTATTGGTATGGGCGGAGAGGCCACTGACAAAGATATAAAATTGGCGATCGCCATCCATCACGTAGGGGGCATAGCTGGCCTGGGGGCTACCATCGGGGTTGACGGTGGCCAGCATAAGACTTTTGAGTTGGCTAGGTAGGGCCTGGTAGGCCGCCAAGACCGCCGTAAAATTGCCCATAGCCTCTAGACAGAAATAGGAATAGTAGGATTACATTAGTGGAATTGTACTCCCACTGCATCCCTAGGTTGGCATTATGTCACGATTATCCCGTCAGGTGCTGCCCACCGATACCTATCTGGCCAGTCTCACTACAGTGGATTGGGCCACCCTGGCCAGTGGACGGGTGCTCTTAAAGGGGGGCATGGGTGAGTACGCCGTGATGGTGGCGACCTCGGTGGATGGGGCCACGGCCTGGGAGGTGTTGACGGACTATGGCAACTTCCATCGCTTCTTACCCACGGTGGCCGAAAGTCGGGTGGTGCAGGTGGAGGGCGATCGCACCATCGTGGAACAGCTGGATCGCCGTCGCATTCTACTCTCCACGGTGGAGTCCCGGATTCGCACCGAAAATCTAGAACTCAATCAGCAGCAGATCAGCTTTCAGTTGTTAGAGGGCAATCTGGCCTACATGTACGGTCACTGGCGACTGGATCTAGCTCCACCCCAGTACAGGCCGCTCCTGCTGGTGTCCCAGCAGGTACAGGCGGCGGCGGAACGGGACCTGGGCCCCTTTAAGGGAATGTTTTACCGATTGTTTGAAGCCAGCTTGGTGGAGACAATCCAGGCGGTGCGCTCAGAAATGGAGCGTCGCCACCCCGGTGACGGAGCGGTGACTGGCCCCAGACTTAACTGAGGTGCGATGCCAGGGCTGTTTGCAGCTGTTCGCCCATCCAGGTGTTAAATAACTCCTCCAACAGACGCTGGCGAGTGGGGTCATCTAATTTGGCGGGCAAAAACTTCTCCAACCGCACCACCACAAACCACTCCCCCACCCGAGCCGGGGGCCATAGCTGCCCGGGTTGACTGATGGAAAGCATCTTAGCCAGGGCGGGGTGGGGCACCGACAGTTCCACCGGGCCAATTAGGCCACCGGTCTGGGCCTCCTGGCCTTCGGAAAACTGCCGGGCCAGGTCGGCAAAGGGTTGGCCATCGTCTTGAATGCGGAAGTAAAGCTCCTGGGCCAGCCCCGCCTCCTGGGTGCGAATCAGGGAATAAAGCACCCGGTCTAGTTGGGTTTTGCGCTGCAGAAAGTAGGATTCTACCTTATTACCCCAGGTTTCTAACTTAAACTTCTGTAGCTGGCGATCTCGCAGGGCAATGGGTTCTAAATCCGCCGGGGCCAGCCCCCGCTGCCCCAGAAAGGCTTGACACTGGTCATCAGCGGTCAGTTTATGCTGTTGCCGAAACTGGTCCACCGCTGTAGCTGACTCAGTTTCGGTCAAGGGCACAGCGACCATGGCCTGATCAAGGATTAGTTCCTTCAGGAGGGCCGGTAGGAGACCGTAACGACGTAGCCGGAGGACTAGCTCCCCCGGCTGAATCGATTCATCTCCGACCCGCAGGACATCGGCCAACTCTGAGGAAGACGACACGGACATTCACCTAGAATTCAACCCATAACCAACCCCAGCCTGGGCCCGGTAGCCCCGACTGGCCTCTCCTATTCTACTGCTACTGACCGGCGCAGAATTCCCATTTCCCGGGGGATCGGTTTACCCCGCCAGCACCGTCAGCAGATCCTCGGCTAGATCAACATTGGTGGTGACGGACTGCACGTCCTCCAGGTCCTCCAGGGCATCAATCAATTTGAGCAATAGCCGGGCCTGGTCTACATCCTCCACCAGCACCGTATTGCTGGGCACCCAGCGCAGTTCCACCTGATGCACCTGGTAGCCCTGGGCCTTTAGGGCCGCCTCCAGGAGCTCTAAATCGGTGGGCGGGCAGTACACCTCGGCCCCGGGGGTATCCTCCTCCAGGTCGATGACCTCGTAGCTTTCGGCTCCCCCCTCCAGGGCCGCCTCCAGTAAACGGTCTTCATTGCCGGGGTAACGCAGGGTCACCATCCCCTTTTGGTCAAACATCCAGCCCACACAACCGGTTTCCCCCAGGTTGCCCTGGCGTTTACTAAAGGCGGCCCGCAGATCGGCGGCGGTGCGGTTGCGGTTATTGGTGAGGGCCTCAATCAAAATGGCCACCCCGCCGGGGCCGTAGCCTTCGTAGCGAATGGCCTCGTAACCCTCCTCTGCCCCCCACTGGCCTGAGCCCTTGGCGATCGCCCGATCAATGTTGTCGTTAGGCACCCCGGCGGCCTTGGCCTTATCAATGGCGGTGCGCAGTTGGAAATTGCCGGCGGGGTCAGCCCCCCCCAACCGGGCCGCCACAATAATTTCCCGGGACATTTTGGCGAAAACCTGGCCCTTAACCGCATCCACCCGAGCTTTTTGCCGCTTAATATTAGCCCATTTACTGTGACCCGCCATGGTCGACTATGGAGATAACTGCATTTTTGATTTTAGCGGCTAAGCTTCGGTGATCAGGGTGGCCGCCTTAATCCCAGCCCCGATTAACCCCACCCGGGGGTTAAGGACAATGTGAACGGGGACGTTTTCCAGCAGGGTGCTAACCCGGCCCTTGTGGGTAAAGGCCGCCATAAAGTCCCCCGCCGTCATCAGGGCCAGGTTTTTGGCGGCGATGCCGCCGGCCACGTAAAGCCCACCATAGGGCAAGAGCTTTAGGGCCAGGTTACCGGCCTCCGCCCCGTAGGCCTCCACAAACATGGCCATGGCCTTCTGACAGAGGGGATCACCAGCGGCGGCGGCGGTGGCGATCACCGCGCCGGGGTCAATGGTTTTATGGCTAAGGCCACTCTGCCGCTCCCAACTGGTGATGGCCTCCGCCACGGGGGGGGATTCGACGGCAAATCGGCGATCGCGCAGAAACTGGTAAAGGGAAACAATGCCCTGCCCTGACACCACCCGTTCGACGGACACCCGGGAGATCTGATGCTTATCCAGCAGGTAGTGGAGCAGCTGGAATTCTAGCTCTGAGCGGGGGGCAAAGTCGGCGTGTCCACCCTCGGAGGCAAAAACCAGGGGATAGCCATCTAAATTCAGGGCAAAGCCCTGGCCCAGGCCGGTACCCGCCCCAATCACCGCCACCGGGGCATGGGTTTGGGGCTTGCCGGGCTGCAGGGGGTGTAGATCCTCGGGGGTGAGGCCAAATACCCCGTAGCCCACCGCTTCAAAGTCGTTAATCAGGCTGACCTGGGTGAGGTGCAATTCGGCCTGTAGGCGATCGCCCTCTAAAAACCAGGCTAAGTTAGTCAGGTTAGACCGATTGGCCACCACCGGCCCCGCAATGGCAAAACAGGCCACCGCCGGAGCCATGCCTTGGCCGGTTTGGTCTGCCCCCTGCTGCAGAAACTCCCTCACCATGGGCACCAGATCGGCATAGGCCTGACTGGCGTAGGTAGCCTCAAAACAGGTCCGTAGGGATGGGGGATTGGTGCCCTCTAGCAACCGTAAAATTGTCTTAGTGCCGCCAATATCACCGGCAAGCAGGTAGGTCATGGCCTTGGGGTGGGAACTAAATTCGGAAGGGTCTGATTTAGTTTACCGCTGCGGAAGCCCTCCAGGTCCAGGCTGACGTAGGTAAACCCGTAGCTCTGTAGGGTCTGCACCAGGGCCTCCAGGTCTTGATTAGCGACAAAGGACCTAATTTGCTCCGCTGGAATTTCAATCCGGGCCGTATCCCCCGTCGATCGCACCCGCAGTTCCCGCAGCCCCAGTTGCCGTAGGTAGCGCTCCGCCCGCCCCACCCGCTGGAGTTTTGCGGCGGTGATGGCCTCACCGTAGGGAAAGCGGGAACTGAGACAGGGCTGGGCGGGCTTATCCCACCAGGGCAGCCCCAGGTGGCGGGCGATCTGACGTACCTCTAGCTTGGTGATGCCTAACTCCGCCAGGGGGGATCTAGCCCCCCGTTCCTGGGCAGCCTGGATGCCCGGGCGGTAATCCCCCAGGTCATCGGCATTCACCCCATCCACCACGTAGGGGTAGCCCCACTGCTGGGCCAGGGGCTTGAGGGTGTCGTGTAGCTCGCTTTTGCAAAAGTAGCAGCGATTCACCGGGTTGGCGGCATAGCTGGGGTTATCCAGCTCGTGGGTGGCCACCACCCGATGGGCAATGCCAATGGTGGCCGCCTGGACCCTGGCCTCCTCCAAATCCTCCGGCAGTAGGGAGGGGGAGTGGGCTGTCACCGCCAGGGCCTGATCGCCCAGTACGTCGCAGGCCACCTTGGCCACCAAAGTGCTGTCAATGCCCCCTGAGTAGGCCACCAGGGCCCGATCCATCTGACTAAATAAGGCCTTCAACTGGTCTAGTTTGCCAACTACCATGGGATCGTGATCGAAGAGATTCCCAGTATAGCTTTGAGTAGAACGTAGTCTGGCACTGCTGGGGCGTCAAGGCTAGGAGGGCAAGGCTTTGGGGCGATCAAGGGACACCGCAAAGCCCTACCGTCTAGTTCAGGAGGGGTTAGCGGCGGGCTTCTGCCTGGTTTTGGGCAGGGTCAGCTTCAAAGGCCTTTTCTAACCGCATCACCCGCTTGGCCTTGAGGGAAAGAGCGGTGCTGTCCAGCCGGTTGGCAATCAGGGCATCAACGGAGAACAGCCCAGCCCCGTTAACGGTGAAGTACAGGAAGCAGGCGGCATAGATGGCGGATAGTTCCAGGTAGGGTAGACTCAGCCCCGCCACGGAGATGTGGTGGTACATGGCCACGGCCATAGTGCTGAACAGTCCCAGGGCGGCCGGGCGGGCGAATAGCCCGATCGCCACCAGGGGAGCACCGATTAGCTCTGTGTAGGCGGCGATATAGCTGAGTAAAATCGGGAAGGGCAGCCCGAGGTATTCCACGTAGGCGTGGGCAAAGTTTTCGATGTCCGCCAGCTTATCCTGACCGTTGTGGACCATCATGATGCCGATCACCACCCTGGCGATCGCCAGGGTGGCCTGGGACCAGAGGTTGGCGTTGACGTTGGGTTGAAAGAGTTTAGCTGTGATACGGGTGAGTTCCATGACGAAATACGGCGAGCTTATAAATGAGAAGAATTGAATAGATTCTTTAAGTAACGTAACAAATCTTTCTCATTTTTGCAGGGGAAGAAAAATCGGAACCCGTGCCCTAGCATTTAGCCGTTGCCCGGAGTAGCACCCAGCACCCGCTGCCAGGCTAACCGGGCCGCCCCCACCATGCCAGCCCGGTTGCCCAGCTCAGCGATCAGAATTTGCAGCCCCTCCCGGGAACTGGGTAGCACCCGTTGCTCCACCTCCAACCGGGTGGAGGGCAGGAAGAACTCCCAGGCGGCGCTGATACCGCCCCCCAAAATGATGGCCTCGGGGGTAAGGATGTAGATCAGGCTGGTGAGCCCCGCCCCTAGCCAGGCGCCGTAATGTTGCCAGAAGGTAATCGCCTGCCGATCGCCGGCTCGGGCCTGTTCATAAAGGGCCGCCGGGGTCATGCCCATGGTGCGCTGGATAGCCTGCACCGAGCAGTACTGCTCCAGGGACCCCCGGTTGCCACTGTTACAGGGGGGGCCATCGGGGTTGAGGGTGATTAAACCTAGCTCACCGGCGGTGCCCTGGCGACCGACAAACAACTGGCCCTTGAGAATAATCGCCCCCCCCACCCCCGTCCCCAGGGTCAGCAGCGCCATGTCTTGAAAGGCCCGCCCCGCCCCCAACCAGGCCTCCCCCAGGCCCGCACAGTTGGCGTCATTAGCCACAATGGTGGGGCGGCCAGTTTGGGCCTCCAGCAGATCGGCAATCGGCACCTCCTGCCATCCCTGGAGATTAATCGCCACCCGCGCCACCCGCCCCGCCGCATCGGCGGGACCAGGGGTGCCCAGACCAATCGCCCGGGTCTGATGATCGGGATCGATTTGGTTAATCCCCCCCACCATAGCCGCCACCACCGCCGCCGGCGTAGCCGGTTGGGGAGTGGCCAGGGTCAATTCTGCCCGACAATCCCCCTCGGGGCCAAACCGCCCCAGCTTGATAGCCGACCCCCCCAGATCAATACCCATCACCTCACCTTGTAACCCGTTAACCATGGTTTTTTGATCCAGCTTGAATTAGAACTCAGACAAGATACCCCTCTTCCCTCTTCTTTTTTCGTTCTTCATTTTTCATTCTTTTTCCCCACTTCATCACTCCCCACTCTGCGGGTGGCAAGCTACGTCCTCTAGAGGAGGGATCGGGGCTGAGGGGGCAGAACGACGGTTCTCAACCTGGACTTGGCTTAGTTGCATAGATTGGTCATGTGCTAATCAAAGGTTGGAGAGTTAGCCATCACCCCTAACGGGTTATCGTGGATGGGGCTGGGAAATGCACTTAATTATGACAAATATCTAAATTATGACAAATATCTAAGTTGCAGGGAACCCAGGTCATGGGGTATCTATACTGAGGTTTGGCACCCGGAAGGTTAGGTCAAGCGGGTCTGGTCAAGGAGCGAAGGTTACCTGCAGGGATAACCCCCGTACTTGAAATTGTTACTCTTGCTGATCGTCGGTTTCGAGAGGGAATGGACCAGAGCAGTTACGAACGATAGACTCAGATCACCATGAATCACTCAAAAAATCGCTTCAATATCCTATTTATTTTCACGGATCAGCAGGCCTACTTCAAAAAATGGCCCAGTGGGTTTTCCCTGCCCGGCCTGGAAAAACTGCAAGCAGCAGGGGTGAACTTCCATAAACACTACTGCCCCGCCACCCAGTGCACCTCCTCTCGGTCTGTGATCACAACCGGCCTACAAACCGTTGACACGGGCATGTATGAGAACCTGGATCTCCCCTGGGTAACGGATCTGTCGACGGACATCCCGACGATCGGGCATATGCTCAGGCAAGCGGGTTACTACACGGCCTACAAGGGCAAATGGCACCTGACCCGTTCCTTTGATCAGGAGGAGCCCACCCGTCTCCTGACGGCCGAGATGGAACGCTATGGCTTCGCTGACTACAACTCACCTGGCGACGTCGTGGGGCACCAACTGGGGGGGTATGAATTTGACGGACTGATCGCCCAAAGCGCCGTCACCTGGCTGCGGAAGCGCGGCCGGGCTTTGCATGAGGAAGGTCATCCCTGGGCCTTGACCGTGAGCCTGGTCAACCCCCACGATGTCATGTATTTCAATACGGATGCCCCGGGGGAGGCCTCTCAGGATAATGGCTGCCTTATGGCCAGGGCCGTTCGGGCCCCTGACCATGAGTTCTACAAAAAGGAATGGGATATTCAGCTGCCAGCCAGTCTAGACCAGTCCCTCACGGAGCCGGGGCGCCCGGCCACCCATCTCGAATACGTGAAAGCCTGGGATTACTACCTGGGGCAAATTCCTGCCGATGCCGAGCGATGGCGGCGGCTGCATAACTTTTACCTCAACAGCATTCGCGGCGTCGATCTGCAGATCCTGTCTATCCTCAAGGAGTTGGATGATCTGAAACTCAGCGATCGCACCATCGTGGTGTTTACGACGGATCACGGCGAAATGGGCGGTGCTCACGGCGGCATGCGCGGCAAGGGCCCGACCCCCTACGAAGAGTGCATCCACCTACCCTTCCTGATGGTGCATCCGGAGGTAAGCGGCGGCCAGAACTGTGACGCACTCACCAGCCATATCGATATTGCTCCAACCCTGCTCTCCATGGCGGGCGCCACCGCCGACCAGGTTTGTGAATTCGCTGGTCGCCAGCTACCCGGCAAGGACATGACCACCCTGCTCACCAACCCGGCTACCGCGAAGCTGAATGATCTCCGGCAGGGGGCGCTGTTTACCTATAGCGGGCTGGTGATGGTTGACAGTGATCCACTGGCAAATTCCGTGCAGCTCATGCAGAAAGGCATGAAATTTTCGGAGGCCCTGAAGGGTGGCGGCAAGCCCAATCTCACCAAGCGCGGCAGTTTAAGGACCATTGTCGACGGCAGGTACAAATTTACCCGCTATTTCTCTCCCCTACAGCACAATAGCCCACAGTCCCTCGAGGACCTTTACAGGTACAACGATGTGGAACTGTTCGATCTCGATACTGATCCAGATGAAATGCAGAACCTGGCTATCACCCAGGACAAGAACCCGGAGTTGGTGACAACAATGAATGCCAAGCTCAATACCCTGATCGAGGAGGAGATCGGCCAGGACAACGGTCGCGAACTGCCCTATCTGGAGGGGGTTTCCTGGGAGCTTCGCACCGGGGAAAACGGAGTCTTTCTAGATTAGCAAACCGGCCTGGACCGATCCACCCTCTCCAGGATCCTGGGGAGGAGCGAGAGAGGGGCCCTAGGGTTCCAACCAGGGCTATAGTGGTTTCTAGCGTTGCTGCTCGACCCTGCCTGGAAATCTACCCTATGGTGTCCCCCTCCCCTGCCCCCACCCTGGTTGTGAAAATTGGCACCTCCAGCTTGGCGGGGCCCACCTTTGGTCAGTTTGCCCTATCGACCCTGGCCCAACTGGTGGAAACCCTGACCACCCTGCGGACCCAGGGCTATCCCATCGTTCTGGTCTCCTCGGGAGCGGTGGGGATTGGCTGTCGCCGCATGGGTCTGGCGGAACGGCCCAAAACCCTGGCCATGAAACAGGCGGTGGCGGCGATCGGCCAGGGGCGGTTGATGCGCATCTACGACGATCTCTTTTCCGCCCTCAATCAACCCATTGCCCAGGTGCTGCTGACCCGTAGTGACCTCACCCAGCGATTGCGCTACGTCAATAGCTACTGCACCTTTCGCCAACTGCTCAGCCTCGGCGTCATCCCCATTGTTAACGAAAACGACACCGTAGCC
>JBEIUS010000020.1:0-27530 GCA_040374235.1 Leptolyngbya sp. | reverse complement strand
TCCCCACCCTGCCATCCTCTCCAGCACTTTCCCCATGTCCCTCCCCTGGAAGCCCTACGGCCTGGTGGCCCCCCAAATCCTGGCCCTACTGCTATTTCTGATCCTACCCCTGGGGATGATTGGGGTAGTCAGCTTCTGGCAGTTTAATGGCTACACCATGACCCCTGCCTTCAGTTGGGAGAACTACCTGGGGGTTTTTACCACCGGTGTCACCCTCAAAACCTACCTGAATACCCTGAAGTTTTTAGGTTTGGTCTGGCTAGCCACCTTGCTAATAGGTTACCCCGTGGCCTATTTTCTGGCCTTCCATGTCCCTAAGCTGCAGTGGCAGATTCTGCTGTTTTTACTCTGTACCATTCCTTTCTGGACCTCGAACATTATTCGGATGATTTCCTGGGTACCGCTGCTGGGTCGGCAGGGATTGGTAAACCAGACCCTGCTTGGCCTGGGGCTGGTGCAATCACCTCTGGAGTTTTTGCTCTATTCCGACTTCGCCGTGGTGTTGGGTATGGTGCATCTGTACGTCATTTTTATGATCGCGCCGATCTTCAATAGTTTGATGCGCATCGATCGCACCCTAATTACCGCCGCCGAGGACCTGGGCGCTCCGGGCAGCGCCATTCTGCGGGAGGTGATTTTACCCCTCTCTACCCCCGGCATCGCGATCGGCTCGATTTTCATTGTCACCCTGGTGATGGGGGAGTTTGTCACCGTGCGGCTAATGGGGGGCGGGCAAGCGGCTTCGGTGGGGAAGTTGATTCAAACCCAAATTGGTAGTTTGCAGTACCCCCTGGCAGCGGCCAACGCGGTGGTGTTGCTGGCGGTCACCCTGCTGATTGTGGTATCGGTTCTGCGATTGGTGGATATTCGTCAGGAGCTTTGATGTTGCCATGGCCAGGCGTTCCCTATCCTTCTATGTCCTATTGGCCTTCTTTGCACTCTTTGTCCTATTCCTCTACGGCCCCATGGTGACGATTTTTGTCCTCTCCCTGCAGGGACCGGAGGGTACCCTCACCTTTCCCCTGCGGAGCTTTGGCTTTTATTGGCTGGGCCAGGTGTTTCAAGAACAACGGGTGGGTAACTTTATCGAACCCTTCTGGCGATCGCTGGGGCTGGGGCTACTGGTTACGGTCACCACCCTGGTCTGCGCCGTACTGGCCAGTATGGGGTTTCGGCAACGGTTTCGCGGATCCACGATAATTTTCTACCTGACCATCGCTAGCCTGATCATCCCCAGCATTTTGGTCTCCCTGGGCATCGGCGTTACCTTCCAGGTGATGGGTTGGCAGACCAACTGGTTTAGCTCCGCCCTGGGAGCCCACCTAACCTGGACCCTGCCCATCGCCTTTTTGATTATGCTGGGGATTTTCAACCGCTTCGACCCCACCTACGAAGAAGCTGCCCGAGACCTGGGGGCCAATGATGTCAAAACCTTTTGGGCAGTAGTTTTCCCCCTGATTAGCCCGGGTTTGGTGGGGGTTGGTCTACTGACCTTTACCCTCTCCTATGACGAATTTACCCGCACCTCCCTGGTGTCAGGCCAGAACAACACCCTGCCCCTGGAGATCTTTGGCATGACCACCAACGTTACCTCCCCCGCCCTCTACGCCCTGGGTACCCTCACCACCCTGTTTTCTGCCTCCCTGATTTTGCTGAGCTATGTGGCCTATAACCTGGCGTCAAAACACCAGCGAGGATAATCAGGGGCAGGGGTCAGGAGGGGGTTAGAACAGTCCCTTCTGTCTTCTGACCTCTCAACTTAGGCCCCCAGCCCCTTTGCCTCAGCCAAGACCTGGGGCAAACCAATCTCACTACAGACCTCGTAGAAGGCGGTGGTGGGGGGCGTCACAAAGAGGTGGGCAATTTTTGCCAGGGTCTGATCATAGACCGTGCTGTGGTGCTCCTCCATATTTTCAATGTCATCCCAAAGGATGATGGCGATGCCCCGATCGCTGCCCGGCTCCTGCATCAGGTAAGCCCCTTGAAACCCCTTGCCATAGGTAGAGACGGCTTTTTCGTAGAGTTGCCGAGCTTCAGAGAAACAGCCCGGCTTGAACTCGCCAATGGCAACATAGGCGTATTTATGCTTGAGAAAGTCATCGAAATCAGACATAGCCGCCGTCTATTAAAACCCCCGATCTGCCCCCAGCCCTGGACTTGGGTAACAGGATTACATTCTCCAGTGTGGACCGAAGCAGTGCAGTCTGACCGGTTTCTAATCTAGGCTTTAGATTTTCATCTTGGGAGTAGGACAGGAGTTTGGCGGCGTTCTGACTTTTCACTACAACTCCTGATACCCATAAAATGTTTCGCCTGGCGCTGTTACCCATCACAGGGGTGTGTTTAGAATTTGCTTAATGGTATTTAGACAAATCATAGACTAAACCTTTGGTTCCTTGGCGGTTATGTCAACTATTAACGTCGATATCACCTCCCTCCAACCCCTTACCACGGTGGAGGACTGCTAGGTCCTGGCATCAATCTACCCGCTTTTCCTAGCGCGCCGTCCAATCGACAGCCCCCTAAGGCCTAGCCGTCTCTCCCAGGCAGGGACGCAAACCGTAATCCACCTCGATCGCCACCTTCAGGGTATGGGCTTTGATCGAGTCCGCTGGCGGAAAGCTATGGTTGGCCACCAGCCCCTGGGCCCGTTGATCCATGGCGCTATACCCGGAGCTACCCAGCACCACCGGTGGGTCGGCATGGCTGCCATCGGGTTTAGTCAGCACCCCCAACCTGACGTCTGCGGGGGGTTGGCGGAGGCAGACCCGCTGGGGAACGGTGAGGGAAAAGTCGGTCCGGTCTATTTCTGGGGTCAACCCTGGCAGACCGGTGGATTCACGAACCTGGGCCTCCCAAGCCTGCAGGTTACGGTTGTAGGTGTCACGCTGGATGGCGGTTTCATTGTAGGCAAAGCGATCCTGGAGGTAGCGGCCCAGGCGACTGATGTGATCCGCTGGTAGGGCTAGGCCCGTGGCATAGGCCATCAGCCTGTCCCCCAGGGAGGGGTCTACCAGGGGTCGGGAGGCCGGCAAGGCGGGGGTGGGGGAAGCCTCCCCTACCGGGGTAGAGACCTCCACGACGGTACTAGTCGAGGGAGCAACGCTAACCCTGGGACGAGACGACTGGGCAGTAGTCGCTGGGGCAGAGTGATATCCCCGTCCTCCCGACTGCGGTCCCCTGGTCCCTAGGGGTACCCTGGAGGTCGAGGTAGCCACAACCGCTGTTGGGGGGGGGACGGTGGCCGCACCGCCGATCCCCTGGGCACCAGGGCCGGGGGCCGGGGAGGAGGGCGCCACCCGGGTAATGGCAATGCTATCCTCCTCCAGGTCCGCCGCGGCGATCGCCCCCTCCTGTTGCTGCCCCAGGGGCAATAACAGCAGCAGCCCATGTAACCCCAGGGAGGCCAGCAGCATGGGGGCAACCAGCCGGGGCCAGGCAGATTTGGACAGCTTAGGGAAGGAGAGGGCCATACCAGAGAACCTAGAATCAATTAATACTATTCAGCCACAGCCATCGAAGAAATGGGGGCGATCAACCCCGGACAGCCCCTAACCGGTGCGAGGATCCCCAGACCAGATGATCACCAGGCCAGTGGCCTGCTGACCGGGGGCACCGACGCCAATCCCCACCACAGAGATAAACAACAAGGGCTGCCCCCCCTTAAGCACCTGAAACAGAGACCGTTGACAATAGCCCCCCTCCAGCTGGCTAACCTCAAATTGGGGCGCCGGAAAGGTGCGGGGAATATCTTCAGCTTCAATAAATTGAACATTCCGGGTCAGGTATCGGAGGGACAGGGCAGGGGGGCGAAGGCTGTAGGTGTCAGCACTAATCTGGCTAAAGAAGCAGACCTGCTCCTGGGGAGACCATTCCTGAATACCCTGGCGGGTAGAGTAGGCGGCAAAGGGAAACAGGGTTTCGGTGGCGTCGAAATCACTATCCCCCGAGCCTCGGGTGAGTTGGGTAAACAGCTGGGTAACCTCCTCCGGCGGTGCCGTGGGAGCGGTTTCGGCCCCTGGGGCGGCGGCGGTGGTAGGCGATGGCGCCTCCCCAACGGCCTGGGGCGTGACCGGGCTACTGGGGGGTAGCACCGGCTGGTTAGGGGCGGGGATGGGGGGCGGCGGTGCCACCACCGGAGCCACCGGAGTGGGGGGGATCAGTTCACTGATACTGATTAAATCAACAAACTCCTCCGTCGGTTCAGGTTCGGGGGGTGGCGGGGGTGGCGGCGGAATCGGTACCACCAGCAACAGGCCATGCAAGCCCACGGAAAGCATCAGCAGGGGGGCAGCCAGCCCCTTCACCCAGGTGGGTAGACGATTAGCAGCGGCCCTGCTGAACTGATCCATAGACGGCGACAACCTGGAAAGCGGGGGTTGGTCAGAGGAGTTAGGAAGAAGCAAAGGAACACCGGACTCACGGTTGGGCCGTTGCAGGTGGCTAGACCCAGAGCCTGGCCCGGTGTGCTCAGGTATTAAGGACCAGTAGAATGCCCGCAGCCAGGGCTGGGGTTAGCCGAAGCAGCCTGGACTAACCCCAGGTTGGGCTAGAGGCCCTGGCGAATGGCGGTGTAGCGGGCCTCAGATAGGGGCACGTAACCAACCTCGGGAACGATGTCGGGGGCGTTGTCCAGGACAAACTCCACGAAGGACCGGACCGGGGCATTGGCCATGCTGGACTTCTTCACGTAGATATACAGGGGGCGGGAAAGGGGCTTATAGGTGCCGTTCTCCACATCCTCCCGGTTGGGGATTACCCCATTGACTGACAGCGCCTTGAGATTACGTTCATTTTCCAGGTAGTAGGCCATGCCAAAGTACCCCAGGGCATTGGTATTGCGGGAAACGCCTGAAACCAGAGTATTGTCGTCTTCACTGGCGGTGTAGTCAGTGCGGCTGGCGCCCTCTTCACCGACGATGGCAGCGGTAAAGTAGTCAAAGGTGCCAGAGTCTGTACCGGGGCCATAGAGGGCGAGGGGGGCGTCGGGCCAAGTGGGATCGACCTGGTTCCACTTTTTGATTTTACCCTCCGCCGCAGGTTCCCAGATTTTCTTGAGCTGCTCAGTGGTGATGTTAGTCAACCGGTTACTGGGGTGCACCACCACGGTGAGGGCATCCCGGGCTACCTCGATCTGCACATACTCAATCCCCTTGGCCTTACACTCATCGGCCTCGGAACCCTTGATGGGGCGAGAGGCACCGGTGATATCCAGTTCACCGGCACAGAATTTCTTAAAGCCGCCACCGGTACCGGAAACCCCGACGGTCACCTGGGTACCGCGATTTTGTTTCATAAACTCCTCGGCCATAGCCTCCGAGATGGGAAACACGGTGCTCGATCCGTCAATCTTGATGGTGGAGGCTTGGGACAGGACACTGGTGGTGCCGATACCCAGGGCCGCCACCGCCGCTACCACACCCGCCAGGGCATAGCGATTAAAGGTTTGTCTGCTGAGTTCCATAGAACGCTCTCCGTGGCCTCTTAAGAAAGTAAATTAACCATTACGGAGTGTATAGGGACAAACCTAAGAAAACTTGATGACTAGACTAAGCTTTGGTAGTTCTCTGCTTAAGGAAAGTTTAAGGGAAACAGGTTGTGCTTTGATTCCGCTAGAACATTTAGGGCCGGGCAGGCGGTTCAACGCGACACCGGGCGAAGGTTCTGGCAGGATATTTTCCGGGTGGGGGCCATCCAGGGGCCAGGAGCCTGGTTAGCTCTTGATCGCTGACGCCAGCATTCCTGCTCCATTCCTTCCTCCTGGCTTGGGTTGATCCATTTAGTCCTGGAAGGTCCTGGCCCGACTGCGTAGCCCGATCGCTACACTATTCATCAGGATCAGCATCCCCATCAGAACAATGATGGCCGCCGCTGCATTCTCATGAAACGCCTGCTGGGGGCGGCTAATCCAGTTGAAGATCTGAATCGGCATGACGGTGAAGGGGCTTTGCCAGACGGCGGCGGGGCAGCGGACCGCATCCAGGGGGTTGACGTAGGGAAAGCCCTCGGTGCAGCCGGGGGTGAAGGGCACGAAGGTGAGGGCCCCCAGGGCGATCAGGGGGGCGGTTTCCCCGATCGCTCGAGAGAGGGCCAGAATCACCCCGGTCAACACCCCTGGAAAGGCAGCGGGCAGCACATGGTCCCAGACGACTTGCCAGCGCGTCCCCCCCAGGGCCAGGCCCGCCAGGCGCATGCTGTCGGGCACCGCCCGCAGGGCCTCTCGGGTGGCGACAATAATAATCGGCAGCACCAGCAGGGCCAGGGTGAGGGCGCCAGATAGCACCGATCGCCCGCCGGTAATCGGCTCTAGCAAGCGGGCGAAGGCGGCCAACCCCAACAGACCGTAGATAATCGAGGGCACCCCGGCCAGGTTGCCAATGTTGATTTCGATCAGGCGGGTGAGCCAGGTATCCGCCGCAAACTCCTGCAGGTAGAGGCCCGCCCCCACCCCCACGGGAAAGGCCACCGCCGCCACCGTCACCATCACCCAGAAGGTGCCCGCCAGGGCGGCCAAAATGCCGGCCTTACTCGCCCGCCGGGAGGGGAAACTGGTGAGAAATTGTCCGTCAATTCGGCCCAGGCCCTGGCTCAGGATATCCACCAGCAGCCAGGCCAACAGAGCGATCGCCACCAGGGTTGCCCCCCAGGCCAGCACTTGAAACAGTCGGTCTAGCCACTGGCGTTGCGATCTCCGGGAAACAAACCGTGGTTCAGCCCCAGGGGCTCCAGAATCGGGCAGGGGGGAGGGGGACGCATCGGCCATTATTCGTATTTCTCCCGAAAACGACGCACAAACCAGTAACTGACAATGTTCAAGCTCAGGGTAATCAAAAACAGCGACATCCCCACCGCAAAGATGGTCTTATAGGCCAGGGAGCCAAAGGGAGCATCCCCCAAACTCACCTGCACGATGAAGGCGGTCATGGTCATCACCGGCAGTAGAGGGTTGATAAAGTTAAGGTTGCCATCGATGGGTTGGGGATTCTGCCCCCCCGCCAGGGTGACGATCATGGTCTCACCAATGGCCCGGGACATGGCCAGAATGATCGCCGCCACAATTCCCGACAGGGCGGCGGGGGAGAACTACGGCCTGGATGGTCTCCCGTTTGGTGGCCCCCATGGCCAGGGCGGCGTGGCGTAGATCCTGGGGCACCGCCCTGATGGCGTCTTCGCTCAGGGAGGCCACCAGGGGCACGATGCTGACCCCCAGCACCAGACCGGCGCTGAGGCCGTTAAACACCTGCAGGGCGGGTATCAACCGTTGCAGAAAGGGCGTCACGGTAAGCAGGGCAAAGTAGCCAAACACCACCGAGGGTACCCCGGCAATCAACTCCAGCACTGGCTTGAGGGTTTGGCGCAGGGCTGGGGCCGCATACTCACTCAGGGTAATGGCAATCAGCAGCCCCAGGGGAATGGCCACCAGGAGGGCGATCGCCGTGGTCAGCAAGGTGGCACTGACCAGCACAAAAATACCAAAGTCCGCACTTTTGAACAGGGGCGTCCAGCGGGTATCGGTGAAAAACCTCCCCAGGGCGTAGAAAAAACCCGCCACCGGGCTGGGGGGACGCAACCCCAGGGCCTCTGCCCCTGAGCTTAACTGCTTGGGTTGAAGAGCCTGAATTTGATCCGCCAGGGCCTGGCGCTGGTCCTCACTGACCTCCGGCAGCAGCTGGGGCAGCCGTTCTAACCAGAGGGCCTGGCGGAAAAAGGGATCGAAGAAAAAATCAAAGGTCTCAAAGATCAGGGTGAGAATAATGCCCAGGGTGGTGAGGATGGAAATGGCGGCAAAGGTAAAGCAGACCGCCCTCACCAGCCTCTCCACCAGACGGCTGCGGCGGCGATTGGGCTGCCAGAGCCCGGTAGCAGGCAACGGTTCAGTCATCGGGCCAATCCTTTCCAGGAGCAGATTGCCCCCGTAGTACGTTAGGTAAGTTATTTACCCTCCCATAAAACCTGGTTGAGGGAAAGCGCCATTTCTTAACCTAACTCCAAACTCCTCTCCAAAGCTTGGCAGAGAAGCTTTGATCCGATCCGGCTCCCCTTCTCCCAGTTTTGGGAGAAGGAGCTGGGGGATGAGGGCCAGGGGACTTTGGATCTACTGAGCCTGATCAAGGCAAGCTGGCATCCACCAACAAATTCACCAGGGTGGGCAAAATCTCCTGATTTTGGCTATGCTCCCGACCCTGGGTAAAGGCCACCAGGGTAAAGGGGGGGCGGTCAGGAATTTCAACGTAGGCGGCATCGTGACGCACCTGGCTGGTGTAGCCAGCCTTAGAGTAGAGCCGGGTCTGGGGGGGTAGGCCAGCGCCAAAACAGCCAGTGATCTGATCCTCCTCCTGGGTGACCGGGCGATCGCCCCGCAGGTTGCGCTCCATCAGGTTGAGCATAACCTGGGACCGGGCCGCCGATACCGCGACTCCCCCGGCAATGCTATGGATCAGTCGGGCCACCGCATTGGTGGTCAGGGCGTTGCGATTGTCGTAGTGTTCCCCCAAAAAGGCCCGTTCCCGACCGTAGGGACCGTCACACCAGGTTTTCTGATTCAGGTTCACCGTGGCCAACTCCGGCCAGCCCAGGGATTGGAAAAAGCGGTTCACTATGTTGCGTTGGTGCTGCCATGTGGCAAAGGGCCCCGCCGCCAACTCCGGCCCACTGGTGGTGCCGGTGAGCACATCCACCACCAGGCTGGTGGCATCGTTACTGGAGTCCACGATCATGTCCCGCAGGGCCCGGTCTAACTCCGGGGAATCGGCAACCATGCCCTGCTCGAGCCATTCGTGGGCCGCCACCAGGTAGAACAACTTCACCACACTGGCCGGGTAGATCAACTCCACACCCCGGTAGGTCGCGCCCCGCACCGCATGCTGCCAGAAGTCCTGAGGGGTCAGGGCGCCCCCCGTGTTGGTGATGTAGGGTGGGTCGTAAACCACCCAGGTGACAGCAATTTGGGTGGGGGCCAGGGTGGGGAAGTCAGCCCAGAGCTGATCAAGGACCTGGTTAAGGCCTTGTTCAAGGGCGGGGTCAGGGGTGAAAAATGTTTTCATAGCTAACCGGGAGTGGGGAGAGGGGCAGATCCTAAGCAGGCAGGGAGTGGGTTGCATCAACCATTATCGGGGCAATTCCTATCCTTGGGTGTGCTTAGGAAGGAAAGGGGGTGGCTAGGGCGAGGTCGCCGGGGGAGGCTACCTCAAGGCGGCTATCTGGTCAGGGGGTAGACTTCAGCGCGAGAGTGTGGGAAGCTTTCGACCTGAGCGCCTAGAAGGAGTATCGCTAAGCCGATCACTCCCCCCGGGATGGCCAAGGTTGTGGACTGGGGAGGAACCCATGGTAGAAGATCAATTTAATCTGTTTGGCGCGGAGGGGAGTAGGGTTGCCGATGCCTCCGCAGGCGCCTACGACGCCATTCCCGCCACCGCCACGGTCACCATTGCCCCGGGCACCTATGGCGACCTGAGCGCCCTAGCCGCCCACTGCCAGACCTGTCAACGCTGTGGCCTGGCCGCCGGGCGCACCCACGTGGTGGTCAGCCGGGGCAACCCCCAGGCTCCCCTGCTAATTATTGGAGAAGGCCCAGGGCAACAGGAAGACGAGCAGGGCAAACCCTTTGTCGGCAAATCGGGTCAACTACTGGATAGAATTTTGGCCTCCGTGGACCTGGACCCCGCCAGGGACGTCTATATCTGCAACATCGTCAAGTGTCGCCCCCCCGGCAACCGGGTGCCCACCCCAGATGAAATGGCCGCCTGCAAGGGCTATCTGCTGGAGCAAATTCGCCTAGTGAATCCCCAAATTATTCTGCTGACCGGGGCCACCGCCGTCAAGGGAATTTTGGGCCTAAAGGAGGGTATCACCAAAATCCGTGGGCAATGGTTTGAATGGCAGGATCGACTCTGTATGCCAATTTTCCACCCCGCCTACCTGTTACGCAATCAATCCCAGGAACAGGGCGGCCCCAAGTGGTTAATGTGGCAGGACATTCAAGCAATAAAAGCTAAATTACAGGAGCTATCCCTGGACAATAGTTAATCAGGAAAACGCTCAGGGAAAATTTCAACATAAACAGAACAACACCCAACCTTTTTGACCAAGGCACTTCCCTTTTTTAGGCTGAGGCTTCGTGGAGGGAAAACCCTTGGGTCAAAGGCTATTTACCTTAACCGAAGCGAACTTTTCACCGATCCCGTAATCTACCATGGGAAGTATTGACGGAAAGATTGGGTGTTGAGGGTTAGACGAGACAGATGGAAGTTTAACAGCGCCTTCACTCCTTCTTGTGTGTGGACCATTGGCTGTTTGATCTGCCAGGAGAACTTTTCAGCTCCATACTTAATATAGCGCTGGGGCCTGGTCATCAAAAGGGAATGCAACGATCGTTAATACTGGTACTGGTTATCCTGGCCCTGTTGACGCTGGTTCACCATGCCATGTAGACGACTATAGAGATCCTGGGTGAGCTGCTGGGCGGCGGTTTTGATGGCGTCGGCGGCGGTGTTGCCATTGAGATAGCCATCAACGACGATCGCCTCTCCAAGGGTGACCTGCACAGGACAGCCCCGGCCTGGATAGGCCTCGCCGTAGTAGAGATCCACGGGCACTATCCGCACCCCCAGATCGGGGGCCGCGGCCTGGGCCTGCAGGGCCAGGCGGGCCAGGCCGGGCTTTAGACGTTGGACCTGGTCTTGCCGATAGATCCCCCCCTCGGGATAGATCACCAACATTTCTCCAGCCAGCAATAAATCAATGCCGTGGCGCAAACTAGCGATGCTGGGTCGGCGGACATTGACGGCAAACCCCCCCAATTGCTGAATAAACCAACCTTGCACGCCGGTCACCTCATCGGCGGTCACCATAAACCGGAGGTCCCGTCCGGTGGCGCATCGACCCGCTGCCAGGGGCAGCATAATCGAGTCCCAGCGGGCCCGGTGGGTCGGGGCCAAAATCACCGGCCCGGTCTGGGGCAGGTGGTGCTGACCCGCAATGGTCACCTCGCCAAAGTATAGGGGGATAACTAACCGCTGCCCCAGGAAATAGGCCAGGGGAGTCAACACCGGTGAACAGCGGGAAAGACTGGAGGGGGCGGCATTGGCCATGGTTGGCTGACGCAATAGGAGAGAAGTCATCGTCTAGAGATGGGAATAGTAGATTTACCCTAGCAAGGCTAACCCCCACCCCAATGGCTAAACCGGCCAGTTTGGTGAGTGGTAGTACCTTTGGTTAAGTTACCCAGTTGGCGGTGAATAGCCCCATACCCAAGTCCTCAAGGGTCGCCTCGATGATCACCGGTCATTCCCTTCCCTCCATGCACCGTCAACCCTCTCCTAAACTAACCTTAGCTCCGTTTCCCAAATGCCAAGGGCACCCTGCAGGGTTTTGGGCGGTAGGGACTCGGGGTCACCAACGTAAATGCCCATGGACCGCGCCACCTTCACCATGGTGCTGTCGGTTTCCACCGGACCAGGACAGATCCCCCGTTTATGGCATTCCCGCACAATGCTAATCACTTCGCCAAGGTCCTTCGATCGCACCCGCCCCGCTTCCCACACCACCAGGCGGCTAAACCGACCTTCATCGATCAGATCAATGGCTTTGCGGCCAAAGGCAGAGGCTAGCAGGCGATCGGAGGCGGTGGGGGTGCCACTGCGCTGGATGTGCCCCAGCACCGTAGCCCGAGTTTCCACCTGATCCATGTCACAGTAGTGGGCATCTCCAGTTTCGCAGAGCTGGGTGCTATGCTGCGCCACCAGGTGAGCCAGGTGTTCTCCCACCAGGTGAATCTTTTCGCCCCCCTCTCCCCGCACCCCCTCAGCCACCACCAGCAGGGCGAACTTCCGCCCCCGCCGGCGCATGGCCGCAATTTCCTGACAAATTTGTTGAATAATCACGGGATTTAGATCCGACACCAGTTCTGGGATTAAAATCACATCAGCTCCACCGGCGATACCGGCATGGAGAGCCAGGTGACCGGCATCCCGGCCCATCACCTCCACCACCATCACCCGATCATGGCTGGCGGCGGTAAAGGTCAGGTCGTAAAGGGCTGACGTAACGGTCTGTACAGCGGTATTAAAGCCGATGGATTTCTCCGTAAAGGGGACATCGTTGTCGATGGTTTTAGGAATCCCGATCAGGTTCCAGCCCCCCCGCTGGGCCAGGTCATACATGATATCCAGGCTACCGTCCCCACCAATGGCAATCAAGCAGTCGAGGTTGAGCCGACGGTAACCCTCAAGGATTTTAGCCACCGCCTCCGAGTCCTCGGGATGGCCCTTGTTCAGGGAACCCAGGATGGAACCGCTGAGAAACTGGAGAATATCCAAACCTTGCAAAATTCCCGGAATATCATAGCCATGTTCCCGTAGCACCAGATCCTCGAGGTTGTAGCGCCCCTCGGTGATGTGGATCAGACCATCGGTGCTGTAGGGAATACCAATTACATCCCAGCCCCGGCGATTAGCGCATTTCACCACCGCTCGAATGACCGCGTTAAGACCAGGGCAGTCACCACCACTGGTAAGAATGCCAATTCGTTTACGGGCGGTTGTCATCGGGATCTCCTTTATGGGCGAAGGGTTTAGCAGGCGTTACTCAACTGAGGACAGGGCTATAGCGGTTTTCCATAGAGTGAGACACCCCATTGCTCAATCCTACCCCCCAGCGCCTGGCTGGATGAGTTTCACGCTGTACCCCTCCTTGCCAAGGGGGGTGGGGGGGTGTTCACATCGCACTTCACCCAAGTGAAATTCGCTATAGAACACCATTCACTACGGACTGAGGTCCAGATCCTCACCCAAGGTCCTGAGCTAAATGGCGCCGACTATAGTATTAACTCAAGGTTTGATTTAGCATTTCTGCCAGATAAGAACCTATTTCCCATGGTTTTATCTAGATTTCTGTTACCTTCGTTAACCTGCAGACAGCGAATCACAGGGTGAGTAGGGGCTTACCCCTGGTTCAAGATCCTGAGTACCGGGCATAATCAACCATAGGGGTTTAGCAAGATGCTGCTACAGGGAGTGATGATGCTATCCAAACTACTTTTCAAATCCCACCAGGCTGTTCTTTGGGTGAGGAGCATCTTTTCGGATCAACAGGTACGGGGCACCAGCTCTGGAAACTTTGTGGTGGGCATTAACTTTGGTGGTCAAGCCGTCACCATTGAGGGCGATCGCTGGCTTGCCTTCGAAGCAGCCCTGGCCATGGGGTTGAGCATACCGGAGGTGCAAACCACCCATAGCTACCTCAGACCTAACCCCGAAGCCACCTATGGCATCAGTCAAATGCTAAATACTGCGGTCTTTAAGGCCAAGGTGATAAGGCTGCAACACCCCCTACCGGATGGCCCCTACGAGCTCTACCTGTGGGTGATGGAAAATTACCAGAGTGACTGGCACTCTCTCAAGGTCTCGACGGGCGACCAGGTGCTGGCCCCGGCGATTGGCCAGCTAAAGCTAGGGGATTGGGCCAAGTATGGTCCCTACAGAGTCAGGGTTAGCCAGGGACGCCTTGACCTCACCCTGACCAGTAACGTGGTGGCCGATGCCCATCTGATGGGCCTGAGTGTTTTCGAGGCCAATCATACTTCGTAGCATAGGGCTACCTACAGCCCCTAGCTCCTGAATTCTGACCACTGACTCCCCCAGAAGCGCTGCCGAATCTATGTCACAAAAAGCTAGGATAAACGCGCCAGGGAAAGGCGGGCCGCCTCAGCCACCTGAAAGTGGCTATCCTTCTCCAGGTAACGGAGGGCAGCAATAGTTTTAGGGCTGGGCAGATTACCCAGAGCCTCCGCCAGACGCTGACGCACTAACCAGTCGGGAGACTGGGCAAATTTAAGAATGGCGGGTATGGCTCCGGGGTCACCGATTTCCCCCAGGGCGGCGATCGCCGCCTGCTGCATCACCGCCTCGTCACTCTCCAGGGCCTCCAGTAAAACCGCGTGGGCCCGGGGGTCCTTCAGGTTGCCGAGGGCCACCGCCGCACTAAAGCGCACCAGCCAGTCAGCGTCTTCGTAGAAGGCCCGCACCAGGCTGCCAAAGGCCCGGCCATCCTCGAGATAGCCCAGGGCGCCAGCGGCGTCTGCCCGAATACTGTAATCGGGGTCAGTGCTTAACAGGTTTACCAGAATATTCAGGGATTGATCGTCGGGTTTAATCCCCAGGGCAAAGACCGCCATGGAACGGATTTGTAAATTACTATCGTGGATCATCTCCCGGATCAACGGTGCTGCCTGGGCCGCTGGCACATGGCGCAGGGAGGCCAGCGCTAACATCCGATCCTTAGAGTCCTGACTCTTCAGCTGGGCCGCGATGTGGTCGAGATCAACGATGGTCATAGGTCCCAGAATGTTTACATTTGTTTACAGTGTACACCTATTAACGCGCCGGGGAGTGGACTAGCCCCTAACCCAGGGCGCTGATGTCCAGGCCGGTGAAGGGTTGGAGAAAGGTTTCCAGGCGCTGGGCGATCGCCGCCACCCCGCCGACCACCTCAGACTCAATATTTAAGGGCAACACCGGGTCATGGAGGGAGAGCCGCAGGAGAAACCAGCCCCTTTCCCCCGGGGCCGTACAACTGACCCGCACCCCCTCGTAGTTATGGGGCACTTCCTGCCAATCCGTCTGGGTGGCCACGAAGCTCTGCAACTGCTCCACCACCTCCGTGCCGTAGGGTTTAAAGTCAGGCATCCGCACCTTCAGCCGAAACTCCTCGCTTTCCGCCGGTTCCTGGAGGCGGGCAATTAAATCTGTCAAGGGACGGCCCGCCCGGTGGGCCCTGGCCAACTCCACTAGCAATTTGCTGACCAGGTAGGCGCCATCGTCGAGGAAATAATTTTCCTGCAGGGCGCCGTGGCCGGAGGTTTCCATGGCTAGCCAGGCGGGCTGGCCGATCTGGTTAAGGCGCAGGGCCTCGTTAATCACATTTTTATAACCCCGCTTAAAGCGGTGGTGAATCCCCCCCAGATCGGTCTCAATGAAACGGGTGAGGCCATCACTGGTCACCGAGTCGGTGACAATGGTAGAACCGGGGTGTTCCCCCAGGACGATCGCCGCCATTAAAGCAATCAAACGGTTGCGGTTGAGCTCCCGACCGGTGCCGTCAACCGCCGCGCCGCGGTCCACATCGGTGTCAAAAATTACCCCAAAATCAGCCCCCTGGGCCACCACCGCTGCACAAATGGCGGCCATGGCGGCGGGGTGCTCCGGGTTGGGAACATGGTTGGGGAAGGTGCCGTCCGGTTCCAGGAACTGACTGCCCCGGATATCCGCCCCCAGGGGGGCAAGCACCTGGTGGGCGTAGAAGCCGCCGGCGCCGTTGCCCGCATCTACAATAATGTGCAAGCCCCGCAGGGGGTGGTCAAAATCATCGGGGTGGTTAACCCCCCGCCGGATAGTCTGGACCAGATCGGCGGCGTAGGCGGAGATTAAATCGCGACTTTCCACCGCACCGGAGCTGTCGCTGCCCGGGAAGGAACCGGCCTCGGCTCGCCGCAGCAGGTCGGTAATGTCCTCCTTACTGAGCCCCCCCCGCCGGTTAAAAAACTTAAAGCCATTGCGGTTGAAGGGTAAATGGCTAGCGGTGAGCATGATGGCGCCGTCGCAGTTAAACTCCGGTAGGACCGTACTCATAAACAGGGCCGGGGTGGAGGCCATGCCCACCTCCAGCACCCGACTGCCCTGGGCTGCCATGCCGGCGATCGCCGCCGCCATCAGGGCTGGGCCCGACAGGCGGCTATCCCGGCCAATGGCGATGGTCAGCTGCGGAGCGGGGGTTTGCAACTGGTCACTCAACCAGGCCACAAAGGCCTGGCCCAGGGTGGTGGCAACGGCGGGGGTGAGGTTAACCGCCTCCCCAGGGATGCCCTCCAGGGCCACCCCGCGAATATCGGAACCATTTTGTAGGGCACTCCAGGCCAGGGTGGGGGGAGATAGGGTCATGGGGCGATCGCTGCAACGTCCATCCCCTTCACCATAGCGCGTGTCCCCCAGGACTAGCCCAGGACTGGGAGTTTCTTCAGGTTTACCAAGTCCCCCCAGCCTCCGCTAGCTGGGGGTCCGGAAACGGGGTAGGATCAAACTACCTTTACAATTCATAATAATGAAATATTGGCGAGAAACCCTGGCGGTGGCTCAACGGATTTTGGCGGAGCTCTGGTGTCGTAAACGGAGTCTGATCTTCTGGGCGATTTTCCCAGCCCTGCTCCTAATCCTCAACAGCCTGATCCTGCAGGAACGCACCCAGGTGTCCCTGGCCCAGGCCTACGCCAACGCCCTGCCCCCCACCCTGGTGGGGGCGGCCCTGTTTTTCAGCGCCCTGGGGGGGAGTTTGGCGGCGGTGGTCTCGGAACGAGAACAGCAGACCCTCAAGCGCCTGTTTCTCTCCCCCTTGAGCGGCGTCTCCTACTTCCTGGGGATTGGACTGGCCTACACCGTCATCGGTCTGGCCCAGACCGCCCTCATGTATACCATTGCCCTTTCCCAGGGGGCCGACTTGCAGGATAACCCCCTGGCCAGTTTGGTGATTATCCTGCTGAGTATTGCCGCCTACGTTGGGGTTGGCTTCGTCCTGGGTACCCAACTGGCCCGCCGCACCGAGGATGTCAACTCCCTGGTGGCCGCCTTTGGCATTCCCCTGATGATTTTAGGGGGCGCCTTTTTACCGACGGATTTCTTTCCTGAATCCCTCCTCAACCTCACCCGGTTTAACCCTATCTACCACATGATCGAAGCCATGGCCGGGGTGGCCAGTGGGGAATCCCTGACGGAGGTGACGGATCATATCCAGTTCCTCACCCTCTTCGCCCTGGCCATGGTGGCCATGGGGTGGTTGGCCTATCGTCGCATGGTGCGGGTGGAGCGCCAGCTTTAACCTTCCACCCCGCTAGCTAATAACGAATCTGTAGGGTCACCCTGGCCTCTACGGTTTGTTCTCCCCCAATCACCGGAGTCGCCATGTCGGCGGCGGGGGCGGCGGCTACCTGACGGGCCATGGGAATGGGTTGAGGGGGGGCAGCACCGTTGATTTGAATGCTGAGCACCTCCTGGGACCGCAGGCTAAGGGCACCGAGCACCGCCGTAGCCTGGGCCTGGGCATCCGCCACAGCCTGTTTCAAGGCCTCCTGGCGGGCCGCCGCCAGAGCCGCATCATCGGCAATGAAGCTAATCCCTCGGATTTGGTTAGCCCCCGCCTTGACCGCATCGTCCAACAGGGTGCCGACCGCCTCCGTGGGCATCTGGAAACTGACGGTGTTACTGCCGGTGTAGCCGACCAGCTCGGTTCGGCCATTGTCGTAGCGATAACTAGGACTGAGCTGCAGGCCAGTGGTTTCTAATTTCTCCACCCGGCGCGATCGCAGCAGATCCACCACCGCACTGGTGCGTTCGGCCACCTGGCGTTGGACCGTAGCGGCGTCGGTGCCCTCTAGATCGACTCCCAGACTGACCTGGGTTTTAGTGGTCTGGACCGCCTGCTGCCCTTGACCAGTGACAGTTAAGCTACGGATGGTGGTTTCTTGAGCCATGGTAGGGAGGGTGAATGGAGGGGTAAACATCAGGGGAGTACTGAGACTGACCACGAGAGCCAGGGCCAGATTTCTGCCAAGATAGAATTTCATGGGTTGCATAGCGCCTAGGGTTAACGAAGGGGAACCTCCCCACTCTGCCACAGGGGACTGGTCCTACCAGGGCTGGTTGCAAAAGTTGATACGGCGACCCCATCTAATACTTGTACTTGCCCACCGCCTTTTCCGCCGATGACCTGTTTTCCTATACCTGGTTACCAACTACGGCGTGGATCGCCCCTGGATCGGGCTAGCCTGGTGAAGTTCATGGAGCGCAACTGGGGAGAATTGGCCCCTGACCACCCCCGCCAGCACCTGGCCAATACCGTTGATCGTTACCTCTCCGCCGACACCCCCCTCTGGTGGGTCCACCCCCAGCCTAGCTCAGAGGCGATCGGATGCCTCTGGCTGGGTTGGGCCACCGATCAGGACAGTGGCCAGATCCATCCCTACCTGCTGCTGTTGTACATCAACCCCGACCACCGTCGCCGGGGTCTAGCCAGCGCCCTCCTGGAAACGGCCCATACCTGGGCGCGGCAGGCTGGTTACGGACAGATCAGTCTGCAGGTACTGAGCCATAACCAGGTAGCCCAGTGTCTCTACGAGAAATTGGGCTACCAACCCCAGGCAATTTTAATGAGACGCCTGCTGCCTAGCGAAACATGCTGCTGACGGAACTCTCCTCGTGGATGCGCCAGATCGCCTCACCCAATAAGTTAGCCATGGACAGCACCGTCAGCTGGTCAAACTCGCGGTCAGCGGCCATGGGAATGGTGTTGGTGACAATCACCTCTTCAAACAAACCACTGGAGAGCCGTTCAACCGCCGGTGGGGAAAATACCGGATGGGTAGCGCAGGCGTAGACCTGGCGGGCACCCTCCCGTTTGAGCAGGCGAGCTCCTTCGCAGATCGTACCGGCGGTGTCAATCATGTCATCCACCAGCACCGCTGTTTTGCCCCGTACATCCCCCACCACATTCATCACCTCTGCCACGTTATGGGCCTGGCGACGTTTGTCAATGATGGCCAGGGGGGCATCGTTGAGCTTTTTGGCAAAGGCGCGGGCCCGGGCTACCCCCCCCACGTCGGGGGACACCACCACCAGGTCCGTCAGATTTTTGCTAGAAATATAGTCAATCAGCACCGGTGTGCCGTAGACATGATCGCAGGGAATGTCAAAATAGCCCTGGATTTGGGCGGAGTGCAAATCGATGGCCAAAACCCGACTAGCTCCGGCCTTGGCGATCAAATTAGCCACTAATTTGGCGGTGATCGATTCTCGCCCAGCGGTTTTACGGTCAGCCCGGGCGTAGCCGTAGTAGGGCACCACCGCCGTAACCTGTCGAGCTGAGGCCCGCCGACAGGCATCCACCATGATCAGCAGCTCCATCAGGTGATCGTTGACGGGGTTGCAGGTGGGTTGAATCAAATAAACATCGCAACCGCGGATGGATTCCTGAATCTGGATGTAGAGTTCGCCATCGGCGAAGCGCTTACGGACCATGGGACCTAGATCAATGCCGAGGTATCGAGCTACTTCCCTAGATAACTCCACATTGGCGGAACCGGAAAATAGTTTTAAGCGGTTATTGTCACCAAGGGATGGCAACAGCGGGGTCTGCAACGGCAGGGTAGCAGAACGGATCACAGCAAGCCCTCTCAGCATGTTCACCTAGCAAATCCTAGCATCTCAAATTCAAAACTTTCTGAGCATTTACCCCTATTTAGCCCTAGGAAATTTTAGAGTTTGCCGAATTATGGTTTTGGTTAGAACGCTCAGGACAGGGTTAATCGGTTAAAGCAGAGGCCGCATGGGAATTTTGGCGCACCTTCACCTGCTTCCCGGTGGCTAATATAGCGGTTCTCGATTCAGTGAGATACAGTTTTTCCCAGCTTCAGCCCCCTTAGATTTTTGTCTGCCAAGGTCCACCCTTTAGCCCCCCAAGGTTAGCTACTAATTACATATATTTCCTATTGAGGCTCAAAATGCCCCATTAGGCCCCCTGCCCCCCAATACTGGGGGGAGCTAGAGGTGTCAAACATCTATTACGGCCCAAAGTCCCCCAGAGTATGCCCTCCGGGCCGCTACGCGAGGTGGGAATTTAGGGATGGGATGAGGGGAAAAAGCTTTGTCAGTCAACCAGACAGGCCCCCATAGCCCTAAAATATCTAGCCTTGGGCTGTTACCCTACTAGCGAAGACTTTCTAAATAGTCAACCAAGGCCCGTAGGCCTAAACCATAGCTATTAGCCCCAAACCCGGAGATTTGGCCGATGACAACCGGAGCAATATAGGAGTGATGGCGAAACAATTCTCGACTGTAAATATTACTCAGATGCACCTCTACAACGGGTAGGGAAACAGCCACAATTGCATCACGGATAGCTACACTAGTATGGGTGTATGCGGCAGGATTAATTAAAATACCATCTTTTCTACCCAGGGTCGCCTGAATACAACTGACTAAATCACCCTCACTATTAGACTGATAGCAATCCAGCTCAACCCTCAAGGCCTCAGCTAAAACAGTTAGGTTCTGATTAATTGCTTCAAGAGATTTAAAACCATAAAAATTGGGTTCCCTGAGCCCTAACATATTTAGGTTAGGCCCATGAATAACTTGAATTTTCAACAACCTATTTCCCTTAGCTAATGCCTGGGTTCGTTTACCGGAATTGGAATTAATTCAGGTTCATACTGCGAATCAGGGCCAAACAACGCATCAATAACCCGATCAATCCACTCGCGTAGCTTGTCGACAACTTTTTCAATGTAATCCATCAGGGATCAACTCCTTAGGGATGTACGCCACACTTGGAAAGCCAAAGATTCCACTGTGAGGGAAGGAAGCATAAATTTACATAATCTTATTATAACCAACGGTAAGGTAATTTGAAAACCCTAGAGGCACGGGTCTGCAGGCCCAATGCTGGTTACTATGACCAGTAGTGGGATTAGTCTATTTGCTCCAGTCTCCCTGTAGACTGGAGCAAATAGACTGGAGCAAATAGACTGGAGCAAATAGACTGGAGCAAATAGACTGGTTTCTGCAGACTAAACTCTAGTTCATCTGAAAGCTGTTAAATGGTTATGATCAAATTCTTCACTGCGATCGCCAGCCTGTTAGTCAGTGGCTCTATGGTAGTCGCTCCTGCCAGCCTCGCCCAAACCGGGCCTAGTGGTGCCTGGTTAGATGCCCAAATCAATTGGAACCAAGCCCCCTCTGCTATCCCCCGGGCCCCTCAAGTCGAGGGAGGAGGGAATCTGACCAATTGTCAGTTGGGTAGACGATCCGCAGCCTTGCCAGAGGATCGATTGGTGGAGTCGGCCGGTTGGTCCTTGATGGGGGCGGCCCAGGTCTTTGGCAAGACCACCCTGGTCAGTGGCATGGCCAATGCCGATGGCATGTGTCGTCCGCTGACCTACCAGGTATTTGTTTTTAGTGGGGGGCAGTTCATCGGCACCCTCTCCCCCATCCCAATGGACTCCCGCACCGATGGTAGTTTGATAGATGCCAACCTCTATCGGGAGGACTACATTGGCGCCTCATTTAACCGCTATAAGCCAGAGGATGCCCTGTGCTGCGCCTCGGGCTCGAGCTGGCTAACCTACGAAATCAAACAGGAAAATAATCAGTCCATACTGGTACCCCAATTGCCCGCCAGTTCCGGTCAATAAGGAGCTTAGTCAGCAAAAAGCTGGGGAGCTGAAGCTGAGAAAATTTGTATCTCACTGAACTGAGAACCGCTATAGGCAAAATTGCAGTGAAATCTTCTTTAAAACTCGCCGTCAACGGCACCCTGATGCGGGGTCTGGAGCTTAACCCAAACCTCCTCAATGTGGGGGCTAGCTTTCTCTACGAAACCACCACCACCCCCAGCTATCGCCTTTGGTCCATCGGCGATGTCCATCCTGGTATGGTGCGGGTAGACCAAGGCGGGGCGGCGATCGCCCTGGAGGTGTGGGAGGTTCCGGCGGCAGGCCTGGTGGAGGTGTTACAGCAGGAGCCCCCGGGCCTCTGCGTCGGCAAGGTCACCCTGGCCGATGGCGAAATCGTGCTGGGGGTGCTGGCGGAGCCCCTACTGTGCCAGGGACAGCCCGAGATTACCGCCTACGGGGGCTGGCGAGCCTATCGACAGGCTCAATTACCAGAGTAGCTGGCCTCGTTCATCAGGGCCAGGGCGGTGCGCCAGACCAGGTAGCCGTTGTGGTTTAGGTGCAAGCCATCGGTGGTCAGGTCCGATCGCAGGTAGCCCTCGCCATTGACAAACAGGGGATAGAGATCGAGGTAGGTGGCCCCCGCCGCCGTGGCCACCTGGCGAATTTGGGTATTGACCGCCACAATCTCCTGGGGGGATACGGCCACCAGGCGATCGCGGCCCTCCCAGGTGGCCGCCGCCCCCCCGTGGGGCAAAATTGACTGCACCACAATGCGAGCCTGGGGATGGACGGTGTGCAGATACTTGACCGCCGCTCCAATGTTATTGACCAGATCAAGGGCCGGGCTGCCCCAAATCAAATCATTGATACCCACCATGACCAACACCACCTCGGGGGTGGTCTGATCCAATAGGGTCAGGCGGTTTAACAACCCCAGGGATTGTTCCCCGGAAATCGCCTGGTTCAGCCAGGACCGACGACCCGGCAACAGATCGGGAGGGAACCAGAGGGTTAAGGAATCCCCCAGCAGGATGGCCTGGTGGGGTAGACCGGCCCGGGCGGCCGCCTCCGCTTCGGTTTTAAGTAACCCCACCCACTGGTCGTAATTAAGCACCTGACGATTGCCCAGGCGGGGGGTAAACATAACATCGGGCTGGGACTGGGCATCCGCCGCCACCGCACTGGCGCTGACCAGCATGGGGTCAGTGGAACGACTGCCGCGCTGGAGCATAACTAACAACGTCAAAAATAGCAGTCCATTCATGGCCAGGGAAAGCAGCGCCCAGGCCGGTAACCTCCGCAAATGGTGGAGGGCGGGAGTTAACCAGGGGTAAGGGGGCTGAGGTGAGGTCACAGGGGTACCTTGCCAGACTAAAAATAACTGCAGGGTATGCGGCCTAGCGGTGTAAGCTACTCATAGATCTTGACCCTAGGATAGCTCTGCTTTCCATTAAGCGGCTAGAAACCCTTCAAGTGCTCAAATTGTAGATAGATTTAACCAATTTGGCCGGAATGTTTAAAGCCCTAAACATTGAAGCGAAATAGCATCACATCCCCTTCCTGCACCAGGTAATCCTTACCTTCACTGCGTACCCAGCCCTTTTCCTTGGCGATCGCCATCGATCCAGCCTGCACCAGATCCTGGTAGGCGACGGTTTCAGCGCGAATAAAGCCCCGTTCAAAGTCGGTGTGGATCACCCCAGCGGCCTGGGGGGCTAGCATGCCGGCCCTAATGGTCCAGGCTCGGGTTTCCTTAGGGCCGGTGGTGAAGTAGGTCCGCAGCCCCAGTAGGGTATAGGTGGCATGGATCAAGCTGATTAACCCCCCCTCCTGAACCCCCAGGCTGGCCAGAAATTCCTGGCGATCCGCCTCGCCCAGATCGATCAACTCCGCCTCCACCTGGGCGGAGATCACCACCACCTCCGCCTGTTCTGTGGCGGCCCGCTGCCGCACCTGGTCCACCCAGGCATTGCCAGTGGCCAGATCATCCTCCGAGACGTTGGCGGCATAGATGACCGGCTTACGGGTCAGCAAGCCCAGGGGTTTTACCAGGGCCTCCGCCTCCTCATCCAGGCTAACCAGACGGGCGGGCTGGCCTTGGTTGAGGGCAGGCAGCAGCTGTTCGAGCACCACCAACTCCGCCTGGGCCTGCTTATCCGCCCGGGCTGATTTGCGCACCCGGTCGATGCGTCGTTCCAGCTGGGCCAGATCCGCCAGGGCCAGCTCCAGGTTAATCACCTCCATATCCCGCAGCGGATCCACAGATCCCGAGACATGGATAATATCGTCGTCTTCAAAACAGCGCACCACGTGGACAATGGCGTCCACCTCGCGAATATTGGCGAGGAACTGGTTGCCCAGGCCTTCCCCCTGACTGGCCCCCTGGACCAGACCGGCGATATCCACAAACTCCACCCGGGCGGGAATGATCTCCACGGACTTGGAGAGGTCCGCCAGCACCTGCAGGCGGGCATCGGGGACCGCCACAACCCCCACATTGGGCTCAATGGTGCAAAAGGGGAAATTGGCGGCTTGGGCCTTAGCATTGGCCACCACCGCATTGAACAAGGTCGATTTGCCAACATTGGGAAGACCAACAATTCCAGCTCGTAACATGGGGCAAGGGGGAGTTTAGGGAAAGGTAAGAATTTGGATAATCTCTATCCAGCATAGGGGAGGACGGAGCGAATTTGCGGAGATGTTGCTATACCCTGGTAGCTACACTGTGAAATCCCACAGGAGTAATTCCAGAGGAGTAGGTCCATGGCAATGGCAGGCAATCAGGCCAGACCCCACCCCGACTGTTTAACCGGCGGTGGCATGGTTCCCCGCTTGTTTGGGGGCGGCGGGCGGCGGCTAACTCCCTTAGTGGTTAGCATCCTCACCCTGAGCCTGATGGGTTGTAGAACCCTGGGGCTGCCCAGCCTGGTTAAGCAGACCGAGGCCACTACCACGGGTAATCAATTTCTGGAGCGATCGGTGCGGGGCGATCGGGTGGTAAGCAAGATTTTGCCGGTCCGCCTACGGCTTAGGTCCGGCTGGCAGGAAGCACCGGCGAAGAGCCTGCATGATCGGGCGGACCTGCAGGTCTACCATCCCGATCGACAAATCTACCTGGTGGTGCTGGGGGAAAACAAGGCAGTGGTGCCAACCGGTACCCTAGAACAGCAGGCTAGCCGTTACCTGGCCCTGCTAGAATCAGGCTTAACGGCTCCTGTCAGCACCCCCTCACGGACCGGTGTCAGTCAAATCGCGAACTTTCCCGCCGTCCAGTACGAACTTCAGGGTCAGGTGTTGGGACAGGCGGTTAACTACCTGCACACCACTCTGGAAGTGGGGGATCACTACTACCAGGTGGTGGTCTGGACTCCCAAGGACAAGTCTGTGGCGAATCGGGAGGAGATGGGAGGGATTGTCCAGGGATTTGACTCAGACCAGTAGAAGGTTATACCAACAAACGGGGATCACTCCCCACCCTGAACCCAGGATTAAAAAGTAGTTATTAAGGGATAAGGCGCGTAATGCTACCAGCACTCTTAGAAAAAGTATCTGTGCTAAAAGGGGTATTTTACCCATTGCGGCAGCAAAGACCAGGGCTCTGGCGATCGCCCTGTCTGGCCGTCTTGCTGGCCTCCATACTCTGGCTGGGCTGGGGGCAACCCCTAACCTGGGCCGGTCTGAACGATGATCACTACGACGGCAACATTTTTGCCCTCTATGCCGGTAACGGCTCCCTGGTGCCCCCCCGGGTGACCCTGAAGCAATCCCTTCAGTACGGCAAACCCGCCCTGGTAGTGATCTACGTCGATGACAGCCAGGACTGCAAGCAGTTTGCATCGGTGATATCCCAGCTACAGGCTCCCTACGGGCGGGTGGCCAACTTTATTCCGATCATGGCCGACGCGATTCCGGTCAAGGCCAACTACGACCCCAGCGAGCCCGGCTATTATTTCCGTAACGCCGTGCCCCAAACCCTGATCTTTGATGGCACAGGGCAACTGGTGTTTAACCAAACCGGCACCATTGCCTACGAAACCATTGATGACGCCCTGCGCCAGGTGTTTGATCTGTTGCCCCGGACTGAGTCCGCGGAACTACGGCGACGTCCCGTGAATGAATTGAACACAGAACTGGTGGCCGACTAAGATCAGTAACTTCATCGCCGGAGAAAGGGGCGGCTAACGGACCGCCTCCAGGAGTCGAGAGAAGTAAAATTGGGTTTTGGTCATGGCGCGTCGTTCAATCCGCCAACCTGCCACCGTTAGCATGGTGACGATCTCTGATTCGCGGTGCAGGTAAGCTCGGGTGGTTTTACTGGGGCCGGGGAAAAATTCCCCGATTTTTTTCAGCACCGTGTAGTAACAGGTTTTGGGGGCAAAGCTGAGCAGTAACCGGGATTGGGCCATGGAGCTGAGATGGTTAATCATCTCCTTGACCTGCTGATCGGGATAGTGGATGAGCACATCCAGGCAAATGACGGTGTGGTAAGTTCCCTCCAGGGCTTCCAGATCCTTCACCTCGAAATGGGGCTGGTGCTCGGCGGGCAGGGTGATCTCAGCTCGGCGTTGAGCCTCTTCCACCATCTTGGCAGAAATATCACTGGCGTAGACCCTAGCCCCGGCCCGGGCCAGGGGAATGGCTAGGCTACCCACACCACAGCCCGCATCACAGCAGGTGAGGTCGGTCAAATCCCCATCCGCCTCTAGCCAACCCATGACGGTGTCGACGGTTTGCTGATGACCCCTACGAATATCCAGTTGTACCTTGTTAACCTCGCCATCACCGTAGATGCGTTGCCAGCGGTCAAAACCCGTAGCGTTGAAATATTCACGCACAACGGTTTTATCGTCAGAACGATGGTTGGTGAGGGTCATGGGGGAATCTGAAAAAGTCGTTAACATCCCCTAAATTTTAGAGGCTGATTTCACCGCCGTCAAAACTGACCTGGGGTAAGTCCGATCATGCCCTCCGGGCCGCTACGCGAGAGCTGAAGAAACACCATAAAAAACCAAGGTGGGATCACATTCAGGTTCTCCTACCTTGGCTGTAATTTAGCTGCGGGCACCTAGCCCGGGCAAAATTTATTCAAAGACAAAGGGGAAGTTGTAACCCAACCCAAAGGTCACACCCAGGGCAAAGCCACTGGTGACCCGCCAGTTAGCATTGGTGTTGAGGGTGAAGTCACGGGAAATCGGCACATCGGCCCCAGCATTGACGAGGAAGGCGGTGTTGCCGTTGAAGGGGATATCAACCCCACCACCGATGTAGGGCTGGAAGCGAAACCCTCCCAACCGCATGGTATTCAGGTTGAAGGTGAGGGGTACGGTGAAGTTGCTAAACCGCTCCGACAGCAAGAAACTAGGTCTGACGGAAAACCGGGGCCCAAGGGAGATTTTACTGACCACGGCAAAGCCAAAGTCACCCACGGCGCTATCGGCATCACCAATACCGAGGTTGCCACCAATACCCAGATAGGCTGGAGAAACGCTGCCATAGCTACCCCGGGACACCTGAGCCACGTCCACCCCTTCGCCGTAGGCGGGAGCCTGGAATGACTCGGAACTGGGAAGTGATTGGAAATCGGTGGTGTTGACACTAAGGGCAGCGGGTTCGCTGACAGCAGCGGTCGGTTCAGTCAGAAGCTTAGCCTCGGTAGCCACTGGAGTTTCCACCCCTTCAGTGACCTGCATAGCCCCGCTCTCGACAGCAGGAACCACCACTGAACTGGAGGGTTGAACAGTTGCTTCAACTACGGTTTGAACCGCAGCGTCAGTGGTGACCTCAGCCACTTTGATCCCATCGGTGCTGTCTGCCGTCTTCCTGACATCACAACCGTCCGCATGGGCTGGCAAGCTGCCCCCAAGAGTGATAGCCGCGGCTAGGCCCGCCAACCAAAACGTCTGCTTTACGTAACTCATGTTTTTACTCCTCACAACGTTAACCAGGATTAAATGAATGACACCGTGTTCAATAGACAGTAAGCCAAATGACAGGTTCGGTGATCTTCGGTGATCAAAGACTCCACACCTTCGCCCACTTGCCGGCACCTTGGTTAAACCCTAGAACCGTAAAGCCCTGGCACCACTGCACTGCCACTCTACTTCAGTCAATCAAATAATCATAAGGATTTTATCACCTCTGTCAAATGTCAAAGTCCGGGGCTACCGAGGCGATCGCTAGTACTCCGCGACATCGGTTCGGCAGCCCTGTAAGGGGGGCAGGGGGTAAAAAACGATCTACCGCCTCTTCAATAAAGATATAAACCGCGTCTAATTTGAAACCTGGAGTTTCCCTCACCTAAAATCCCTCTCCC
>JBEIUS010000222.1:0-4128 GCA_040374235.1 Leptolyngbya sp. | reverse complement strand
GGCTGCATCAAACCTCGGGAGTAGATGCGAGCCTGAGTGTCTATCTAGTTGACCTGGATCAAACCCCTGAGCCTGATGACTCAGGTTCAGGAATCCAGCCAACCTTACCATTGCCAGCTCCCTTGGAGGCAGGGTTTATGGAAGGGGTCGATGGCCTGACCCGGTGGCTCCGCCAATGGTTAGGAGGCCAGGGTCTATGACGGTACCGGCACGGCTGATAGAAGCCCTAGCACAACGGACCTATGTGGGTATGGGGGACCGGATCGAGCTGAATTTACCGACAGGCCCTACCCCCGTTCCCCTCCGAGCCCGACAACGGGAGGCGCTGAATCTAGCCCTATCCAATAGTCCCATCGCCGCCATTGCCGGTACTCCGGGCAGTGGCAAAACCCAGGTGGCCCGGGCGGCCCTGACCACCGCCATTCACCATCAACGATCAACCCTGGTGGTGGCCGGTCGGCCAGGTAGTCTGGAGGCCTACGGGGAGTTACCCCTACCTCCCCTAAGGATTACAGCGGATCAAGACTATCGGGATACCGTGCGAGATTGGGTGACGCGCCAGGTCAGGGATCCGCACCTTACCTTAACCCCGCTCCACTGGTTGCCAGATGCCCTCTTTGAACAACTCACCCTGACCCCCCATCGCCATTACTGGTTGGAGCTACTTGAGTCTGGCCAGCTAGAGGCGGTTGCCGCTGCCGTAGCACGGACCTTACCCGAGATCCCTCCAGCCCGGCAGCGGTTACTGGTGCATCGCCTGCAACAGGCCTATCCCCTATTAGCCCAACGGGAACACCTGCACCAACACTACCGCCATCTTTCTTCCCAGGCCCTAGAGGAAATTACCGATGGGCTACTAGCAACGATGACGGTTCCTGTCCTGTGTGGCGGGGGGCAACTCGACGCCCTAGGCGACCGGGTATTTGACTGGGTGGGGATAGAGGATGCCCACAGCCTGAGCGCCCAACAACTGCGTCAGATCGCCGCCCGGGCCAGGAAACTGGTGCTTTTAGGAGAACTGGAAGACAATCACAGTTGCTTTACCCAATGGTTTCATCGACTGTGGCCTGGTTATCGGGTTGTCCTTCCAGAGAACCATCGCCTCCATCCCGACCTGGCCTATCCGATATTTTCCGCCTTTTATCCCTCCACCTCTGTTCCCTATACTCCACCCACACGACCCTACACGGCGCTGCCAGAGACCCTGCCCCGGCTGGCCTGGCACCACGGGGTCACCCATCAACACCTGGCTGCAATTCTGGAGAGGGGCATTCAAGCCCTACCTAACTATCGCCATAGCGTCTTGACCTTCTCCCCAGAGGGGGCGGAAAAGCTGCGATCGCAGTTCCTACCGGCCAGGCACCTTAATACCCCCGGTCCATCGGTGGAGATTCAGGATATTACCCAATGGTCTGGGGAAGCTCGGGAGCTGCTCTGGATTGTCTGTGATGCGACTGCCAGCCACCAGCCCTCCCTGGCGGATGTCCGTTGGGCCCTGACCCGAGCCACAGAGGCGGTGGCCCTGGTGGGGGATAAAAACCACTACAGGCGGTCAGCCTTTGCCCCCCTATTCCGGTCATCCCTGACCCAAATACGAGATCTAACCCTCTAGCGTCACCCCCTACCATGAAGATCATTTGGACCCTAGCCGGACACTATGAACGCCTCCCCGAGGGGGAGGATAGGGCCCCTGACACCTCCCTCAAAACCCTAATGGGCAATGTCCGGGCCCTTTCAACTCAGCATCGTTGCTACCACCTGGGGCGGGTACACCGTAACCTTGGCCTTCAGTTCCTGCCGGAAACCACTTTCCTTCACCTGATGCATCAGGGCCTAGGTCGGCCTCCCCAGTTAACCGCCAATCTCCTCACCCCCTCCCTTGACCCTCTGGACTCGGCTCTCCTGAAGGGATGTGCCCCCAGGTATCGATTTGTGACCCAAGACCTGGAGGACAACTTTGAACTAGCCCTAGATCCAGACGATCCCCAACTTCCCTCCACCCCCCCGGAACGCTGGCAGGGGCATTACAGATTACCCCTCCCCGCCTCAACACCAGGGGCTGACTCCGATCCGATCGCAGCCAGACTGGTCCAGATCAGGCAAGCCGTTGAACAAGACCTGGCCACACTCCTGGAAAATCACCCATTGCAGGTCCTACAGGCGGCCCTCAACAGCGCCAACCCCGACGAATTTGCCCTTAGCCTGCGGCCTGGTCTGACCGGTTGGCTAGAGCCAAGGGAGTTGCCCACCCCCCTCCGCCTGGCCCTCAGGGTACTCAAGCAAGAACCAGCCGCCGCTGAGTTGGATGAGACGATTCTCACCCTGGTCTCCGACTATCGCCAGGCCCATTCCACCCTAACCCGCCCCAGTCAGGATATTCCTGCCCTGCAGGTGTCAACTACAGCCGACCCTGGGGTAGAAGTATTAATTGGCAAAGGCACCCATCGAGAGCGGCTTCACCAGCTCATCGATCAGGCGGAAGCTTACCTGTTGATCTGTAGCTACCGTCTAGAGGACCTGGACATCGTTACCAAAATTGCCGAGAAGGCCCGCCAGATTCCGGTTTGGATCTTGACGGATTTTAGCGATCAGGTCCAGGACCGGGTGGATAAAACCCTGGAAAAAGGCCTAGCCCCTAACCCCGACTATGGCAACGCTGACCTCAAGAAGCAAGCTTGTCTGAGGGCCTTAGCCCAGGCAGGGGTTAGTTTTCGCAGTGGTCAATTCCATCTGAAAACCTACATCAGTGAAAAGACCGCCTACCTGGGTTCCTGCAACTTAACCGGTGGTAGCCTGGGCAGGAATGGAGAGGCAGGGCTGTTGTGGTCCCATACCCCTCAGCATCAGGAATTAATCGACTATTTTTGCTACCTGTGGAGCGCTAAGACCCAGGCCACCGCTATCCCATCCCCAATCGGATGGCAGGTCAGGAGCATCTCGCGACCCAACCGGGGGGCACCTCCCCCAATCACCCTACTTGACGCCTACGGCTTTAAACAGGACCTAGACCGGGAGCTACAACGGTTTGCTCAAAATCCCCAGGGTAGGCTGCGGATTTACACCCGTAACTTTGATCCGACCTTCCACCAGATCAATTTGCTACGCCATCTGCAGCCTCAAATTTGCTGTGGCCATTACAACTCCTCCCCGTTAGGCGGTAGGGCCGTACCGAATCTCCATGGCAAGGTGATTTTACTGGGAGATCAGACCGCCTACCTTGGCTCTCAAGACTTTAGCTTTGGCCAGGGCGGCTTTGTCGAGTTGACCTATAAAACCCAAAAAGCCGACGAAGTTAGGCTTATTGCTCAAAACCTATGCAACCTGGACTAAACCCTGATTTTCCCCTGGGAGGCCCCCCATGACCCGACTATGTAATCTTGAATCCTATGTAGAGTGCTGCCAATACAGCTACCTGTTTGGCAAAAATCCAAAGGACTTAATACCGCGATCCAGTCACGATGCTATTCCCATGGCCTACAAGGGTTTTTATCAGGAATACAGCCGTTGGCCATTCTTACCCCTACCTAGCCTGGTTAACCAGCAGCCCCCATCCCTGGAACCTAGAGACCAGAGTCTGACCCTACTCGAGCAAACTGAGACCCTGGGCCTGCATCTAAAGGATGGTCATAGCACTAGCCATCTTTATATTGTCAGGGAGGCTAATTCCCTGGTGCTGCGATCGCTCAGGGCTGAATACCTCTACGCCAATGTTTTCCATTATTGGAACTCGATTTGGTCCCACCTGCCCTCCCTCACTGGCAAACCGATGGTCATCTATGACCTGAGCAGTTTTACCCCGGCCCAGGTTATCCCTCTCACCTTAGAGACTCCCCAGGATTGTGATCACCCAATTCCCATTATTGACACCCGTGATGTCAAAAACTATGGGCCGTTGAAACTCCCAGCAGTCAACTACGAAGGGATCTATGACACCATCTGCGATTCACTGGCAACCCTGGTCTTGCAGGACCTGAATTTGCCTTCTGAGAGTAGAGATGACTTATCTAAGTACCTTAAACAAGTCAATATTTATAACCTCTTCCAGCAGTTTCCTGAACGGGAAACCTTGCCCCTACTCGTAGTAATTAACGGCTTTTACTATGAATACAGTTTATCAGCCAGTCCCCT
>JBEIUS010000132.1:0-9919 GCA_040374235.1 Leptolyngbya sp. | reverse complement strand
GTTTCCACCTCCCGATCGCGCAGCATCTTGAGTAGCTGGGGATGGTTGCCCATCTCCGGCAGGGCGGTGATCGCCACCTCCGGATAGGCCACCTGTTGCTGCCGGGTAATCTCCAGGATTTTCTTCACCAGTACCCCGGTGAACAGAAAGTAGGGCAGCACAATAACCCGTTGGGGGTGGTAGAAACGGGCCCGGCGAAAGCCCTCCTCTAGGCGGGGGTGGGTGATGCCGATAAAACAAATTTCCACGGTTTGGTAGCGACTGCCTTCCCACAGGATGCGAGCTAACTTGTAGACATCCCCATTGGCATCGGGGTCACTGGCGCCGCGGCCCACAAACAGCAGTACCGTATCTTCCCGGGCAATCCCCAGGGGATTGAGGCGGGGGCCATCTAGCTCCGCCAGACGATCTTGCCAGAGGCGAATAATCTCCGGGGTGATGCCAAAGTGGCGACCGTAGTGAAAGGTAACCTGGGGATGGCGCTGACGGGCCCGGTCCAGCTCGTTGGTGACGTCAAACTTATTGTGGCGGGCGGCAAAGAGCAACACCGGCAGCACCGAAATGTCAGTGTAGCCAGCCGCCACACAGCGATCCACGCCCTCCTGGATGGTGGGTTCCGTCAGCTCCAGGAAGCAGGGGATCACCGGGCGGGACCGATCCCTGGCCTGGTAGGCGGCGGCAAATTCTAGCAGGCGATCGCGCCCGTCCAGGTCACGGCTACCATGGCCCACCAACAATAGGGGCCGCTGGCTGGGCAGGGGGGCCCAGTCAGCCTGGGCCGGAACAGGGAAGTCATCTGAGGTGGTCAGGAGCGGAACCATGGCCATAGGTCAAAAACACCAGCAAGAGAATAATGGGCCTATTGTAACGGTTTCGACCAGTTCCACCAGCGCCTAGCAACTGAGTAACAATACTTACAGAACCTTTTCAAGAACTTCGTTGAATTTTGTTCAACCGCCTGGGGCTGCCAACTCCCCGTTGCTATTCCTCCAGACCAGGCACTATGATTAAGAAAAATAACGAAACCCAGCCGATAGGTTGACTTTTTCCACTCATTGCCCACTCCCCCTTTCCTTCCTAGCCCTATGTCCTTCTCCGTTGATACCGATCGCATTGTAGCCGAACCTCTGATTACCGCTTTTTTCCAGGAAACCTCAGGGTCATGGCGGTCGGAACGCCGCTACTACACCCTGAAAAGTGGGGAGACCCAGGAGGTGGTCAGTCAGATTAATATTGAGTTCTTGCCAGCGGGCTCACCGACCCTACTACAGCTAGCGAAGTTGCACCGCTTAGATCCGCAGCACCCCCTGATCTGCGGCACCACCGTCACCTGGAAAAGCGACTACGTGGGTACAGGGAAAAAGCCCGTAGTGGGGAGCACGGTGTTTGGCGTGCGGGGCGCCATCCTCTACCGAGATCGGGGCTTTGCCACCAATCAACCGGTCCTGGCCCAGTATCGGTTCCCAGATGACCGCACCATGCAGTTGAAAACCGAGTATGACGACTCCTGTTTTGAGGAGGAAATTAAACTAATTGGTCAACGGTACCGCACTCGCCAAACCGTGATTTGTCGGGCTGGGGAAGAACTCATGATTGGGCAATACCTGGAGACTCGTCGTGATTAGAGTGACTGTAGCTACAAAAAGAGCAAATTAGCTTTGCTATGGTGGCTCAATAATTGTGAACCTTATCGGTTTAACCAGTGGGTCCTGTATCAATTCAAATTATTGAAGGTAACCCCCATTTGCGATCGCTCCTGGGATGGCACCTACAGCAGGCTGGTTACAAAGTCTTTCAGTCCAGCGACCTGGTTCATACCCGTGACCTCTTTCAGGCTCGTCAGCCCGATCTGATCATTCTCGACTCCCACCTGCCGGAGGGCGACGGCATTGATCTCTGCCGCTGGTTGCACGGCCAGGGTCAGCCCCTGATCATGATCCTGTCAGCGGCCACTACGGAGGCGGATATTGTCAATGGCCTCAGGGCTGGGGCGGATGACTACCTGACCAAGCCCTTTGGTATGCAGGAGTTCCTGGCCCGGGTGGATGCCCTCACCCGTCGGGCCCGGTTGAGCACCGCCCCCGCCTCCCTGACCTACGGGGACCTGAATATTGACCTGGTACAACGGCGGGTCCACCTTCGCGGTGAATACATTGATCTGACCCCCCAGGAGTTTAGCCTGTTGTACGTCCTCACCCAGGTCTCCGGTTCCCCCCTGACCCGCAGTGACCTGTTACGTCGAGCCTGGCCCGATGCCATTGATAACCCCCGCACCGTCGATACCCACATTCTTTCCCTACGAAAAAAAATCGAGGCCGATCCCCGCCAACCCAACATTATTCAAACCGTACGTAATGTTGGTTATCGATTTAATATTGAACAGGTAACCGCCCCTAGCAACGGCCACGGTCGGCCATCGACCTCTGCCCTATCCCTGACCTCCTCCCGGGGGTCCTAACCCCCCTCCTCCCAGAGTTTGTCCCTAGGGCGATTCCCGGTTTAGTGGTACTGGTCCCATGCAAAAACGATTATTGATCCTGACCCTGGTGGGCCTGGGATTAGCCCCTGGGGCCAGCTGGGCAGCCTCAGAGGTGATGTTGAAGTATCGCGGTTTTAGTCGCAGCGTACCGGTGACAGACCTGGCCACCCTGGCCACCACCGGTGAGGTTAGCCCATCTCTGGGGGCACTACTGCGCCAGGCCGGTCAGGATCCAGCTTCCCTGATATCGCTGCTCAACCAACCCCTTACCGCCGACCCAATTTTGTTAGATAAGGCCCTCAATAGTTGGCCAGGGGAGTGGCTCCTCGATCAACTGGGCACCGCCGTCCATCCCGTGGCCCCCGAGGCTAGCCGCCAGGCCCTGAGATCGGCCCTGGTGCTTTCCGCCAGCCCCGATCTCCAGATTACGCTCCTGGAGGTACTGCAAACCTACCCCACCACCACGGTGGTGCTGGAGGGGGATTTGATTGAGTCAGCCTATCGGCAATTGGCCCAATTTCTGCAAGCCCTCAATCGCCTTTTTCCCTTTTAGGGCTGACTAGAGATACCCATCTCCTAGCTACGGTTCAAAGTCCCCCAGCCTATGTCCTGGGGGCGGCTAGAGCATTGAACCCACTACCATGGCGGCCACTATCATAATCACTAGGAAGGTCAGAGGTTCAACCTTGAGGTTGAACGCAAGATCAGCATTGCCCTTACCGGAGTCCGGTTGCGTAGTGTAGAAAATCAGACCGAGCACAACCAGGATAACGATCAAGTCAATTCCTGTAAACACGGCTATAAAAATTAATTCTAGGGAAATAACAATTAGTCAGTCGATTAGGTAGATGGGTAGATGACGACTAAATAGAGCCCTGCTTTGCTCCTAGTGTAGCCGCTGTCTCAGGCGACCGGCCAGTTGTTTGACCTCGGGTATCGGTAGCCGTAGGGCCACCAGGATAAACAGCAGCAGCCCGATCGCCCCAGGTAGAAGTAATTGGGCGAGCAGAACCGCCAGGCCCTGACTACCGAACTGGTTTTGCAGTTGCCCTAAAACCCCCCAGCTCACCAGACCCGCCAGGCCACTGAGGGCTGTGAGGGCGGCGATCGCCCCGCCCCATTTCACCAGGGGCAAGCCCCCCAGGCGGCGGTTTAAAATCACCACCATGGCCAGGGTAGCAACAATATTTACCCCCACCGTCGCCAACACTAATCCTGGGGCTCCTAGCCAGCGCATCAACCAGAAATCCAGCAGGGCGTTTAAACCAATGTTGATGAGACTGATGCGAAAGGGGGTTTGACCATCCCCCAGGGCATAGAAAACCCGCACCAACACATCCCGAGCCAGGTAGACAAACATCCCCAACCCATAGACCACCAGCAAGGAGGTCACCACCTGGGAGGCCTCTCCGCCAAAGGCCCCCCGTTCATAGATCACCCGCACCAGGGGAAAGGCCAGGACGATAAACAGGGTGCCCAGGGGTAGCATGGTCAGGGCGGTAAACAGCAGACTTTGGCGAATCCGGATTTTTAACTCGGGCCAGTGCAGGGGGTCTGCCAGCCGGGCAAAGATGGGCAGGAATGGCACCAAAATGACGTTGGAAATGATCCCCAGGGGGGTTTGCACCAGCAGGTTAGCGTAGCTGAGGGCCGCCGCCGTACCGGCGATATAGGAGGCAAAAAAGAGATCGGTAAACAGGTTGATCTGCAACATGCCGGAGGATAGGGTGGCGGGCACCAACACCTGTAATACTTGCTGCACCCCCGGTACGGACCAATCAAAGCGGAGTCGCAGTCGCCCCAACCCCGATCTCCAGAGGCTGGGGATCTGGGCCAACCACTGCAGGATTGCTCCCCCCAGGGTACTGGCGGCCAGCACCGCTCCCCCCAGCAGGTAAAACTCCGGATTAGTCATGGCCTTACCCAGGGTGGCGTAGAGGAGGCTTAACCCCAACAGCACTGCTCCACTGGATAGGATCGGGCTGAGGGAGGGTAGCCAAAATTGACTATCGGCATTTAAAGCGCCAAAGCCAATGCCGATCAACCCTGACAATAGGGCCATGGGGGCCATGATGCGCAGTTGCAAAACCGCTATTTCCCGGACAGTGGGCTCTAAGCCCGGGGCAATCACCTGGATAATTGGCCCCGCCAGCAGCAACAGTAGTATCGATAGGCCCACTAAAATCAACCCCACCAGGGTGTTAGTGGTTTCCACTAAAACCGCCGTCTCCTGGCGATCTCGCCGGGCCACCACACTGACAATGGCACTATGAAAGGGGCCGTTGATCCCCCCTAACAAAATCAAGAGAAAACCCGGAATAATGTAAGCAAAACTATAGGCATCGGCGACGGGGCCCACCGCAAAGGCGGCCCCGATCGCCTGTTGACGAAACAGGCCCGCTAGTTTGCTTAAAATCGTGGCGATCGCTACAATTCCAGCGATATTAGCCAGGGATCGGGTGGGTTTAGTTTCTGACACAGGACCTCGCGGGGATAATCTCCAGCACTAGCCAGAGGATAGCAGCCTAATCATCCCCCAGATCAACTCCCTGGGAGCATGGGTAACCGTAGCCAATGCCGTGGGGACATTCCGTCTCCCCCTGGGGCCTAGCCCCTGGCAGAGATCGAGCAGATAAAGGGCAATAAACCCCTCATCGACCTGGGGCAGAATTTGGGTGGGCGAGGGGGAAGTTGCCTGGACTAATTGGGGTGAATTGGACTGAATTGGGCTGGAGAACCTAGGAATCAATCTATAATTTATGTAAACATCATTAAGCACATTCTAAGCACACTCGTACAACCATTGTTGTGATCTATGTGTTCAGCAAGCAACATTGAGCGCATCCTAAACACAGGCCTAAAATCGCTAAAAATCGACTAAAAACCACTGTTGTGGCCTATGTTTACATCGATCACCATTGAGTGCATGCTAAACACACCCCGGCGATCGCTAGATGCAGGGATGTGTTAGCGTCCCCAAGGGAATCGCCTGTAGACCCTGCTGAAAACCCAAATCCTCCAACCTAGTGCTCCCCCAACCTGGTGATCAACAAAACCGAGAGTGATCAGAATAAGGCTGCCTGCTTAATTCTCCGCCAGAATTCCCTGAAAGAACTCCACCGTTTCCTGCAGAGCCACGATAAACCGGTCGATTTCCGCCCGAGTGTTGTAAAAGTAAAGGCTGGCCCGGGCAGTGGAATCTATCCCCAGCAGGCGATGTAGGGGTTGGGTACAGTGGTGACCCGAACGGATGGCGATGCCGGATTGATCCAGCAGGGTGGCCAGATCCTGGGGATGAACATGGGCCAGGGTAAAGGTGGCCAGGGCGGCGCGGCCACTGCCATCGCTGTGGGGCGGGGGGCCGTAGAGGGTGAGGTCGGGAATGGTCTGGATTTGCTGGTAGAGGTAGGCGGTGAGTTCGTGCTCGTAGCGGGCAATGCGCTCCATGCCCAGGCCTGACAGGTAGTCTACCGCCGCCCCCAGGGCGATCGCCTCAGCAATGGCCGGAGTACCCGCCTCAAACTTGTGGGGCAGTTCGGCGTAGGTGGCCCGGTCGAGAAACACATCGGCAATCATTTCGCCACCGCCCAAAAAAGGGGGCATGGCCTGGAGCAGCGATCGCTGACCGTAGAGAAAGCCAATCCCGGTGGGGCCGCACATCTTATGGCCCGAGGCCACAAACCACTCACAGCCCATGGCCTGCAGATTCAGCGGCAGGTGGGGAGCGCTCTGGCAGCCGTCGATCAAGACCCTGGCACCGTAGTGGTAGGCCAGCTCAATCACCTCCTCCACCGGGTTGATACAGCCCAGGGTGTTGGAGACGTGGTTGATGGCCACCAGGCGGGTGCGATCGTTCAGCAGGGTGCGAAACTGCTCCAGATCAAAACGTTGTTCAGCGGTGAGGCCCACAAACCGCAGCACCGCCCCGGTGCGCTGGGCGACAAACTGCCAGGGCACTAGGTTACTGTGGTGCTCCATCACCGAGAGGATGATTTCATCGCCGGGTTGCAGGGTGCCCATACCCCAGCTGTAGGCCACCAGGTTAATGGCCTCGCTGGCATTGCGGGTGAAGACGATCTCATCCCGACTGGCGGCGTTGACAAAGGCGGCCAGCTTATCCCGCGCCCCTTCGTAGGCATCGGTAGCCCGAGCGCTGAGGCTGTGGATACCCCGATGGACATTGGCGTTATCGCAACGGTAGTAGTGTTGCAGACTCTCCAGCACCGGGGTCGGCTTTTGGGAGGTGGCGGCGTTATCAAAATACACCAGGGGATGGCCATTCACCTGCTGGTGCAAAATCGGAAAGTCGGCGCGGACCTGCTGGGCGAGAGAGCGTTCCTGGGTGACGGTCATAGGGGAGGGTTGGGGGAGCAATGAGTAAGGGGGAAAGCCGGTCAGACTAGTCTCGCCAGTCCCCCAGGACGGCGCTGAGGCGGTCCCGCAGCGAAGCCATGGGGATGGTCTGGAGAATGTCCATGGCAAAGGCGTAGATCAGCAGACGCTGGGCCTGACCGGCGCTGATGCCCCGACTCTGAAGATAGAAAATCTCATCCGCCTGGAGCTGGCTGACGGTGGCGCCGTGGGCGCACTTGACATTGTCCGCAACGATTTCCAACTGGGGTTTGGTATCTACCCGGGCCTGGTTAGACAGCAGCAGGTTGCGGTTAAGCTGGCTGGCGTTGGTGAACTGGGCCGCCTGGGGCACCACAATGCGGCCATTGAAGACGCTGTGGGCCCGGTCATCCACGATGGCGCGGTGGGCTTGCTCGACCCGGCCATGGGGATGGCCCAGGGCCACCAGGCTGTGGGTATCACTGTGCTGCTGGCCCCTGAGCAGGGCCAGGCCATGGAGCTGGGTGGTGGTCTGGGGACCGGTTTGGTAGATCTGCCAATCATGGCGGTTGAGGCGCCCCCCCAGGTAGAGGGCGGTGCCCGCGTACTGGCTATCGGCCCCCTGCATGACGGCGGTTTTGCCGAGGTGAAAACTGGCTTCCCCCTGCCGTTGCAGGCGGCTGTGACTGACCTGGGCGCCGGGCTCCAGCCAGATTTCAGTGACGGCGTTGGTGACCGCCCCCTCACCACCGTACTGTTCCACCAGGGTGAGCTGGCTGCCGGCTTCTACCACCACCAGGTTACGGGGTTGGTCCAGCCGGGGTTCCAGGGCGGTGCTGGTCAGGTGAAGAATCTGCACCGGCGGCGATCCGCCGCTATGGGGGGGAACCCACAGCCCTACCCCATCAGCAAAGCCCAGGCTATTGAGGGCGGTGAACAGCTCCTGGTGACCGATGGCCTGGGCCAGGCGGGGCAAGAGCCGGGGAGCTAGATCGGGTTGATTGAGCAGGTGGCGCAGGCTGCCGGCGATCGCCCCGGGGGGAAGTCCCTCCAGTCGCGACAGGGCGGGGCAGAAGTGGCCATTTACCAGCACCAGTTCTACCGCTGGGGCACCCAAGTCGCTCCAGTTCGGGCGATCCAGGGGGGGCACCGGCGCGGCCGGCTGCAGGTCAAGGGCCAACAGGGGGGACAGATCGGTGAAACGCCAATTCTCCTGGCGGGGGGAGGGAAAGGTTTGCTCCTGCAGGCAGGCCGCCGCCCGACTACGTACATCGGCAAGGGGCAGATCCTTGGGCACAGCGGACCGCAGGGTTTGGGCCAGGGTTTTCAGGTAGCGATCGCGGCTAGCCTCGGTAGCCATCAGGGGGGAAAGGGAAGCCGTCATGACACCGCCGCCTCCAGGGGATGGGCCGCCAGCAACCACTCGTAGCCCCGCTCCTCCAGTTGTTGGGCCAGGGACTGGTCGCCGGTGGTGATAATCTGACCGTGGGCCATGACGTGGACGTAGTCGGGCACGATGTAGTTGAGCAGGCGCTGGTAGTGGGTAATTAGGATGATGGCATTATCGGGGTTAACCAGCTGGTTAACCCCCTGGGCCACGGTTTTCAGCGCATCGATATCCAGCCCCGAGTCGGTTTCATCAAGAATGGCCAGGGTGGGTTGCAGCAGGGCCATTTGCAGGATTTCATTGCGCTTTTTCTCACCGCCGGAAAAGCCCTCGTTGACGCTGCGATCCAGGAAGGCGGCCTCCATTTTCACCACCCCCAGCTTCTCCGCCACCAGGTCGTCGAAATCAAACACATCTAGCTCCTCCTGGCCGCGAGCTTTGCGGTGGGCGTTGTAGGCTACCCGCAAAAAGTCCCGGTTGCTTACCCCAGGAATCTCCAGGGGATACTGGAAGGCCAGGAAAATACCGGCGGTGGCGCGATCGTGGGGGGCCATTTCCAGGATATCCTCACCCTTGAACCTCACCTCCCCAGCAGTGACCTGGTAGTCGGGGTGGCCCGCCAGCACCTTGGAGAAGGTACTTTTGCCGGAGCCGTTCAGACCCATGATGACGTGAATCTCCCCGGCTCTCACCTCCAGGTTGAGGCCCTTGAGAATCTCTACCCCATCCACACTGGCATGGAGGTTGTTGACGGACAGAATTAGATCGCTGTTGGGGGTAATCATGAATCGGGATGGAAGAGTAGGGAGGGGAGTCTAGCCCACGGTGTTTTCCAGCTTCAGGGCCAGCAGTTTGTCGGCCTCGGCGGCGAACTCCATGGGCAGTTTGTTAAACACATCCCGACAGAAGCCGCTGATGATCATCGACACCGCATCCTCAGGGGAAATGCCGCGCTGGGCAAAGTAGAAGAGCTGGTCTTCGCCGATTTTGGAAGTAGAGGCTTCGTGTTCCACCTGGGCGGTGCTGTTTTGCACCTGGATGTAGGGGAAGGTGTTGGCGCTGGAGCGATCGCCGATCAGCATGGAATCACACTGGGAGTAGTTGCGTGCTCCCTCCGCCTTCGGCCCCATTTTCACCAGTCCTCGGTAGCTGTTTTTGGACTGGCCTGCGGAGATCCCCTTGGAGATGATGGTGCTGCGGGTATGTTTGCCCACATGCACCATCTTGGTGCCGGTGTCCGCCTGCTGGTGATGGTTGGTGAGGGCGACAGAGTAAAACTCGCCGACGGCGTGATCCCCCACCAGTACACAGCTGGGATACTTCCAGGTGATGGCGGAGCCGGTTTCCACCTGGGTCCAGGAGATTTTGGCGTAGTCGCCGGCACAGAGCCCCCGCTTGGTGACAAAGTTGTAGATGCCCCCCTTGCCATGCTCATCCCCAGCAAACCAGTTCTGCACCGTCGAGTAGTTAATGGTGGCGTGGTCCAGGGCCACCAGCTCCACCACCGCCGCATGCAGTTGGTTGCTGTCGTACATGGGGGCGGTGCAGCCCTCCAGGTAGGTAACGGAACTACCAGACTCCGCCACGATCAGGGTGCGCTCAAACTGCCCCGACTCCCCATTGTTAATCCGGAAGTAGGTGGACAGATCCATGGGGCATTGGGTGTGCTTGGGAATGTAGACAAAGGAGCCGTCGCTAAACACCGCCGAGTTGAGGGCGGC
>JBEIUS010000032.1:0-23934 GCA_040374235.1 Leptolyngbya sp. | reverse complement strand
ATGGCGTTCAACCTGAACGGGTTCAACTTCAACCAATCGATTCTGGATTCTCAGGGTCGGGTGATTGGCACCTGGGCTGACGTGATCAACCGGGCGAACTTGGGTATGGAAGTGATGCACGAGCGTAATGCTCACAACTTCCCCCTGGACCTGGCGGCTGCTCAGGCTCCTGAAATTATCGGCTAGTTGATAGCTGCATAGATGTTTATCGAAACGCTCTCTTCGGAGGGCGTTTTTTTTAGCTACGGCTAGCCCTACCTTGGTAGAGATCGCTACTAGTGGTCCTCTGAGACAGGTCCGGGAGTTGGCAAGTGATGGAGCGATCCAGCGTTGCCTAACCGGACTGGTAACCGCTAGAGCGACTAGAATAGTAGTAGCGCCCTGGCTATGAGGGCGTGTAACAGCACGGAGGAGGTCTCGACAATGCAATCTGGCTGGCGGGTGGGGTCAATTCTAGGTATTCCCTTCTTTATCGATCGCTCCTGGCTGATTATCCTATGCCTGGTGACCGCCTCCTACGGCCTCGATCCACTCTGGCAAGGAAACTGGGGCAGCTGGGCCTGGCTCATGGGTCTGGCCCTAGCCCTATTGTTATTCGCCTCCGTGCTATTGCACGAACTGGGCCATAGCCTAGCCGCCAGGAGCCAGGGGATCGCGGTTAACTCGATTACCCTATTTCTGTTTGGGGGCATTGCTGCCATCGATCGCGAATCCAGCACACCAGGAGCCGCCTTTAAGGTGGCGATCGCCGGTCCCCTGGTTAGCCTGGGCCTGTTTTTGCTGTTGATGGGTCTTACCCACCTGAAGACCCTACCCATTCCCATAGCTCTGGTGATTGGCAGCGTGGCCCAGATCAACCTGGTGTTAACCCTGTTTAACTTGATCCCGGGGCTACCCCTGGATGGTGGCCAGGTGCTCAAGGCCCTGGTCTGGAAGGTTACCAACAACCGCTTTCAAGGCACCCGTTGGGCGGCACGGTCGGGCCAGGTGCTAGGCTCCCTGGCCATCCTCTTCGGCCTCACCATCACCCTGGTCTACCAGATTTTCTCAGGTCTTTGGATTGCGGCCATTGGCTGGTTCGCCCTACGCAACGCCGCCACCTATAACCAGGTGACCAATCTGCAGGAGGCCATGCTATCCCTCACTGCCGCCAATGCCATGACCCGGGACTTTCGGGTGGTGGACGCCAACATGAGCCTGCGCCAATTTGCTGACACCTACCTACTGGAGGAAACCCACGTGCCTGCCTACTTTGCCGCCTCGGAGGGGCGCTATCGGGGCATGGTGGTGGTAGACGACCTGCGCAACATCGAGCGCAGTCAATGGGAGGTGTTGCCCCTACACCATATGGCCAGACCCCTGACCAGCCTGCCGGTGGTCAGGGAGACCACCCCCCTAGCAGAGGTGATTGCCCGACTCGAGGACCTGGCCCTGGCTCAGCTCACCGTGCTCTCGCCGGCAGATGCGGTGGCTGGCATCCTGGACCGGGGCGATGTGGTACGGGCCCTGGCTGACCGACTGCAACTGAGGATCCCGACTACGGTGATTCAGCGCATCAAGGAAGACGGCCAGTATCCCGCCGGTCTGCAGTTAGGGAACCTAGCTCGAGCGGTTAGCGAAGAGAGCCAAACCCTAAGCCCTAGGGTAGCCCAAACTCAGCCTTGAGCACATCGTCCGCATCGTCGGCCACAGTGGCCACGATGGTCATCAGTCGAGAAATTTCGGCGGCGGAAATATCCTCCAAGGTACGGGTGGTAATCACCAGCACCTGGCCGCCGGATAGACCGAAGCGGGCCTCCAGCGTTTCATTGCAGTTCATTTCCAACAGGTGCTTGAACAAGCCCAGTTCATCTTTAGCGGGCAGGGTGAGTACCGGTGACCAGAGGCTGAGGGTATCTTCCTCCGTCTCACCGGTCAGTTGAACGTAGACGTAGACACTGCCGTACTTAAATACCCATAAATGACCGGTTTCGGTCTGGCTGACCCTGGGGCCATCCCCTTGATCGAGGCTGGTAATGATAGCCTCAATCATTTCAATATAGGAACGGTTATCCAGGGTACTATCCCCAGAAGCGTCAGGTAGGTTAGGCCAGTCGTTGATCACAGGATTAGGCTCCCTCAATTAATTCAAAGTTCAAACAAATTCAAAATTCAAGCATGGGTTTGCGGACCTGTTTAATCATAGCCCTGGACCGGTAGTGGTAAGCAGATAACCCCACCGGCCTCCACTCCATGGTCAGTTGACCCGCTAGGGGCGCCTGGGTGCCACTTTACCCAACACTAGTTTTTCCATTTCTAACCAGACGAATACCAGGGCGCTGAACCCAAAGCAGATCAGTAGTTCTATCCCGCTTAAGGGGTGTAGGCCAAAGAAGCGTTGTAGAACCGGTACGTAGATTAACAGCAGTTGCAGGGCGGTGGTTAACAGCACCGAACCCCAGACGTAGGGGTTGCTGAGGGGATTCAACTGCAGGGTTAACTGACTCTCGGATCGGACCGCCAGGGCGTGGCCCATCTGGGCGATGCAGAGGGTGGTAAAGACCATGGTTTTCCATGTGTCAGGATTGCCAACGTAGCCTGGTCGGTGGGTATAGTGGTAGGCCCAGGCCATCAGGGCGATGGTCAAAACCGCCAGCACCAAACCGACCCGCACCATGTAACTGCCTAGGCCCCGGGCGAAGATACTCTCTCGAGGATCGTAGGGAGGTCGCTGCATGACGGTGGGCTCGGCGGGTTCCATGGCCAGGGCCAAGGCCGGCAAACCATCGGTGACCAGGTTCATCCAGAGGATTTGTAGGGGTGCCAGGGGCACTCCCCCCAGCCCCATCAGGGGAGCGGCGGCAATGGTGATCACCTCGCCAATGTTGCTACCCAGGATGTACTTAATGAATCGGCGAATATTATCGTAGACCACCCGGCCCTCCTCCGTCGCCGCCACGATCGTACTAAAGTTATCGTCCAGCAGCACCATATCACTGGCTTCCTTGCTGACATCGGTACCGGTAATCCCCATGGCGATACCGATGTCAGCCTGCTTTAGGGCGGGGGCATCATTGACCCCATCACCGGTCATGGCCACAAACTCTCCCCGCTGTTGCAGGGCTTTGACAATCTGTAGCTTGTGCTCAGGGGCAACCCGGGCATAGACGTTCACCTGGGACACCTGGAGCTCCAGATCGGCGGGGCTCATACGAGCCAAATCCTGACCTGTCAGTACCGGGGCTCCAGGGCTGCTAATGCCCAGGGTTTCGGCGATCGCTCGGGCAGTGAGGGGGTGATCCCCGGTAATCATGATCGGGCGAATACCGGCCTGGCGGCAGGCGGCTACGGCGGTGGCCACCTCCGGGCGGGGGGCATCCAGCATACTCACCAACCCCAGCCAGATCAGGTCGGTTTCCCCCCCCTCCAATTCGGTTTCACCGGGGCAATCCCCCAGGGGCTTGAAGGCCAGACCCAGCACCCGCAGCCCCCCCTTAGCCATGCGATCGTTGATATCTAGAATCTGCTGGCGCTGGGCCGGGGTCAGGGGCTGGGTGGTATGGTCCAGCTCGATCTGGGCACACTGCTCCAGCACCAACTCCGGTGATCCCTTGGTGAACATCAGGTAGGGAGCGGCAAACACTGGCTGGTGGGCCTGGGCGGTGGAGCAGACCACGCTCATGCGCTTCCGTTCTGAGGAAAAGGGAATCTCCGCAACCCGGTGGTAGGCGTCGGCCAGGGACTCCCTGTAGAGGCCCCCCTTAGCCGCCACCGTCAACAGGGCTCCCTCCGTTGGATCCCCTAGAATGGTCCAGCCCGTGTCCTGCTGCTGCAAGCTGGCATCATTACACAGGGCGCAGGCCATTAGTAGGGTGGTGAGTTCGGGGTGATCGGCAGCGGTGGTCAGGTGCCCTGAGGTTTCAAATTTGCCCAGGGGACTGTAGCCCTCCCCGGAGACCTGGTAAACCTCACTGCCGGTGGCAATCTGCTGCACCACCATTTTATTTTGGGTGAGGGTGCCGGTTTTATCGGAACAAATGATGGTCACCGACCCCAGGGTTTCCACCGCCGGCAGCTTACGAATCAGGGCCTGGCGGCGCACCATCCGCTGGGTCCCCAAGGCCAGGGTAACGGTAATCACCGCCGGCAGTCCCTCGGGTACCACCGCCACCGCCATGCTCAGGGAAACCTCTAGCAGTTCACTAAACAGACTCAGATCACCGGTACGCAGTAGCCCCCCCACCACCACCAGGCCCACCAGGGCCATCGATCCGGTGACCAGGACATTACCCAGTTGGGCCATGCGTTGCTGCAACGGCGTGGCTTCCGTCTCCACCGTCTGTAGCATGGTGGCAATTTTCCCCAGTTCCGTAGCCATACCGGTGTGGGTGACCAACACCCTGGCCCGCCCCTGGATTACTTCGGTGCCCTGGAATACCAGGTTGAGGCGATCGCCCAGGGGCGCGTCGGGGGACAAAACCACCTGGGGCCGTTTAGTCACCGCCTCCGCCTCCCCAGTCAGGGCTGATTCCCGAATTTGCAAATTGGCCGCCTCTAAAAGGCGACCATCGGCAGCTAACTGGGTACCGGCCTCGATCATCATCACATCCCCGGGCACCAGGTCTCGGGCATCCACCTCCTCCTCCTGGCCACTACGGAGCACCCGCACCTGGGGAGAGGAGAGTCGCTTCAGGGCCGCCAGGGCCTTCTCGGCCCGACTTTCCTGCAGGTAGCCCAGGATGCCGTTGAGAATGACAATGGCAAAAATAGCGATGGCATCCTTCGGAAAGGAGCCACTAGCCAGATCGAGGACAGCGGAGACGATCGCCACCACGATCAGCATGATCAGCATAATATTCTTAAACTGATCCAGGACAATTTCCCAGGTCTGGCGACCCGCCGCCTCCTCCAACTCGTTGGGGCCAAACTGGCTCTGGCGAGCGGTGACCTCAGCGCTGGTCAACCCCAGGTTGGCATCCACGGCCTGATGGGCCAGGGCTTCAGCGCTGGTCAAGCTATGCCAGTCCGGCACCGGTTTAAGGGCAAAGGGGGGCTGGGGGGAAATCGGACCACCAAGGGGGATGGGGGAGGTCATGGCTAAGCAAGTCCTGGACAACAACAACGTTACAACTACATGACTCTAGTTTAAGAGAGCCGATGACATTAGGCAGATTCAGCCATTGATGCGCCCCTGAGCCCTGGCGACCCAGTCGATTCCAGAGGGTTTGTCTCAGTAGCTGTCACTCTCCAGGACCGCGCTCAGGGACCACGGCCCCGACTGCCACGGATCCAGGCCTGCCGAGACAGCCGCTGAGGCTGGAGTAACGGTCTCAAACCCCGAAATTGAGCAGGCTTCGATCAGTTCTGGGCGAGAAGAGTAACGACAGAGGTGTTCAATGAAATGGAATACGATCTCAGGGTCAGACCAACCCATTTCCGCCCGCTGTCGTAGAATCACCAGGGCTTCCTTATCCCCCATGGAACCGCGCCAGCCCTTACGTTGGCGACAGGATACCCAGGCATTAATTACCTGGAAAACCCGGGCCAGGTAGTCTTCTGGAATCGCCCGCTGATAATACTGTTCGAGCACCACCGCCACATCTTTGAGACCTGCCTCCCGGGCTATTTGGGCGCTTTCCGTAAAGAGCCCTTGCATTTCCCTAAGGGCCTGCTTGTGGTCCTCAAAGTCTTGATGGAGACAATGGTCATCCAAGTATAGGGCTCCCAAATTTTTAAAGTGAGCCGCCAAAAATAGGGTGTGTTTTTGCCGATCTGAAAGACCAGCAATGCTGCCGTAGGCTAGACACAGGTCAGCCAGGAAGGTTGATTCCTCCAGGAGCCACCGTTGTTTACGCTTCAGCAAACTCCTCAGCGTTCTAATGTAGCTGTGGAAGCTAGGGTAGCTCATGGGCACAATTCTAGGAGTTAAAGTTAACAGGTTAAACTTAATGAATTAGAAATCTTTAGCCCATAGCAAGGATTACAGTGAGCTAAAGTTTTACACGTTATTCTATAAATTTTACACGGATTTTATTTATATCAGGTCTGCATACCTGTTATCAACGCCATTAAGAAAGTCCACCTTCCCTGATTATTAACCTCATTTCTCAACTCCCTATCCTAGGCTGCATTGAAGGTAGCACTCCAGCGGACCTTGGGGACCTTTTAGATAGGTTAGGTTTGAACACCCAACCATGGTCACTCCGAATCACTTTCTAAAAAGCCTGGTTTAGAGATTCTTATAACTGCAATTCATTCAGCAATTTCTATGAGTTTTACCCTGGGGACGCCACCCTTAGCGATTATCGTTTCCCTGGAGGGAATTCCTAGGTTGTAATGGAGACTATCCCATGGAATTGTTAAAAAAAAAGCGCCTTCGAAAGTAGTTATTCACTTAAGTTCTGAGGCATAGACTGTGGTTCCCCTGCGTGACGATAACCCGATTAGCACAACCCCCATTATTACCTATGGCATTATTGTTCTAAACATTACCGTATTTGTTTTCCAGACGGGTTTACCGATCGCTGAGCTAGAGTCTTTTTTTGATAGTTGGGCGATCGTTCCCGCCCAACTAACCGCTAGTTTTCATGCTGATCCCCCCACCCCTAGTCTGGAGTGGGCTACCCTACTCACCTCTCAGTTTCTGCATGGAGGGCTTTTGCACCTGGCCGGCAACCTGCTCTTTCTCTGGGTGTTTGGTAATAACATTGAAGACCGGATGGGACATTTTAGGTTCCTGATGTTTTACCTGGGGTGTGGCATGGTCGCGGGCCTAATTCAATGGTTTTTCGATCCCTATTCGGACCTACCCATGATTGGCGCTAGTGGAGCCGTCGCCGGTATTATGGGAGGCTACGCAGTGCGTTTTCCTAAGGCTCAGATTATCACCCTAATTCCCTTACCTTTCTTCTTTACCACGGTACAGATCCCGGCCCTATTCTTTCTGGGTTTTTGGTTTATCCAGCAAGCCCTGTTCAGTTTATTTGCCCTAAGTCAAAATATGAATGTCAGTTCTACCGGCATCGCCTATTGGGCCCATTCCGGTGGGTTCCTAGTGGGTATGATCCTGGGTCCTCTGTTGGGGCTGATGGCGGAACCCCCACCGCCGTCTCGCCCTGTTTATCGGCGACGAAGATGATCGTCCTAGGGACTCACCTCTGCCTGCCTAGATTCTGGTAGATTGGTAGGGTCTTTTTCCCTTGTCTCCGCCATGGCCGCCAGGGCCCATCTCCTGGCTGGTCTGGGGGAGTGCCGGGACATAGCCATGGAATGTCGATGATGACCTCCTTGCCTTCCCCCCCTGAGATCTCCTCTCCAGACTGGTCCAATCTGCTCCGCACCCTGATCCTGCGCCATTCCCTGAGTCAGCAGGAAGCTGAACAGCTAATGCAGGGCTGGCTGAGTGAGGCCATTCCGGAGGTGATGTCAGGGGCTCTGTTGGCCGCCCTGCAGACTAAGGGGGTGACGGCGGATGAGTTAGCTGGCATGGCGGGGGTATTGCAAAGCCAGGCGGTGGGGGCCTCCCAACCGGTGCATCATTCCCAACCCTGCATTGATACCTGTGGCACCGGCGGTGATGGCGCCCAGACCTTTAATATCTCCACGGCGGTGGCCTTTGTGGCCGCCGCCGCCGGCATCCGGGTGGCCAAACACGGTAACCGATCGGCCTCCAGCCAGGTGGGCTCCGCCGATGTGCTGGAGGCCCTGGGGGTTAATCTGGGGGCGGCCCCAGGCCAGGTGCAGGCAGCCCTAGAGGCGGTGGGCATCACCTTTCTATTTGCCCGCGGTTGGCACCCCGCCATGAAGGCAGTGGCCCCCCTGCGCAGTGCCCTAAAGGTGCGCACGGTGTTTAACCTGCTGGGGCCCCTGGTCAATCCTCTCCAACCCACCGGTCAAGTGATTGGCGTCTATGACCCAGCGGTGGTGCCCACCATGGCCACCGCCCTCAACCAGTTGGGTCGCCCCCAGGCGATCGTCCTGCATGGACGGGAACGGTTAGATGAGGCGGGGTTAGGGGATAAAACCGACCTGGCAGTGGTGACCGCCAGCCAGGTCACCCAGGCGGTGATCGACCCCCAGGCCCTGGGGCTCACCGCTGCCCCCACTAGCGCCCTGCGGGGTGGGGACATAGCAGAAAGTACCGCCATCCTCACCGCCGTCCTGCAGGGCAAGGGGACTACGGCCCAGCGGGATGTGGTGGCCTTGAATGGGGCCCTGGCCCTCAAGGTGGGGGAAAGGCTCCGGCCTGGGGATCTGCAGGACCAGTTAATCCAGGGTATCGGGCTGGTCCGCGACATCCTCAGTAGTGGCGCTGCCTGGGACAGGCTGCAGGCCCTGGTGGCCTACTTAGGCGATTAGCAGGGGTACGGGCCTCCCTCGGAAAGTTGTCCTATAGTGAAGAGGTAGAGTGAACCCCTAGCTACAGACGGTCCTATGGTTTTCTTTGGTTTAGGTAAAGGTAGAAAGACCGAAATGCCCACCCCCGATCAGGCCCTACCGGGGCGATCAACGGTCATGGCGGTCCCCGATCGCCACTACGTCAATGGTAACCCCCTCACCCCCCCCTTCCCGGCGGGCTTAGAGTTGGCCCTGTTTGGCCTGGGCTGTTTTTGGGGAGCGGAGCGAAAGTTCTGGCAACAGGCCGGGGTGTACTCCACGGCGGTGGGCTACGCCGCTGGCTACACCCCCAACCCCACCTACCAGGAGGTCTGTTCCAGCTTGACCGGCCACAATGAGGTGGTGCGGGTGGTTTTTGACCCCGCCCAGGTGAGCTACGCCCAGCTCCTAAAGCTATTTTGGGAAAGCCACAACCCCACCCAGGGGATGCGCCAGGGCAACGATGTCGGCACCCAGTATCGCTCCGGCATCTACGTCTACTCCGAGGGCCAACGGCAGCAGGCGGAGGCCTCCCGGGAGGTTTACCAGCAGGCTCTGCAGGGGGCGGGTTATGGGTTGATTACCACGGAAATCCTGCCGGCCCCAGAGTTTTACTACGCCGAGGCCTACCACCAGCAGTACCTGGCCAAGAACCCTGGGGGGTACTGTGGCCTGGGGGGCACCCAGGTGGCCTGTCCCGCCTAGGAGTCTCGGGGCTAGACCAGGCTGGGGTAATGCTGTTGAAACCATTGGTAGGTCTGCTCAATGCCGGTTTTTAGATCGGTTTTAGCCCGCCAACCTAGTTGGTGCAGTCGGGACACATCCATCAGTTTGCGGGGGGTGCCGTCGGGTTTGTCAGGGTCGAACGCCAGATCCCCCTCAAACCCCACCACCGCCTGCAGGGTGAGAGCCAGTTCCCGAATCGAGACCTCTGCCCCGGTACCAATGTTAATAAAGTCGGGGGTGTGGTTGTAGTGGTCCATCAGGAACAGTAGCCCCTCCGCCAGATCATCCACGTACATAAACTCCCGTAGGGGGGTGCCGCTGCCCCAGACAGTGACGGTGTCTTTTCGCCCTTGCTTAGCCTCATGGAACTTCCGCATCAGGGCCGGTAGAACGTGGGAATTGGCCAGGTCAAAATTATCGTTAATGCCGTAGAGGTTGGTGGGCATGGCGGCAATAAAGTTAGCCCCGTACTGACGCTGGTAGCTTTCGCAGAGCTTGAGGCCGGCGATCTTGGCGATGGCATAGGGTTCGTTGGTGGGCTCTAGAAAACCGGTCAGCAGGTAATCCTCCTTCATAGGCTGGGGGCACAGCTTAGGATAGATACAGGAGGACCCAAGAAACAGCAGTTTAGTCACCCCATGGCCATAGGCACTGTGGATGATGTTGGCGGCGATCATCAAATTTTCGTAGATAAACTCCGCCCGGTAGGTGTTGTTGGCCTGGATGCCCCCCACCCGGGCCGCCGCCAGGAACACGTAGTCGGGTTGCTCCTGGGAAAAGAACTGATCCACCGCGGCCTGGTTACGCAGGTCCAGTTCCTGACTCGATCTGAGCACTAGGTTAGTATGGCCCTGGGCCTCCAGGGCTCGCACCAGGGCACTGCCCACCAAACCACGGTGACCGGCGATATAGATTTTGGCCTGTTTATCCATAGCAAGATCCTATAGGGGGTTAATTGAACCAAATGGGGAATCTAAAGCCCCTAGTCATGGCCTGACGGAGGGCAGCCGGAAGGCTTACCCAGACTTAGCCTTTTCCTATCTCGTAACTGACCAGCTTCATGGCATCGGACAGGAAATTCACAGATCAGGGCTGTCCTAAGCGGACTGGCCAAAGCTATACAATAAAATCCCGGGGAGATTGACCCCCGAAGATTATTCAACTCACCACTATTAAATTAACCCATGGCCACCGTTGTTGTCGCTACCGGTAACCCAGGAAAGTTAAAGGAAATACAGGCCTATCTCAAGGATCTGGATTGGTCCCTAGTGTTGAAACCCAGCCACCTAGACATTGAGGAAACCGGTCAAACCTTCCTAGCAAATGCTCGCCTGAAGGCCAGTGGGGTGGCCAGGGCCTTGGGGGCATGGGCGATCGCCGACGACTCTGGCCTGCAGGTAGATGCCCTAGACGGGGCTCCGGGCATCTACTCCGCCCGCTACGCCGATAGCGATCGGGCTCGGGTAGAACGGCTACTTACCGCCATGGCTGGCATCAGCGATCGACGGGCCCAATTTGTCTGCGCCCTGGCCCTGGCTCGCCCTGATGGCTCCATTGCCCTAGAAACGGAGGGTATCTGTGGCGGACAAATCCTCACCCAACCCCGAGGGCAGGGAGGCTTTGGCTACGACCCAATATTCTATATGGAGGAACTGGGGCAAACCTTTGCGGAAATGTCTGCCCTGGAGAAACACCACCATAGCCATCGGGGCATCGCCTTTCGCCAGCTATGGCCAGCTCTGGCGAACCTACATCCCTAGGCTTGCCGATCAAGAAACTCCTGCAATTGCCCCAGGGCGGCTCGACCAATGTTAAATAGGGCCCAACTGCCCGCAATAATAATCGGCAAAAGTACCACTACAACTCGCCAGTCCATAACCTAGACCTCCTCAGGATAGGATTGCTTAAACTGTTGCCATAATTTTCCCATAATGTACACCACTTAGACGCTAGATAGCGCCAGATAGGGCTGGATGGGGAACAAAACGCCTCACTCTCACCCCCTTTCAGGTCACCCTGGGGAAAGCCTTGACCGCGGTAAGTCAGGGAACCCGTTACAATAACCCTTAAGATCATGGGTTAGGTTATGGATAATGCGCTCTACTGGTCTCGTCGCCGCCTGCTGAGGGCAAGTTGCCTGGGTCTGGCCACGGGTGGCTTAGCGGCCTGTGGCCTGGGGCAGCCCGCCGCCCAGGGCGACGCCGATGGCTTGGAACGGGTGAGGTTGGGTCTAGGCTGGCGGGCGGAGGCGGAGTACGGCGGCTATTACCAGGCAGCGGCAACGGGTCTTTACCGCGACTATGGTCTGGCGGTTACCATTGATGACACCCCACCCCAAACCAACACCACCCAGCTACTGGTGGGGGGAGCGGTGGACTTTTCCATTGGCGGCGCCCTGGGTAGCTTGAAGGCCGTGCAGCAGGGAATTCCTGTAGTCACCGTCGCCGCCATCTGCCAACGGGAAATTCAAATCCTCCTGGCCCACCCCGGCGTCGGTAACGACTCCCTCAGCCAGTTGCAGGGCAAACCGATTTATATCAGTGCCTCAGCTAACAGCGGGTATTGGCCGGTGTTAAAAGCCCGCTATGGCTTTACCGATGATCAAAAGCGCCCCTACAACTTCAATATCACTCCCTTCTTGGCGGATAAAAACTCGGCCCAGCAAGGTCTGCTCACCTCGGAGCCCTTCTTGATTGAACGGCAGGGGGGCTTTAAACCGGTAATTTTGCTCCTCTCGGAGGGGGGCTATAACCCCTATACCTTTACCATTGACACCACCCGCCAACTGCTGGACACCAACCCCGATCTAGTGCAGCGCTTTGTCACCGCCTCGATCCGGGGCTGGTATAGCTACCTAGCTAACCCCCAACCGGGCAACCAGGCGATTCGGACCGACAATCCGGACATGTCAGAGGATCTGCTGGCCTTTAGTCTGGCCAAGCTGGATGAGTATGGGGTGATTACCAGCGGTGATGCCAGCCGCTTGGGGATCGGGGCCATGACCGACCAGCGCTGGCAATCCCTATTTGAGGAATTGGCGGCGGTGGGGGTGTTAGCTAGCCAGCTTGACTATAAACAGGCTTACACCCTGGATTACGTCAATAAGGGGGTAGAGTACTATCAATTGCCGCAGCCAGCATGACCCTTACCCTTGATCGGATCACGAAAACCTTTGACAACGGGCTGGTGGCCCTACAGGAGACCAGCCTGACCCTAGCGGCGGGAGAGTTTGTCAGTTTTGTCGGCCCCTCCGGCTGTGGCAAAAGTACCCTGCTGCGGGTGGTGGCCGGGTTAACCACCCCCTCCACGGGCCGGGTGGCTTGGGGTTCAGAGATGGAGCCACCGGATTTAGCCTTTGTGTTCCAGGAGCCAGCCCTGATGCCCTGGGCCACGGTCGCCGACAATCTGGGCCTGCCCCTGCGGCTGGCGGGTCGGCCCCGCCACCAGGCTCGCTCAGCCATCGCCGATGCCCTGCGCCTGGTGGGGTTGGAGGGCTTCCGCCAGGCCTACCCACGACAGCTCTCCGGGGGCATGAAAATGCGGGTCTCCATTGCCCGGGCCCTGGTCACCGATCCCCAGGTGCTGCTGATGGATGAACCCTTTGGGGCCTTGGACGACATTACCCGCACCCAGTTGAATGAGGACCTGCTGTCCCTCTGGGGGGAGCAGGGCTGGACCGTGCTGTTTGTCACCCATAACCTCTACGAGGCAGTATTACTCTCCGGCCGGGTGATGGTAATGTCGCCCCGACCCGGACGGATCACGGCGGACATCGCCATTGACTCCCCCCAGCCCCGCTCCCCCAGCTTTCGCAACTCCCCCGCCTATACAGGCTACTGCCAGCAGGTGGCGGCGGCCCTGGGCGTCGCTATGGCCGAGGGGGGTAGCCGTGCCGTCCCACCCGCCTGAGGTATCCACCATGTCTCTCCCTTCCCTGGCCACCCGTCTGCTGACGGCGATCGCCCCCTTGGCCCTGGGTCTGATCGCCCTGGTCACCTGGGAGCTGGCGGTGCGGATCAACCACATTCCCCCCTACCTGCTGCCGGGCCCCTGGCTGGTGGCCCAGACCCTGGTGAAGGACTGGCCGTTGCTGCTGCCGACCCTGGGGGTGACCCTAAAAATTACCCTGGTGGCCTTTGCCGCGGCGGTGGTGTCGGGCCTGGCCTTAGCCATGCTGATGGCCCAGAGTCCCTGGGTGGAAAAAAGTCTTTACCCCTACGCGATTATTTTGCAAACCCTACCCATCGCCGCCATCTCCCCGCTAATCATCATCTGGCTCCGCAATAGTACCTTCCTGGCCCTGGTGATCTGCGCCTGGATTGTGGCCCTGTTTCCGGTGATTAGCAACACCACCGTGGGGCTCAATAGTGCCGATGCCAACCTCCAGGACCTGTTTCGCCTCTACCGCGCCTCCCGTTGGCAAACCCTGCGTTATCTGCGCCTGCCCAGCGCCCTACCCTATTTTCTGGCGGGGTTGCGGATTAGCGGCGGCCTGGCCCTAATCGGGGCGGTGGTGGCGGAGTTTGTGGCCGGCAGTGGCGGGGCCAACTCGGGGCTAGCTTACCAGATTTTAATGGCCAGCTATAACCTGGAAATTCCCCGCATGTTCGCCGGCCTGGTGCTAATCACCGGCTTAGGCCTGGGGATATTCTTGGTGCTGTCCGCCCTCTCCAAGGCCCTGCTCCGCCCCTGGCATGAGAGCGCCCTACCCCGCTGAGGCGGCTACCCTCGGTTTTCTCCGCCCATTCCCTACCCCCCCACCATGCTCCGCCAGATCCAGGCCCTGGTCCAGACCCTGACCCCCCGGTTAATCGAGATCCGTCGCCACCTCCACAGCCACCCGGAACTGAGCGGCCAGGAGTACAAAACCGCCGCCTACGTGGCCGGAGTGCTGTCCTCCTGCGGCCTACGGGTGCAGGAATTGGTGGGAAAAACCGGGGTGGTGGGGGAGTTGGCGGGGGGGGATGACCCCCGCATCCTGGCCATTCGAGCCGACATGGATGGGCTGCCGATCGGCGAGCGGGTGGAACTGGAGTTTGCCTCCAGCCACCCCGGCCTCATGCATGCCTGTGGCCACGATGTCCATACCACCGTTGCCCTGGGCACCGCCATGGTGCTGGCCCAGCTGGGCCAGACCCTGCCGGGCACCACCCGCTTCCTCTTCCAACCAGCGGAGGAGACCGCCCAGGGAGCCCGCTGGATGATTGAGGACGGGGTGATGGCGGGGGTGTCCGCCCTCCTAGCCCTACACACCTACCCCAGCCTCCCTGCCCGCACCATTGGGGTTCGCTACGGGGCCCTGACCGCCGCCGCCGATGACCTGGACATTACCATCATCGGCGAGTCGGGCCACGGGGCCCGGCCCCACGAGGCGATTGACGCCATCTGGATCGCTGCCCAGGTGGTCACCACCCTACAGCAGTCCATTAGCCGCACCCAAAACCCTCTCCATCCGGTGGTCTTGACCATTGGTCAGATTAGCGGTGGCCGAGCCCCCAACGTGATTGCCGATCGGGTGAAGTTAACCGGCACCGTGCGATCGCTGCACCCCGATAGCCGTAACCACCTCCCCCGATGGATCGAAGCCGTGGTGGCGGGGGTATGCCAACCCTACGGGGCTCGCTACGAACTCCACTACCGGCGGGGGGTACCTTCGGTGCTAAACGATCCGACCCTCACCGACCTCACCGCCGAGGCGGCTCGCCAGGCTCTGGGGCCGACCCATCTGCAGATCCTCCAGGAACCCTCCCTGGGGGCGGAGGACTTTTCCCTCTACCTGGAGCACGCCCCGGGAACCATGTTTCGCCTGGGGGTAGGCTTTCGGGACCGGGCCCACAACTACCCCCTGCATCACCCCAAGTTTGAGGTGGATGAAACGGCGATCGCCGCCGGGGTGGTTACCCTGGCCTACAGTTGCCACCAATACTGGAACAGCCCCCCTCCCAGGTAGGTAGGCAGCCCTAGTCGGAGACCAGCCGGGCTGGTCTCCCGGCAATATCAGTAATCCACAACATTGACCCGGGGTTTCTCCCCTGAATGACCTGATAATTGTCCGGAAAACTTCGTTAGACTAGACAACTGGAGTGCATAGTTGCGAGGATCGGATTTTGTCAGGGCCCATTCCCCTTCATTTGGTTACGGCGACGGAGTTAGCTTCACAGCATCAGGATAGTCAGCCCTGGGCCCTGGCCATCGGCTTTAGGGGGGAGGCCAACCAGGTCTGCCTGGTGCCCGGGTCCGATGGCACCCTGGCCAGGGTGCTGGTGGGGCGGGGGGAAACCCTCGATACCTGGACCCTAGGAGCCCTACCCCAGAGCCTGCCCCCCCATAGCTATTACTTGGCCCAGGATTGGCCGGCGGCGATCGCCACCAAACTCTGGCTGGGCTGGGGCCTGGGCAGCTATCGCTTCACCCCCTATAAACGGCCCCAGGAACGGCCCCAGCCCCACCTCGCCCCCCCAGCTAATGCCGATCAGGCCTACGTTACCCTGGTGGTGGCGGCCACCACCCTGGTGCGGGATTTAATCAATACCCCCGCTGCGGATATGGGGCCAGCCCAGCTGGAGGCCGTCACCCAAGCCCTGGCGGATAGCCACGCCGCTGAATTGGGGGTGATCTGCGGTGATGACTTGCTAAGCCACAACTATCCCCTCATCCACGCGGTGGGCCGGGCCAGTAGCCAAGCTCCCCGCCTGCTGGACCTGAGCTGGGGCCACCCCGATGCGCCCCGGATCACCCTGGTGGGCAAGGGGGTCTGCTTTGATACCGGCGGCCTGGATATCAAGCCCGCCGCGGGTATGAAGCTGATGAAGAAGGACATGGGGGGAGCGGCCAATGCCCTGGGGGTAGCGGCCCTGATCATGGGGCTCCAACTGCCGGTGCGCCTGCGGTTGTTGATCGCGGCGGTGGAAAACAGCATCGCCGGCAACGCCATCTACCCCCTGGATGTGCTGCCCTCCCGTCGGGGGCTGACGGTGGAGGTGGGCAATACCGATGCGGAGGGCCGCCTGGTGCTGGCGGATGCCCTCTGGGAGGCGGTGACGGACGAGCCGGAACTGCTGATTGACTTCGCCACCCTCACCGGCGCCGCCCGGGTGGCCCTGGGGACGGAGCTGCCGGCCTGTTTTAGTAACCACTCGGCCACGGCCCAACAGTTGGTGGACTGCGGCCTCCGGGTGGATGACCCGCTCTGGCCCCTGCCCCTACACCAGCCCTATCGAGCTTTCCTAGAAAGCAAGGTGGCGGACTTATCCAATATTTCCGATAGTAGCTACGGGGGAGCGATTACCGGCGCCCTGTTCCTCCAGGAATTTGTCCGCCCTGACCTGGCCTGGGTGCACCTTGACCTGATGGCCTGGAACCTGCGGAACTTGCCCGGCCGACCGGAGGGGGGCGAGGCCATGGCCATGCGGGCGGTGTTTGAACTGATTCGAGAACGCTTCACCCAACCGGTAGACCATGGCTAACCCCCCCCACTCCATCACCCTACCACCCCTGGAGAACCCCCAGGAGGAGGTGGACTGGCTGCGATCTCACCTGCTGGCCTGGCTGGATGCCGAGTACTTGCCCGAGCCGGTCAATGGAGCGATCGCCGATCGGGTGGCCCAGGTGTTCCTGCGCCAGCGCCTGGAGGGGGAGTCAGACCTGGGCTCCATGGTGATGGCAATTTTAACGGAACTCCAGGCCTTTGACTTTTCCCAAAGCTTCTACGGCGAGTTCACCGTGGCCAATGCGGTGGGGGATTTACTCTGCGATCGCCTGGGCATAGATCGCTGCTGTGGCCGATCCACCACCCTGGATATTCGTTCCCATTAACATTGGGTTGGCCAGCACGCCTAAGACACGGTTGATCGGTCCAAGCAAGGAATGACCATCACCGATATCAACTTGGGATGGGCTGCCGAAGCTGGGACGCAAAATTTTAAGCTATGGGGACTGGTGAGTCAACTCTTTAAAGAAAATCGGTGCCTGCAGCAGTCTGTTATAAATCCGATGGCGATGGTACATTTCCAGGCTGGTGAAGGAGAACAGGGACACCGCCTCCCACAGGAAGACCCAGCCACCAATGATGATGCCATCGGCCAGTAAAATCGCCCAATCCCGGGTGGAGTGGTGGCCTGGGTAGGTGTTACCGACCCAAAGCAGCAGGAAACCAAAAAACAGGTAGTTAAGGATGCGAAGAGTGATTTGCCTCAACTCTAACTTGAGGAAATGGATTTTAAAGCCAAAGAAACTCCGGATCCCCTGACAGGCCGCTTCCTCCAGGGCTTCACTGCGTTTACCCTGGGGTAGGGTGAAAAATAGCTCAATCGGGTAGCGGGATGGGATTTCCTCCACACTGCCCTCCAGGTAGAGCTCCAGGTCAGCATCAATCTCCCGACGCTTAAAGGGGGCCGGGTCCCATTCGCTAAAAATATCTTCGTACTGATCAAGGGCAATCTCGATCATGTAGCGATGGGTAGATTGATCCAGGGCGTAAACTTCACTAAATACGGATTTTCGTTTCATGGGCTGATCCTACCGATCTACCAGACGGGCTTTATCTAGGTTGCCGAGGCGATCCGCCGCTTGCTCCAGAGGGAAAAGGGCACCGCGATCACCAGGCTCACCAGAGCGTAGCCCAAAATAGTGGGCACAATGCTGCTGGCGGCGCCACTGAGTTCCGCCAGCAGTAGGGCCAGCCCCAGGTTACGGGCAATGGTGGCGATCGCCAGGGAGGCCCGTTGCGTCCTGGGTTTAGCGAGATCGGCGGGCAGCCGACTCTCCCCCCCCAGCCCATAGCCGATGGCCAGGGTAAGGATGGCCACCATGGCAAACAGGGCGATGGACACCAGGCCCAGGGGCCACACCAGTTGCATAATACTCCATAGAATTAGGGGGAACAGAAAAATACCCGCCATCACCAGAAAAGCCAGATGGGCGAGTTTCTCCAGGGGTTTACGAATCCTCTCCACCAACCGGGGGCTGACCCGTTGTAGCAGGAACCCCATGCCGATCGGCAGGAACTGCACCGCCGCCACCTGGCGGGCCACCTGCCCCATGGTGATCTGGCCCTCCAGATTTAGATCAAACTGACCATAGAAGATCGATAGGATCACCGGGGTGACGATGACGGTCAATAGGGCCAGGGTCATATGCAGGCTGCTGGTATAAACCGGGTCACCGCCGGCCATGGCCGATCGCTTGTAGGTCACCGGGGCACCGGGCACCGCCGCTAAAATGGCCAGCCCCGCCACCACCCCACCGGGAACCGGGAACAGCTTCAGGAGGATAAACACCACCAGGGGAAACAGGACCACCACCGCCAATAGCGATCGCAGTAGGGCCCCCTGGTGCCGCCAAAAAGCCACCAGGTCAGCCAGGGACTGGCTAACCCCCAGGGATAGCATCAGAATGAAAATAATGATTTCCAGGACAGACTTAAGCAGACTGGGGTCCATGGTGATCGCTCGGGGGATAAGATAAATCAGCGCTCAGAATACACAATTCAGAATACACAATACAGAATAGGGCGGTTAGGGGTTAGCCAGGCTGCTGAGTTCTGACCCCTGACCCCTAACTTCTCCGTCCGACCCCAGGGTGGAGTCATCCAGGGCGGCCACCACGGCATCGTAGATCTGGTTGGCGTGGTGGGGGCTAGTGCCAATACAGGTGAGCCCCAGCTTACCGTACTCCGACAGGCAGCCCATCAGGTGGAAGGCGGCGCCGGTGCCGCTGATGGAGTTGAAGTGCAACCGTCGGCTGACGATGATATCGATCAGGTCGCTGGGCAGCAGCCCCCGGTAGTGGGGCCGTTGCAGGTTGTCGGAGGCGCGGTAGTAGCGCACCTGGTTTTGCTTGGTGTAAAACAGTCCATCCCCCGGGTTGAAGCGGCCCTCCGTCAGCATCTTCATCGCCATCAGGGGGTGGGTGGTGCCGCCCTTGCGCAGGTTAATCTCAATGGCGTAGAGGTCCCAGGCGGGCTGACCATCCCTGGCCACCGCCACAAAATCCACCCCGTAGCGTTCCAGGGCGCCCTGGCGGGCCAACTCCTCCCCCACCCGCTGGCCCATGGCCTGCAGGGCCAGCCGGTAGGCGGGCTGGGCGGGGAAGGCGCAACCCAAGAAAATCTGGCCATCGGGGCCCCCCAGTTCCTGATCGTGGGTGGAGAGGATTTCCACCTGCCCCAGGGGGGTAATCTGGCCCTGCACGCTGGGGGAGGTTTTCGGGCTACCCTCGATAAACACCTCAGCGATCGCCCCCAGGCTAGCGATCTTCTCGGCGAAGTGGGGCCAGGTTTCGCTCTGGCATTGAAAGCGCAGCTGCGGTAGGGCCCGCAGTAGCCCCGACCGGCGCCGGCGCTGGCTGGCCACCCCCGGGGCGATCGCCCCCCAGGGGCGCAGGTCCAGCAGGGCATTGCCCTCCCCGGAAAACCCCTGGTTGAGTTTTACCACCAACCGCTCCAGGTCGGGCTGCCGTTCCCACAGGTCGGCGATCGCCCTGGCCAGGTCAGGGGCGCTAAAGGTCAGGTCCGTACCCGCCGGGTGGGGAATGCCACAGCGTTGAAAAATCTCCCGGCTGCCACTCTTGGTGCCCCAGTGGAGCAGGGCGGGGTCCACCGCCAATAGGGGCAGGTCAAGACAGAGGGAGAGCTGCCGCTCCAGGGGGGTGGCGTTGTAGCAGGTCATGTAGCCCCGTTGCGGGTCCATTAGTCGCCGGATGCGGGCCAGCAGGCGGGGCCGCTCCAGGATCTTCTGGCTGAGGGGTTTGGTGGAGCCGTCGTAGGTGGCCAGCAGAGTGAGGCGATCGCGGGCGTGGGAGCTGGGAATCCCCGGCAGCAGCTCCAGGTAGTAGTCGACAATGCTGGGGTGGAGGGGTTGGGAGGTGATATAGATCAGCCGGGTGTTGGGGTTACGCAGCCGAATCAGGCTAAACAACAGCCGTTCTTCGTAGTGGGTCACCCCCTCCACCTTGCGCAGCTCCTCCTGATCGAGGCTGAGGGAGGGCACCACCAAAATGTGTCGCTCCTCGGTGTCAAACTCATCGGTAGAGCGCCAGCGATCGGCAAGTTGGCGCTGTAGCTGGCCAAAGCGATAATCCGTTGCCAGCGGTGGAGATAAATGGGATTGGGCCATGGTGGGGTCTCTCCTCGACCGAGCTAATCCATTGTGGCATGGTCAATCCATGAACGACTGGCCCCCCAGGCGGTGAGGGGGCAGAACTAGGGTTCTGATCATGGACCTGGTTTAATTGCGGAATAATCTTAGACAATGGAGTAGCCAGTCCACCCCCAGAGCCCCCACCCATGCCTTCCCTATTCAAACCCTATGGCCACGCCTGGAAAATTGTCCGGGTGATGCTGTCGGTCTATTACGCCTACATGGTGGAATACCGGGCGGAACTCCTGTTTTGGGTGCTGTCGGGCACTTTCCCGCTGATTTTCATGGGGGTGTGGGCGGAGGCGGCCCAGGGCGGTCAGTTTAGCCTCACCCCCCGGGAACTGGTGCAGTACTTCCTGGCGGTCTTCCTGGTGCGACAACTGACGGTGGTTTGGGTGGTGTGGGAGTTTGAGCGGGAGCTGGTGGAGGGGCGGCTCTCCCCCTACCTGCTGCAGCCCATTGACCCAGTGTGGCGACATTTCTTTAGCCATCTGGCGGAGCGCTTTGCCCGCTTCCCCTTCATTCTGGTGCTGGTGCTGCTGTTTCTGGGGCTCTATCCCCAGGCGGCCTGGTTGCCGACGCCGGTGAATGGGTTGCTGGCGGGGCTGGCCATTGCCCTCAGCTTTGCCCTGCGGTTTTTAATCCAATACACCTTTGCCCTGGCCTCCTTTTGGACGGAGCGGGCCAACGCCCTGGAGCAGTTCTGGTTTTTGCTTTACACCTTTCTGTCGGGGATGGTGGCTCCCCTGGGGCTGTTTCCCGAGGCGGTGCAGGCGGTGGTGCGGTGGACCCCCTTTCCCTATCTGCTCTATTTCCCCGCCAGTTTACTGGTGAATCGCCCTGACCAGGTGGCCCAGGGGTTTGCCGCCATGGCCCTGTGGGGGCTAGGTTTTTTGGTGATCAACCGCTGGCTATGGCGGCGGGGGCTGCGCCAGTATTCTGGCATGGGGGCCTGATGGGGCGCTATCTGCGGGTGTTGGGGTTGTTTTGGAGTACGGCGATCGCCGCCGAGCTAGAATACCGGCTAAATTTCCTGTTGGCCGCCCTCACTAGCCTGGGGGGGTTGGCGGGCAGCCTGTTTGGTCTGTTTCTGTTCTACCGCACCGGCTACCAGTTCCCGGGCTGGAACTGGGCCCAGGCCCTGCTGGTGTTGGGGTTTTTTACCCTGCTGCAGGGGTTTGCCGCCACCCTGCTGAGCCCCAACCTGAGCCGCATTGTCACCCAGGTGCAGCAGGGCACCCTGGATTTTGTGCTGCTGAAGCCGATTAGTTCCCAGTTCTGGCTGTCTACCCGGGCGATTTCCCCCTGGGGGCTGCCAGACCTGGCCTTTGGCCTGATCCTGCTGGCCTACGCCGGTCACCAACTGCACCTGGCTTGGTCCGCCTACCTGCTAGCCCTCCCCCCCTTGCTGTTGGGGGCCCTCACCCTCTACAGTCTGTGGTTTATGTTGGGTGCCACCAGCATCTGGTTTGTCAAGATCTACAACGTCACCGAGGTGCTGCGTAGCCTACTGGAGGCGGGGCGCTTCCCGATCACCGCCTACCCTATGGCCTACCGCCTGTTTTTCACCTTTGTCATCCCCGTGACCTTCCTCACCACCGTACCGGCCCAAACCATGCTGCAACAAAGTTCCTGGGGTTGGCTACTGGCCTCCGCCCTGCTGGCCCTGGTGTTGCTGGGGGTGGCAAACTGGTTTTGGCGGTTTGCCCTGCGCTTTTATACGAGTGCGTCTAGTTAGGGGGCAGTGGGCAGGAGTTCGGTCAGCGTCGCTACTTACTTCATTCAAGTAAAAACCACTATAAAAACGGCCATTGATAATAAAATCCTTCGCAAAACCAACTTCTCCCAAAGGATTCATTACCTTTCCCACGCCATTGATAATAAATTATTTGGCAAAACTAACTTTTCCTAAGCAAATTCCTATCATTGGCGTCCCATTGATAATAAATTCCTTCGTCAAATTAGCTTTTCTCAAAGAGAATATTATCTTTGGCGATTTCCGATCAGGAAATGGGCGGGTGATATCAAGGTTTGCCAGAGGTTTCCCTATATTCGCCAGCTCCTAATCAGGAAATGAGTTGATGGCATCAACCTTTCTCCCAGCCTGCCTTACCTTTGGCCGCCCCTGATTAGGAAAGGGACTGGTAAAATCAAACTTTATCGAAAACTTTCCTACTGAGTTGATTGACAAAACCTGTTAGCCAGATCATTGAATAGCCAGATCATTGAAACGCCTCTCCCCTCCCCCGCTCTGGGAGAGGGGTTTGTGAGCCAGGTTTTGGCTTTGAAGTCCCTTCTCCCCTTGTGGGCTACTAGATACACACATCTCTTATTGAAGCTCAAAATGCCCTATTAGGCCCCCCCGGCCCCCACCTCGCATAGCGGCCCGGAGGGCATATACTGGGGGGAGTTAGGGGGCCTTTGAGAGCAAGCCTACCAGCCAAACCCTTGTGTGTACTTAGTAGCCCCTTGTGGGAGAAGGGATTTAGGAATGAGGGAAAAAAGATTTGTCAGTCAACCAGGGTCCAGTGTTGGCCCAGAAAGAACCTGATTTTCAGGATTATCGGCGATCGCGTCACTCCCTATTTTTATTAAACACCTGCTGACCTGCGCCGATTGCCCATTACCCTGCGCCTTCCCCTCCGCGACTTCTGTGTACTCGTCAATCCCGCAAGGGCTGAGAGCGAAACCCGCTTGAAGAATCTTAGGACTTTCCAGAGATTATCCTTCAAGCGATACTGACTCATTTTCAAGAAACAATAGGCGAGGGACGACAGGCACATTAACCGTTCCCACGAGGGCATCCGCGTCCGCATCACCGGAGCCCAAAAAGCGGCCAGGGTGTTCAGATAGGTGTGCCGACATACCTTGTCATAATCATGGTGAAAGAGGCGCCGCAGATAGGCATGATGCTCTATGGCATGCTTCCAACCGCGATGGGCCAAACACTCTGGGATATGGATAAACGGTCCTTCCAGGCTGATTTCCACCGCCATAACCTGATCCGCCGAGAGCACATGGCGATGTCCACCAATCTTCTGCAGAACATCCCGACGCATCATCGTGTAAATCGGATCGATATAGCGATAATCATGGACCATAAACCACAGCATTCGCCCATAACGCTGATAGGGGCGGGCATAATCTAGGCGTCGACCATCGTACTCGTAATAACTGAGATTGCCCTCATCATCGGTAAAATCCTGATAGGTGGTTACGCCGATGGCATCGGGTCGGGACTGCAAAGCCGCAATGCACTTCCTAGCGTAGTCCGGTTCCAGATAATCATCCCCACCAATCCATCGCATGTACTTGCCGCGACCCATGTCGATCAATTGGTTAAAATTAGCATTAATGCCGATATTCTCTGGGTTTTGATGATACCGTACCCGGCTATCCTTGCGAGCATAGGCCTGAGCTACCTCGGCGGTGCAGTCCGTGGATGCATTATCACTAATAATGATTTCAAAGTCCGGGAAATCCTGGGCCAGCAAGGAATCCAATAACCTTGGCAAGACCTTTTCACTATTCCGGATGGGAACTAAGAAACTCAACAAAGGAGAGCCCGATCGATCCATAAATCCTCTCAATTAATATACTCTGGCAAGGAAATTAGTAGATAAAGCCGTTTCTGTCCAAAGGAAATCACACCGGTTATTGATATTAGTATTACATAGCCAACCCAGGGCAGGGTAGATGAAGGTCTAAGCCCTAT
>JBEIUS010000141.1:0-9143 GCA_040374235.1 Leptolyngbya sp. | reverse complement strand
GATTTCCAGACTATCCAGGCCAAGCCCAGCAGGGCAGTGCCTAACAATAGGGGACTACTAGGTAAACCTACAAACACCAGGGCTAAACTGCCCATCCACCATGCCAGGGCATAGATGGTTACCACCGTCAGCCGGTGGGGCAGACCAATCTCCAGCAGACGATGGTGCAGATGACTCCTATCAGCTAAAAATGGCGACTTCCCACGCAGTAAACGACCCAGGATGACCACTAACATATCTAACAAGGGCACTGCCAATACCAGTATGGGTAAGAACATCGCCGTGGCCGTGGCGGTCTTCACCAGCCCCGTAATCCCTACTCCAGCAATTAAAAAACCAATAAAGTAGGATCCCCCATCCCCCATAAAGATTTGCGCCGGGTTGAAATTGAACACTAAAAAACCTAGCAGACTACCTAACAAGCAGACCATCACTAGGGCTGAAGCTATCTGGCCGGTTTGCAGGCAGATCAGGGCACTGGCTGTCGCAGCAATTGCCCCCACCCCCGCTGCTAATCCATCAAGGCCATCAATCCAGTTAATGGCATTCACCACCCCGGTCAGCCACAACAGGGTAAGCGGTAGGCTCAGCCAACCCAGATCAATGCTCTCTAAACCAGGAACAATGATCTGCTCAATTCTCACCCCCGCTTGCCAGACTAGGGCTGAAATGATGAGCTGGCCTAGCAACCGCGGCAGGGGCGCCAGATTAATCCAATCGTCTACTAGACCAATGGCAAAAAAGCCTAACCCACCCATCATCACCGCGACAACAGCACGGCTATTTGGGTCGGCAAGGACGGTTCCTGCCTCTAGACTGAGCACCAGGAGCAGGGCGGCCACGACCCCCAGGCAGATGGCAATACCCCCCAACCGCACCATTGGTCTACCATGCACCTTGCGACTGGAGGGTAAATCAACCTTGCCAACCCGCAGGGCAACATGGCGCACTATCGGGGTAGCAATCAGAACTATTAAACAAGCTGTTAAACCGGCAATTAACAGATAATTGGGAAGAAGATTGGGTGTGGGAAGCAAGGAATCTGCCATAGTGGTGTCTAACCCTGGTTTTTAAAGTTCATGTCAAGATACTTAACCCATGGGGTGCCCTTAACCGTAGTCATTATTGAATGATTAAAGCGCCTGGCAAGGGAGTTAGAGAGCAAACTTGTGGCGAAAATTGGACCATCCCAAAGGTAACGTCTCGCCAAACGACGAGGTTCTTGAATTAACCGATAGGGAGTCTCCAAACCAATATTTTGGGCCCAAACAGGCGGACGCTTGACTTCTCCTACGACATAGCTAAAGCTAATGCCCACCCCTATCCACCAGGCCCGGGGACAACTATGGCGAAGTTGGGCGATCAACTGCTCTGATTTAGGAAAACCTAGGGCTACGTAGATCACATCGGGCTGAGCTGCAGCCAACATTTCTTCCACGTACTGCACCTGCTCGGGATCGCGTTCAAAGTTCATCGGTGGACAAAAAGTACCCGCCACCTCTAGCCCCGGATTCGCCCGTTGCAGTAAATCGGCAGCCGCCTTGGCCGTACCAGGGTTTCCTCCCAGGAAAAAAGCGGATTGACCTCTTGAGGCCATTTCCCTGGTTAAGCTATAGATTAAGTTAGACCCACATACCCGCTCCGGTAGGGGGCTAGCCTGTAAACGACCGGCCCAAACTAGGGTAATACCATCGGCAACTCGAAGGGTACTGCCAGCTACTAATTGCTTTAGGGAAGCACTTTGAGTAACTTTGCGAAGATTTTCAAGATTGACCGTAACACACCATCCACCGCGTCCTGAGTCCACTTCATCGGCGATTAGTCGAACACATTCCACCTCAGTTATAGGAGCAATAGAAACACCATGGATATTGACTGAATTCAACTCAGATAAGGAGCGGTTAAGGTTAGGTTTTAACTGGATATCAAACATGCTATGTTGCCTGATTAAAAACAGTGATGAAAAAAGAGAATCCATATCATTCAAGAACACGGCGAAGCCAAGGAAATGAACGACGGAAAAGTCGCCATATTTCTCTTGATCGAATTTGGAGTAAAACTCCTATTCTTCCGTAAAGCTAGAACAACACCATCGGGCTTGAGCCTGTTTGACCGACCAAAGGTTACAACCCTCACCTCAACCACTTCGCTCTCTGGGAGAGGGGTCGGGGGTGAGAAGTTAGCTACTTCCCGGAGGATGGGTTTTCGGGATATCTGGCCAACGGGTTTTGTCAGTCAACCAGCATCCAGGGGTAGTCAGTCATCATATGACCTAGGCAGCTAACGATAAAACCCGCAAAGAAGAGCGTTCCATGGACTGTTCTGACGCAAAACCCAAAAGGCTGGCACAGGTGTCCCACTCAAAATTACTCAGGATAAACTCCAACTTAGCCTGGGTAGAGGAAATTCCGTGGTAGGTCCGAAAATGACGTAGTGGCGGTAATTTCGTTCTCGGACAATCAACCGCAAAGTCTCGAGGATGCAGATAAACTACATTTGGGAGCCCTCTCTGGTTCTGAAGCTTCATCAACCAATAAAGCAGAAAAGAGGGCATTAGCCGTAGGTAGCCACCACCGCAGTAGGGAATACTCAGCCTACCCAGGGGTAAAGCGCTAACCGGCAATTCCGCAATCTCTCGACCCGACAAAGTTTCTCGGAATTGATGGGGTCTGGCTATTACATTAAAACTCTGAGGGCGATGGGGAACTAGACTAGCATCATACCTGATGCCTTCATCTAGCAATACGTCAAAGGCCCACGGGCAGTCCTGGGTTAGGGTAAAACCAGGGGCTCGAAAACCCAAAACCTTACGTCCTGAGATCGACTCTAGGGTCTGCACTGAGGCATGAATGTCTTCAGCAAATTCCTCTCGACGGAGGCCAGAAACGGTCCGATGCCAGTAGGAGTGACTACCGATTTCATGGCCTAGGTCAACTATCTGCCGAACCAGATGGGGATACTGATCAGCGATCCAACCCACAATAAAAAACGTCGCCCTAACCCCAAAGCGATCCAGCGTCTCAAGAATCTTGTAGGTTTGGGATTCAACAACTTGAGGTAAATCGCCCCAGTTCTCCGTGTTCGACAGACCGGGTATATCCAGAATATGAAACCAATCCTCGATATCGAATGAGAGTGCATTAATCATGATGCTCCAGAGGTCTCCTAAGGTAAATGAGTCAGATAAATAGTCAGATATTGGTGTAATGACTCAAGAAATATTAATCCGCGACTCATTGCCACAATGACCCTGGATTAACTCATACAGCCCTGAGTAGATACAACGACTACCTTCAATTGTTCTTCATGTACTCCTTAAGGAGATTCCAACCATGAAGTAATTCTAGTTTCCAAGTTTCCGTACTATCACTTAGATTTCTCCGCAAGTATAGGTTCGCTGACTTTTCCTTGGTGAAAGCTTTAAATAACTGAGGGAAAGTATGAAGTCTATGTAAGGTTGCCCGTCTCAACCGGGGGGCGCTATCCGGAAGGATATCAATACTTTTACCAACTATTAACTATTAATCTTTGACCTGAGTTGATCGGTACTAAATGCCCTATGAGGGGCCGAAGCTCATGTTTAAACAAGAGATTAAGATTCATAGGGACTTAGGGCAGGTGTGGGTTATGGTATGAAACAAATTTAATTTTTTTATGGTTGATTTATCTGAGTCCTCAGCTGTTGCTTTGCCCTTGGCAAGCCTGGCCTCCAGACCCGCACTTTCATCTCCTGCCCTGGGCCGAGTGTGTGTTTGCATCCATGGCCACTTCTACCAGCCACCCCGGGAAAACCCTTACCTGGATGCCATTGAACGGCAGCCCAGTGCCGCCCCCTTCCACGACTGGAACGAGCGCATCCACCACGAGTGCTATCGACCCAACGCCTACGCCCGCATCCTCAATCATCGGGGTGAGGTGGTTAGGATTGTCAACACCTTTGAGTACATTAGTTTCAACCTGGGCCCTACCCTGTTGAGCTGGATGGAGCGTTATGACCTGGAAACCTATCAGCGGATTGTGGAGGCCGATCGCCGCAGCTGCGATCGCCTCCAGGGGCACGGCAACGCCATCGCCCAGGTCTACAACCACATCATCCTACCCCTGGCCAACCAGCGGGACAAAATCACCCAGGTACGTTGGGGAATCGCTGACTTTCGTCGTCGTTTTGGCCGTAATCCCGAGGGCCTATGGCTGGCGGAAACCGCCGTTGACTACCCCACCCTGGCGGTGTTAGTGGATGCCGGTATTCGCTTTACTGTGTTGGCTCCCTCTCAGGTGCAGCGCTGTCGGCCCCTGGGTAACCCCGGGGAGGAGCTGGACTGGCAGGAGGTGGGGGGCGGCCAGATCGATCCCACCCGTCCCTATCGCTGCTTTTTGCCCCAGGCCGAGGGTCGCCCCGATCCGGACCGCTATATCGATGTGTTTTTCTACGATGGCCCCATTTCTCGGGACATGGGCTTTAACGACGTGCTGAGCGCCTCTGCCCACCTGGCTGGACGCATTGGTCAGGCGGTCCACGGTGACCATCGCCCGGCCCAGCTGATTTCCGTCGCCACCGACGGCGAAACCTTTGGTCACCACCGGGGGGGGGCGGAGAAAACCCTGGCCTACGCCGTCACTGAGGAATTTCCTCGCCAGGGTTGGAGTGTCACCAACTACGCCCATTACCTGGCCAACCACCCCCCCACCTGGGAGGCGGAGCTGAAACCGGTGACCGCCTGGAGTTGCTCCCACGGAGTGGATCGTTGGCAGGAAGACTGTGGCTGTGGGGGAGGGGGAGTTTGGCATCAGCGCTGGCGTCAACCCTTGCGCCAGGCCCTGGACTGGTTGCGGGATCAGCTCGTCACCGTGTTTGAGCAGGGGGCCGCTGCCCTCCTCGCCGATCCCTGGGGGGCCCGCAATGACTTTATTGAGGTGATTAGCGATCGCAGTGATGCCAGCCTGGATCGCTTCTTCGCCGCCCACCAACGCCATCCCCTATCCCCCACGGAGCGGGTGACTGCCCTGCAACTGCTGGAGATGCAGCGCCATGCCCTGCTGATGTACACCAGTTGCGGCTGGTTCTTTGAGGAACTGTCGCGGCCGGAGGGCACCCAAATTCTCCGCTATGCCGCCCGGGCCCTGGAGCTGGCCGGCGAAGTGGCGGGCCTGGATCTAGAATCGGAGTTTATCCGGCGCCTAGCCCTCGCCCCCAGCAACATCGCCGAATTTAAAGATGGGGCCGGGGTCTATCGAGCCCTGGTGAAACCGGCCAAAATCACCCTGGAACAGGTGGTAGCCCACTACGCCATGGCTTCCCTGTTTAAAGACTCCCGGCCTGAACAAACCGTCTACTGCTACACCATCGACCAGCAAGACTACCGTCGTCAGCGGCTGGGCGCCCTCTCCTTGGCGGTGGGGCAGGTGCAGATCACCTCCACCATCACCCGGGAAAGTCTAAACCTGGCTTTTGCGGTTCTGCACCTGGGGGGCTGGGACTTTCACTGCTGTATCCGCAGTTTCCATTCCCGGTTGGACTACAGCCAGACCAAGCAGGAGTTGTTTGACGGCCTAACCGCCGCCAGCGCCGCCCAGATCATTCTAGCCATGAACCGCAGCTTTGGTCCCCAGAGCTACAGCCTGGAGGATGTGTTCGCCGAAGAGCGTCAACCCCTGATGCAGTTACTCTGCCAGGAGACCCTGCTGCGCTTAGATCAGCTCTATTCCCAGGTGTATCGGGACAACTACGGGGTGCTGCGGGCCTTCCATCGAGATGGTTGGGCCGTCCCCCAGGAACTGCAGGTGGCGGCGGAAATTACCCTCAGCCAGCGTACCCTGGAGGTACTGAGAAAGCTAGAGCGGGAAACCAGTGATCCAGACACCAGCCCCCTGGGGCAGGGGGAGGATTGTCTGAATGAGTTGGAGGCCATTGCCATGGAGGCTAGCTGCTTCCAAGCCCAGCTCAGCCTGGCCAGTGCTAGACCGATGCTGGAACGGCTGGTCTGGCGATCGCTGTGGCAACTGCTGCACCATTCCCAACCCCAGTCCCTGGATTCGGAGGGCCTGATTGCCGGCATTGAATGGTTGGGCCGCCTGATTAAACTGGCTGACCAGCTAGGGCTGGGCCTCTGCGTAGATCGTCCTCAGGAGCTTTATTACCAATACCTGCACCGTCAGGTGTTTGACCAGCTCCAGCAGGCTGTCCAATCAGCCAGACCCCTATCCCCGGATCAGCACCTCTGGATCCGGGAAACCCTGCGGCTAGGTCAGTACCTCTGCATCGATGTGGCGGGAGCCCAGGCGGTTCTGGCCCAGCTTTAAAGGTACTGACGGTAATCCTGACTTAAGTAAAGGGCCCGCTCCGCATTGCGTCGACGAGTCAGACCCGCCATCTCCTTGGGAGGGTTACCGGCCTTATTCCACATCAGAAAGGCATCGGCAGCGGCGGCAAAGTTGCCGCTGTTGTGCTGCCGCAACACCGTAGAACTCTGAAAGTTAGCCGGCCCGATATTGTAGGTCAGGGAGACCATGGCGGAAAACTGATCACTGGTGGGGGTACGGGTGACCGCCTTAGAAACCGCATTTTCATAGACCAATAAATCTCGCTTCAGGATCTCCTCCCCCTCCGCCTTGGTAATGGTTAAGCCCTTGTAAACCTTGGGAGCGCCAGCGGCGGAGGTATGGCCGTAGCCAATGGTCCAGGGTTCACCGCCGGTGGCGGGGTCAGGGTAGGCATTGGCGCTCCAGCCCTCAAAGCCTTTGATAACCTCCAGGCCAGCGGCGTTGGTTTTGCCCGAGGGAGCGGGAGGCTGAGGAGGTTTGGGGGGTGGAGCAGGCAGAGGTTGGGGCTCGGGAGCACCGGTGCCCAGGGCAACGGTCATGGCGGTGGGGTAGTCAGGTCGCCTAAACCAATCTTTAATACTACCAAGATTCACCACCTGTTCCTTTGGATTAGTTGTAGAGGGATACTTGCTGATGCGCGAGATCCAGTACCCCCCCTGCATCAGATAAATAGCGATGTCGGTTTCCTTAATCCAGGTGGCCATACCACGTTGCCTAACGTACAAACATAGCCAAAATTTACAACACTTTTGTCGAAATGGGCCATGGAATTATGATTCTAGCCAAGGTAACCGATCACAGCCAAAGATATTGGCCACCTCTGACGCAGGAGGCACAGGTCAGCGGTGGCTAGTACTACACGGATTGTTGCTGGTAGGAGGTCAGCTCAACACCCGGACCTACTTAAAGCCAACGGCAGCTTGCCAAACAAAAGCTAAGAGGAGGAAAAAGACCGGAATAATAGGCAGCACATCCACCAGGGGATCAAATATTGAATAGGCCTCGGGGAGCTTAGCCAGCAGTATTAAAACATCCATTGACACTTAATCCTCTCGTTACACAGCCAAATAAACTAATTAGCTAAAAAACCCAACCCGTTTGGAAACTGGACTATGGTCACACCTGCTATTGCAGCTATGGTTACGGAAATAGCCTGCACCGTTCCTTGGGATTGAATAAATTGCCTTTTATCCTATCATGTCCCTGGCCCTATTTAAGGTGACGTCATCCCTTCCTGAGGTGAAGGTACCGGGGTTGCCGCCCCTAGCCAGAGGGCAAACTCCTGGGTAAAGCGATCGGCCAGGATGGCAGCCCGAATCCGCTCGGTAAACCGCACCAATTCAGTGATGTTGTGGATGGATAACAGGGTAAAGGCCAGCATCTCCTTGCCATGGATCAGGTGGCAGAGGTAGGCTCGGCTAAAATGTCGACAGGTATAGCAGGGGCACGTGACCTCCAGGGGGCGGTGATCGCGGCGAAACCTTTGGTTCTTTAAGTTCCAGCGATCGCCCTCCACCAGGGCCGTACCGTGGCGAGCCAGACGAGTGGGGATCACGCAGTCAAACAGATCCACCCCGGCGGCGATGGCCTGGGTCATTTCCCGATAGGTGCCCACCCCCATCAGGTAACGGGGTTTTCCCGCCGGTAGGCTGGGGGCGGTGGCCTCAACGATGGCCTGGATCAGGTGGGGCGGCTCCCCCACACTCACCCCGCCGATCGCATAGCCCGGCAGGTCCAGCTGGGCCAACTGGGCCGCCGCCGCCCGCCGGATATCCGGGTAGCCCCCCCCCTGGACAATGCCAAACAGCGCCTGGTCTGGGCGTTGGTGGGTGGCCACGCAGCGTTGTAACCAGCGCCAGGTGCGATCGGTAGCGGCCTGGACCGCCTCTCGACTGCAGGGATAGGGGGGGCACTCGTCAAAGGCCATGATCACATCCGCCCCTAGGGTATTTTGAATCTGGATAGAGGTCTCGGGGCGGATGGTAATTAAACGACCATCCCGGGGGGACTTAAATACCACCCCATCCTCAGTAATGGTGCGAATTTGGCTCAGACTAAACACCTGAAAACCACCGGAGTCCGTCAGCATAGGGCCAGGCCAAGCCATAAACCGGTGCAGCCCACCGGCCTCCGCCACGATCTCTTCGCCGGGTTGCAGATGCAGGTGGTAGGTGTTGGCTAGCACCATCTGGGCCCCCGTACTGGCTAACTGCTCAGGGGTCACGGTTTTCACGTTGGCCAGGGTACCCACCGGCATAAATCGAGGGGTATGCACAGGGCCGTGGGGGGTGTGGAAGGTGGCCGCCCGGGCCTGGGTATGGCTACAGCAGGCTTCGCAGCGAAAGCTAAAGGGGGGAGAATTCAAGGAGGCCAGAGTATCCATGTCAGCGGGGGAGGAAGGGCAAACTGCGCCGACCCGGGTGGAGCCCCTGCCCCTCACCAGGGCTGCTGGCCAGGCGGCGAAGCCCTTCCATAGTAGCGGAAAAGCCCTGGTCTACTATCCCTGGTACTGGGGGGTGTCCCTTGGGTAGCTGTGCAAGAGTAGTCAGAATTCAGGAGCCAGGAGCAGAAAACGGTCTCCGCTCCTTCAGCTAAGACACACGTCGGGGATTACATGGTTTGTCGTAGCCAGCAGCGCAACTGCTGAATGGAGAGTGATCAGAATTTTGTGTAAACAGTCTAGAATCAGCAATTCTCATTTTAGGACTTTTGTACCAAAGATAGTGTTTCGAGCCTAGATCGCCTAACGGAAGCATAGGCTTTTCAGACAGGGCTATTGAGAATCTTCTCAATAGCTAGGGTCAAGATGCGGTCAAGGTTTT
>JBEIUS010000258.1:0-2486 GCA_040374235.1 Leptolyngbya sp. | reverse complement strand
TAGTTTACTGCAGCCCAGGCCCTGACTCAGAATTCTGCATTATAACAACGTCGGCTATATTTTCCCAGCTATATTTCTAATTAAAGTTTAAGTCCTATGCACGTTAAATTTTCCCAGGAAATTAAAACCCTGTTAGAACGTCTGGCAGACCAGCCCCTCAGCCTGGCGGATTTATTATCGGAGACGGCGGAAAGGGGTGTTAGTTTGGTGATTGGTTTACTGGTTTTGCCCTTTCTATTCCCCATGCCGCCGGGATTTACGACGATTTTGGGCTCCGCCTGTCTCTTGTTATCCCTGCAGATGATGGTGGGTCGCCGCACCCCCTGGTTACCCCGGCGGGTGGCTGAGTTTAAGTTTCCCCAGGTGTTGACCCTACAAATTCTCAATAATCTCAAACGGGTGACTCGGTTCACCGAGCGATTTGTCCGCCCCCGCCTCAGTGGTTGGGCCGAAAGTCCCCATATCTGGCAAATCAATGGTGCCTGTATTGCCTGGTTGACCCTTCTGTTGATGAGCCCGATTCCCATGACTAATCCGGTGCCCACCGTTGGTATTCTGTTGTTTACCGTTGCCACACTGGAGGCCGATGGCTTGCTGATGTGGGTAGCCTACGGCTTTGCGGCTCTAACTACGGGCTTCTTTGGCTTGATTGGTTACCTGCTGTGGCGATCGCCGGAGCTAATCCAGCAGTGGATCTCCTAGGGCTGATTCAGTGGTCAGTACTCGGTAGTCAGGGGGGATTTAGGTGAAGGGTCCCTGGCTGGGCCGGTCAATTTCTGGAGCGGGCCTTGGAGCGTGGGCTGGCGGATCGCTGTTTTTTTCTTGCCGCTCGGCGGCGCTTCGCACTGGAGGAGAGCCAGTCGGTGATCACATGGCTGAGGGCCCCCAACTCCAGGCCTACCAGCAGCGCTAGCCAGACCCGCCAGTGTTGCCGGGCCAGCCAGCCCAGCCCCTGCCCCAGATCGCCCCAGGTCAAGGCGGTACGGCCCAGGTTGTTAAACAAATCCACCATTACCAGGCCGGCCAGGCCCAGCCACAGGCTGCTGTAGAGTACCCGAATCGTGGTGCCCAGCAGAGGTCCGTGGGACCAACGGGATCGATGGCGCATGCTGCCCCGGTAGGGCAACCAAATCCACCGCAGCCAACCCCAGCGTTTATACTGCACCGAGTGAATGTCCAGGTCTGGGCCGAGCAGCCAGCCCCCCAGCAAAAAACCCAGACAAACCCAGGCGGTTAACCAACCATTCAGGGTCAGCCGGAAGGTGAGTAAAACCACCACTGGTAGGCTCCAGAGGGTGATGCGATCGTGGGTGCGGCCGGAGGACATAGCACAAATGTATCACATCCCCGGGCCCAGGGCAAGGGGGGCAGGGCTACTCGGCGGTCTGCACCAGGGTTTCGATCGCCGCCGCCGTGGTCGGTAGGGCGGCGGTCAACACCCGGTGGCCGCCCTCGGTGATCAGGACATCGTCTTCGATGCGGATGCCCCGCACTGACCCAAAGCTCTCCAGGCGATCCCAATTCACCGCATCGTCGTACTGCCCAGAGTGTCGGGCCGGCTCTAAAATCGCTGGCACCTGGTAGAAGCCGGGTTCAATGGTGACCACCATGCCCGGCGCTAGGGGGCGATCTAGCCGTAGAAAGCAGAGACCGAAGCGATCGCTACGCTGCCGGCCCGGAGCGTAGCCCGCCCGGTCCCCCAGATCCTCCATATCGTGGACATCCAACCCCAACAGGTGGCCCAGGCCATGGGGGAAGAAGAGGGCGTGGGCATCCCGTTCCACCAGGTGATCGACATCCCCCCGCAGAATTCCCAAATCCACCAGGCCTGCCGCCAGCAGCCGACAGGCCAGCAGGTGCAGCTGGCGGTACTCCACCCCCGGTTGGGCGGCGGCGATCGCCCCATCGTGGGCCGCCAGCACCACCTCATAGAGATCCCGTTGGGGTCCTGAAAACCGTCCGGATACGGGCCAAGTGCGGGTAATGTCGGCGGCCCAGCCGGCGGCGGTTTCCGCCCCCACATCCGCCAGCAGCAGATCACCGGCCTCGAGGGGGTGGTGGTAATGGGGGTTGTGCAGCACCTCCCCCCGGGTGGTGACAATGCTGTTATAAGCACAGGCCAGGTTTTCCCCCAGGATCACCTGCTCCATGGCGGCCCGCACCTGGGCCTCCTGGGTAGCCCTCGGGGTGGCGGCCATACCGGCCCGGTGGGCCGCCACCGACACCGCTGCCGCCCGTTCTATCTCCACCAGGGCCAGCGGATCCTGGTAAAGACGAGTCTCCACCATGGCCATAGCCATGGCCTGGTGCCAGTGGGCAGGGCTCTGGGGCAGGCGTTGGGGCCAGTCGAGAATCGGCAGGGTGGCGGCCTCCCCCAGGTGGGCCGGCAATTTCGCCAGGGGGTAGGCGGCGATCGCCCCCATCGCCGCCCCCCGGGGGTGCCGCGCCGGGTCAGGGCCCAGCCAGCCGGGCGCCCCCCGTTTGGG
>JBEIUS010000204.1:0-4827 GCA_040374235.1 Leptolyngbya sp. | reverse complement strand
ATGGATAATCTTTTCTCGGAAATCAAGTGAGTAGGCTTTCATCAGGCCCTCCTGAGGAAGACGCGGTAGTGTAGGATCCTTTGCGTCTCATCTACTTCGATCGTACCTCGTTAGCCCAAGAACCGCTATATAATGTTATATTATTCTTGTATTCTTGATGAAATTAAATGCTGATAACATTTCTCTATAAAATCATCGCAGTTTTACTTAAGAAGTCCATAGCAAAATATCACAAGAGGTTGAATAGTTATGGTTGTACAAGCCCCAACTCCAGTCTTTCACATGGTAGACGGTGCGCCTAGCCCCGTAGCACCCTATAGCCATGCGGTTGAACAGGAGGGTTGGGTATTTGTCACCGGTCAAATGCCCTTTATGGAGAGCGATCGCGGTCTCGTCTACCCGGAGGGAATTGAGGCCCAGACTCACCAGGTTTTTGTGAATCTTAAAAAGGTGCTGACTGGAGTGGATTTAGACCTCGGTCATGTGGTCAGTATGCGGGTATTTTTACTTCACTTTGACCGCGACTATGATGGTATGAATGGGGTGTACCAGACCTACTTTTCCTCAGGTCGTTACCCCGCCCGTACTTGTGTTGGGGTCACCGGGCTGGCCAGGGGGGCCCTGGTGGAGATCGATCTGGTGGCCCGGCGCCCCAGTTCCCCAATTTTTAGTTAATCGTCACCGGCGGGGGCAACCCCGGCAGACCCTCCATGGCCGATATCGCTGTCAAGTTAACGAGGCAATCCCTTACCCCTGTTGCCCTACCGTCCATGGGCTGTGGCACCTGGGCCTGGGGCAATCGCCTGCTCTGGGGTTACGATCCCGCCATGGATGGGGAATTACAGCAGGTGTTTAACCACTGCGTCGCCCGGGGGGTGACCCTGTTTGACAGTGGGGACTCCTACGGTACAGGGCGGCTCAATGGTCGCAGTGAGGCCCTACTGGGGGCCTTTGCCCAGGCCTACCCAGGGGATAACCAGGGTCAGATTTGCCTGGCCACCAAGTTGGCGGTCTATCCCTGGCGTCTGACCCCGACGGCGGTGGTGCGGGCGGCGGCGGCCTCCGCCCAGCGCTTGGGGCGGCCCATTGATCTGGTGCAGATGCATTGGTCAACGGCTAACTACGCCCCCTGGCAGGAGGGCTCCTTTCTGGAGGGGTTGATTCAGCTCTACCAGCAAGGGCAGGTGAGGGGGGTGGGGCTGTCTAACTTTGGCCCCCGACGGTTGCGGCTGGCCCACCAGCGGTTGGCGGCGGCGGGGGTGCCCCTGGTCAGTCTACAGGTGCAGTATTCCCTCCTTTCCACCTATCCAGTCACCGATCTGGGCCTCAAGGACCTCTGCGATCAATTGGGGATCCGGCTAATTGCCTACAGTCCCCTGGCCCTGGGGATTTTGACCGGTAAGTATGGCCCTCAGGGGCCTTGGCCGGCGGGGCTGCGGGGGTGGTTATTGCGCCAGCTGGTGCCGGCGGTGTACCCCTTACTGGCGGCCCTGCGGGCGATCTCCGCCGAGCGCGGCAAAACCCTCGCCCAGGTTGCCCTCAACTGGTGCATTGGCAAGGGCACCCTGCCCATTCCCGGGGCTAAAACCCTGGTCCAGGCGGAGCAGAATCTGGGGGCCCTGGGCTGGCGCCTGGATGACGGGGAAATGGCGGAACTAGACCAGGCCAGCCGCCGCTGCGATCGCCAGATGGTGCAGAATATCTTCCAGTCTCGCTAAAAGGTTGTTTGAAAAGGATTATCCCATGCAAGTTCCTTGCTAGGCCACCCCGGCCACCCGGCTTAAGTGGATACCCCCGGCCCCCATCTTGCGCAGCGGCCGGAGGGCATAATTTGGGGAGAGTTGGGAAACTTTTGAGAGCAGGCCTACTAACCTAATAGGTGTGTGTACTTGGCAGCCCAGGACAGGAAAGGAATAAATGATTTTTATTCCCAACAAACCACTGCGATCGTGGTATCGATAAGGGGGTATGTTCTCCGGCCACCATGATCAGTTCTTCTGTATCTCCCCCTGCCCTGACCCTGGAAGGTCTGACCAAGCGCTATCCCCCCAATTTGTTGGCGGTGGAGGGGGTAAGTTTGAGCATGGCTGAGGGGGAAATACTAGGCCTATTAGGCCCCTCAGGCTGTGGTAAGACCACTCTGCTGCGGTTAATTGCTGGCTTTGAACAGGCCGACAGCGGCAGCCTCTACCTGGGGGGGCAAGCCATCACCAACCCCCTCACTTGGCCACCGGAGCGTCGGGACGTGGGGATTGTTTTCCAGGACTAGGCCCTCTTTCCCCATCTGACGGTGGCCCAAAACATTGGTTTTGGCCTGCAGGCGCTGCAGCGCCGGGGGCAACTATCCCCGGGGGAGGTGGTCCAGCAGACCGCAGCGGCCCTGGCCCTGGTGGGGCTGCAGGGGCTAGAGCACCGCTTTCCCCACCAGCTCTCCGGTGGCCAGCAGCAACGGGTGGCCCTGGCCCGGGCCCTGGCACCCCGGCCCCGGCTGATTTTGTTGGATGAACCCTTCAGCAACTTGGATGTGCAGGTGCGGGTCTACCTGCGCCAGGAGGTGCGATCGATTTTGCACCAGGTAGGGGCTGCCGGGGTGTTTGTGACCCACGACCAGGAGGAAGCCTTGGCCATGGCCGATCGATTGGCGGTGATGCGCCAGGGGCGGTTGCAGCAGTGCGATCGCCCAGAAGAGGTCTACCGCCGACCGGCTAACCGATTTGTGGCGGAATTTGTTTGCCAGGCCAACTTCCTACCGGCCCGGTTCCGGGCGGGGGGCTGGCACACCGAGGTGGGGGAGTTTACCCTGCCGGATAGCCCTTCTCCAGGGGCAGGGGGCCAGGCCGATCTGATGATTCGCCAGGAGGACCTCGACCTGGTGGCGGATGATCAGGGACCCCTACGGGTGGGCGATCGCCAATTCCTGGGGCGGGAGTACCGCTACTACCTACTCACCCCCTCCGGCCAAGCCCTCTATGCCCGCCTACCAGCCCGCCACATCCTAGATCCGGGGCAGCAGGTCCGGCCCCGGGTGGATCCCTATCAAGTGCAAGTCTATGCCCACCCAAGACCTGACTCGTCAGGTCCTACTCTGGCAAACTAGGCAGCAGAAGAGCGTGCTCAGTATCCTCAAAGGGAGCAGGAACAGCCATGTCCCCAGGAAGGAAGATCCGGGCACTTACCGCTAGCATAGCTAGGGTGAAAATCAAGAAAATCAGCAATGGTGCTATGTACGAACGGAAGAAAGCCATGTGGGCACCTTGATTAATGGAGTTTTTGGCTGATTACCATCTCAAATGAAACAACCCCCGGGAGCTATTTGGGTTCAGCTTAAGGACTGGACCATGAATTGGTCACGTAAATCAGACCTGATCACCCCAGCAGTCGGATGGTTTATTCTTTCTAACCCTATTTTATAGCGGATTTCACTTGAATGAAGTAGACGGCGATAACTCCCCCCCACCCCCACCTCACGCAGCGGCCCGGAGGGCATAATTTGGGGAGCTAAACGGTGGAGCTTAGCAGACGAAAGCTATCGGAGATCTGGCAAATAGGTTTTACCAATTAGCTGATCTAGAAAATAACCTCAGTTACCTGACAATAGCCGGCTTATTTACCAAACTTCCATAACGCTTAGAGTTTAGGGAAGTTTGCACACCTGGCTGAACAATATAACCAGTCAACGCTCCACAAATCAGCGTTACTGGTGGCAAAGAAGGAGCATTAACCAATATTTCTATGGAAAAGAACAGTAAAACTACAGTTAAGACGCCAATTCCGGCATAGCTCTTCCTGTCCCAAAGCCGGCAGGGAGATTTTGTCGCCACTGCACTCAAAATAGGCAGCAACAGAGTTGCAAAAAGACTAAAAAGACCAACTATACCTCTCATGCCAAAGGTAATAATCCACACACTATCAACGATAGTCGATTGATTACCCCACTCATCAAAAATTAAGTTGCGACCAAAACCACCCCATCCAAATAGCATCCTAAGTCTTGCTTTATCTGCCAAAAGTTCTTCATTGTCAAAACGGAACTGAAGGGATGCTACGCGCTCTGGAGGCAAATAATTAGAAATAAAGTCAATAATATAATCCTGAATATTGGAGTCCGTTAAGGTCCTCAACAGCAAATATCCTACGATGGCAGAGACTAAAGAATATATTAATACATTTGACCTTAGGAAAACCGATGTAAAAATTACTGCTAGACTCATCGCCAGGAGAATATAGGCTCCGGTAGAGCGTATAAGACAAAAGGTTATGAAAAAAATAGGAATAACAACATTCATGGGCATGTTGAAAACTTTTTGTAAGGTGTTCGTTTTCCACAACCAGGTGCCGATCAAAAGAGAAATCATCATCCAGAAACTAAGAACCAATCCGTGAGATGTAAATACAACTGGCCGAAACCCTCCTAATCGAACAGATTGGGCAAAGTCACCATGGGGGTATCCTCCGTATATCCAGGTATGCAACTGAGGAGACATGCGCATCTCAAAAAGTGATAAAGGTATGTAGGTAACACCACCAGCAAAGATGCCTACAGCAAGCTGGTGAAAACCTTCTAGATCGTTTAAGTAGATGCGACCCAAAAAGAAGGGAACACCCCAGACCATGGTTTGCTCAATAGTACTTGAAAAACCATCATACCAACCTAACCCATTAGCAAGTGAAGAGAAAAGAGGACAGATAGACCAGATAACAATGGGAATATCTAGAAAACCAAATTTAAATTGTTTAATTCTTTGGATGTCAAAGAAAATCGTAAAGATTAATACACTGTAAGAAGCAGCGGATAACTTAGTATAATCAGGAAAACCTGGTATCTCT
>JBEIUS010000077.1:0-14599 GCA_040374235.1 Leptolyngbya sp. | reverse complement strand
CGCTATTGACCTATCTGGGGCAACGGACGGAGTTCGAAGGCTTGCTAAACGCTGAAGGGATAGTGCGGATCGATGGAATTGTCCATGGTACTGTGAACATTACCGGTCGTTTGGAAATTTCCCGGACCGGGTTGATCGAAAGTGACGCGGTAAACGCCCACGATATGGTGGTTCAGGGAGTGGTGAAGGCAACTAAGATCACCGTCAAGGATAAGCTCACCCTGACCCGTACGGCTAGAATTGAAGGGGATATTGTTGCCGGTTCCATAGAGATTGAGTCTGGCGCTTACTATACCGGTTACATTCAAACCCACGAGACTGAGCCAGTCTCACTTCCCGCTAGCCGTACTGTAGCGGAGCTCTATGGTAGTACCGACGGCTAGTCGCGAATTACCCAGGCCGCCAATAGTGCCCCCGCGATCAGCAAGGCTCCGGGAACCAGGGATAAGCCCAGGTTTACCAGGTTAGCGATGGCCATGATTCCACTAAAGACGAGATCCACTGTCAACGCAGCCAAGGCGAGAATTATAATGATCACCATACAACCAGGTTCTACTCCCCGATGGCTAAGGTGGGTTGTTGTTTACCCCATTGATTAATAATCTTATACTACCCACCTGGCCAGCGATGAAAGCGGTCAACCTCTTTCGCCAGTCTGTGTTTCTTCCAGGTACTAACCATGCTCATTCATCGCAGCCTAGGGACAATGGGGCTCATGCTGTTGGGGGCAGTACAGGGTTTAACGGTACTGGCGCAATCGGCTAACTTTGGCGAGATGGTGATCTCTCGGGCCCAACCCCAGGCAACGGCAAATGGCTCCACAGTGGGTTTTTGGGCCTTAACCAACCTGGCTCGCCGCGATCGCTATGGCAACGTCTGTACGGGGTTCGCCGACGTCAACCCGGATCATACGCTTACCCTCCGGGACGACTTTGAGCAGCTCACCCTGCGGGTTGATAGTGGTGGTAACGACACCACCCTGCTGGTGCAAGGTCCAACTCCTGAGGTGGTTCGTTGCGGTGAGGATAGCGATCGCCGCAACCTTGATGCTCAAATTTCCGACACCGGTTGGCTGGCCGGCAGCTATCAAATTTGGGTAGGGTCCCATCACCAGGGGCAACGCCACAGCTACTCCCTAACCGTAGGGCCCTAGCGATGCCAATCCTACCCCTCTCACGCTAGGATAGGAATGCCAACTTGACCTCCGAGAAACCGTGCTTAAAACTTTGATCGCAGACTTTCGAATAGTGTTCGATCGCGATCCGGCTGCCCGTCACTGGTTAGAGGTGCTGACCTGCTACCCCGGTTTTCATGCTCTGGTTATCCACCGCTTTAGCCACTGGCTCTGGCATCTAGGCCTACCCCTGATGCCCCGCCTCCTATCCCACCTGGCCAGGATCTTAACCGGTGTCGAGATTCACCCCGGCGCCACCATTGGATCGGGGGTATTTATCGATCATGGTATGGGGGTGGTCATCGGGGAAACCGCGATTATCGGCAACTACGCCCTGATTTATCAGGGCGTTACCCTGGGGGGCACTGGCAAAGAGATCGGCAAACGCCACCCCACCCTGGGGGACAACGTGGTGGTTGGGGCCGGGGCGAAGGTGCTGGGCAACATTCAAATTGGTCACAATGTGCGTATTGGGGCCGGATCGGTGGTGCTGCGGGAGGTGCCCTCCGATTGCACCGTGGTGGGGGTGCCAGGTCGGGTAGTGTATCGCCCCAGCGATCGCCCAGAACCCCTGGACCACGGCCGTCTACCAGATTCAGAGGCCCAGGTGATCCGGGCCCTGGTGGACCGGATTGAAGCCCTGGAGCAACAGGTCAATAATCTATCCCAGTCCCAACCGCAGTTGGTGGGGGCGACCCTGGGGCGTTCCTCCCCAGCCCATTGTCGGGTGGGGGATCGGGCGATCGAAGAGTTCTTTAACGGTACGGGTATTTAGCCTTCTGGAGGTAAATCTGATCATTGGGCTTTAGTGGTCAGGAGCCAGGAGGGGAGCCGGACCCTGGGCAGCTACGGTAGTCTCCTAGCCAGGGTTGGTAGGGCCATGGCCATTACAAAGAAGGCTAACTGGGTGGCCACAATGCTGGGGCCGGAGGGTAGGTTGAAGGCGGCGGAGACCCCCATGCCGACCGCCGCACTCAGGGCTCCTAGCCCCGCTGATCGCACTACGTAGCTGGTAAAGGTGCGACTCAGCAGTCGGGCGGCACAGGCCGGAATCACCACAAAGGCACTGACTAACAACACCCCGATCGCCTTAACGGAGACGGCCACCACCAGGGCTAGTAACACAATAAAGGCCGTGCGGTGGGGGGTCACAGCTACGCCCCGGGCGATCGCCAGGGGTTCGTTCAGGGTGAGGAGGATCTGGGTGCGAAGGGTAAGGCCGATGAAGAGGGTACAAATCAGCAATAACAGCCCACTGGCTACCAGATCCGCTGTTCCTATGGCCAAAATATCCCCAAACAAGAGGTTATTCAGCCCCCCCTTATACTGGCCAACAAAGCTGAGAATGATGATGGAAATCGCCAGGGAGGAGGAATAAATCAGGTTGAGTAGGGCATCGGTCCAGAGGCGGGTGTGGGTCAACAGATAGGTGACCCCCAGGGCAAAGAGCACGGCGAAGGGTAACACCACCACCGAGGGATTCAGGCCCAGGAGCACGCCGAGGCTGATCCCCAGCAGGGCTGAATGGCCCAGGGCATCACTGAAGAAAGATAACTGGCGGAGGATGGTGAAACTGCCCAGCATGCCCCCCATTACCCCGGTGAGCATACCCCCCACCAGGGCCCGCTGCATAAAGGGCAGTTGAAACAGTTCGATTATCCGGGTGAGTTCCATTGCCATAGGGGAGGGGTTAATGGTGGTGGTGGTAGGGCACAAATTCAGACCCGTAGGCGGCGGAGAGGTTATCGGGGGAGAGGGCGATCGCCGGGTTGCCCTGGCAGAGGAGTCTACGGTTGAGGCAAAGAACCCGATCGCAGTGGCGTCGCACCATATCCAGGTCGTGGGAAATTTGTAAAATCGTCCATCCCTGCTCCTGCTTGAGACGGTATAGCAGGTGATAAAACTCCGACTCCCCCCGGGCATCCAGCCCCGTCGGCGCCTCATCTAAAATTAACAGGCGGCGGGGTCGCACCAGGCAGTAGGCCAGCAGCACCCGCTTAATTTCCCCCCCTGATAGGCCACTGAGGGGTTGCTGGCGGAGGTGGTCCCCCTCCACCTGGGCCAAGGCCTCCTGCACTGCCTGGTGACGGCGGCGAGAGTGGGCCCAGGGGAGCTGTAACCCCAACCGGTCCCAACCCAGCCCCACCAGTTCCTCCACCGTCATGGGAAGGCGGCGGTCAAAGGGAAAGTGCTGGGGCAAATAGGCCAGTTGTTGACGAACTTCAGGAGGCAAAACACCCCGAGGGGAGAGGGACCTGCCCAGGATGACAATTTTCCCCGAGTGCCGTGGCAAAATACCCAAAATCGCCTGCACTAGGGTACTTTTCCCCGCCCCATTGGGGCCCACCAGGGCCGTATCCGTCCCGGCCTCTAAAGTTAGGGAGACATCCTGCACCGCCCGATGGGTTTCCCGGTAAACCGTCAGCCCTTCAACCGATAAAACAGTTTCTGGCAAGGCAACCTCCTAAAGTTTTACGGGCAGGTCCAGGGGGAGCACCGACACCGGCCACCGAGAACCTTGGGGGCGGAGGAGGGAGTGAATCCCATGGCAGGTCATGAGAATGATTATCATTGAGTCATTGTACAGTATCCCAAGGGAAACGCCAGTTTCATCTCTCTACGATCGGGGTTCTCAGTGATTTGACCAAAAATAATGGGATACAAGCCCGGCCCTTTTAGGGCGGCTTTTCTTGTGCATGGGCGAACTCATCGCCCAACTCCAGGGTACCGGGAAGTGGTTGTAGTGCATCGGGCCACCCAGTTCATCCTCAATGGAGAGCAAGGGCTTTGTTGCATGAATAATCTAGGGTCAGGGGTTTCCCCGTTAAGGCCAGTGAATTAAGCTTCCACCGAATAGCTGTCAGGCTTGGCCAATTGAATCATACGATTCAGCGCCGCACACGGCAAGAAGAGCTCGACAGCCTGCTTGTCAAAATTCCGGGAGCAGATGCGCCCCCCAAAGGTGACCTTGAGACGAAACAGGGTGGTTTCAGCAAGAGACCGGCGGTGATAGCCGCTTTCTTGCTTCCAGGCCGCACGGCCCACCTGCTCAATGCGTTGCAAGATTTGGTCCCTGGGGTGGGTCGGGTTAGGCACTCCGGGCTGAGTGGGGCGAGCTTTCCATTCCCCCTCTCCGTACACGTTCACCCCCGTGGAATCCACCACGACATGCCGAGCTCCGCGGTGTATCAAGACAATCCAGATCCCCCTACTGTCTAGCCCGACGCCTTAGCCACAACTCCGCCCGTCTGATTAGGATAAAATTGACTTACCCCTAACCGCCCTCACCCATGGCCCAAGCTGCCGCCGTTGACCCCGTTGCCATCGACTCACACCCCGAGGCGGCGGTGGTTGAGTGCCCCCCCACCGACCTCTGGAGTGATGAACCCCCCTTGGAAAGTGACTTTCACCGCGACCAGATTGACCTGCTGATTCGGCTGTTGCGCTGGTGGTGGCGCGATCGCAATGATGTCTATGTTTCCGGCAACTTAACGGTTTACTACAACCAGGAGCAGCTCAAAACCCGAGATTTTAGGGGCCCAGACTTTTTTGTGGTGCTGGGCACCGAAAAAAAAGACCGCAAAAGTTGGGTGGTCTGGGGTGAGAATGGCCTTTACCCTAACCTGATTCTGGAGATTTTGTCTGACTCCACGAAACGAGTTGATAAAGGCCTGAAAAAAGACCTGTACCAAAACACCTTCCGCACCCCCGACTATTTTTGGTTTGACCCTAATACCTTGGAGCTGCAAGGCTTCCACCTGGTGGATGGCATTTACCAAGCCATTCAGCCCACTGACCAGGGCTGGCTCTGGAGTCAACAACTGGAACTGTACCTGGGCCTGGTGGACAACAAACTGCGCTTTTTTAGCCCCCAGGGAGAGCTGATCCCCTCTCCAGAGGAATTAGCCGAACAGGAACGACAACGGGCCGAACGGGCAGAAGAGGAGATTGCTCGACTGAAGGCCCAACTACGATCGCAGGGCCTGGAGCCAGACGCCTAAGTCAATCGCCCCTGGCATGAATCCACCGACCTCTCCGGGCTCCTGACCCCTCCCCTAATTACCGGCAGGCGTGGCTGAGCACCAGACGGCCATTATCTTACAGCCCCCTGGCCGAGCCCCGGATGAATTTGCTGATCCAGGGCACCAGCACAGCGCTGATCAGCTCCGTGATCTTCCCCGATCGCACCGCTCTAATCCTCACCCTGCCCCAGGCTCCCCCTCAACTGCTCTGGGTCCCAGACAGCCAGCAACTGCAGCGGCAGGTGATTGATTTTCACCTTGGCTTGGAGAATCTAGCTACGGAACCCTACGACACCAGGTTGGCTGAACAGCTTTATGATGCCCTGATCCGTCCTCTGGAGCTCGCCCTCAACCAGGCGGGGGTTAATACCCTGGTCTTCATCCACGATGGTTTTCTGCGCAGTGTGCCCATGGCGGCCTTCCACGATGGCACCCGGTTCCTGATTCAAAAATATGCCGTTGCCACCACCCCGGCCCTGACCCTGACCGCCAGCGGAACCAACCCAATCAAAGCCCCCCAGGCCCTGGTGTTAGGCAGTAGTGAGGCGGGGCCGGTGGGTAATCGACGCTTTGTCTCCCTGCCGGGGGTGCGGGGTGAGGTGGCATCGATACTTTTACACCTATCTACAGCAGCCCGGGGGGAGTGCGGCCCAGGCCCTGCAAAGGGCTCAAATTAATCTAATTACGGGCAAACAGACGGTGTTGCCGGGTAAATGGGCGGCCCTGGTGCTGGTGGGCAACTGGCTGTAGGGGTCCTCCTACTGGGCGATCGCCCCCAGTTGGGCGCCGCTGGCGGTGAGGTAGTGCTGGGGGCTCAACCACAGCATCAGCCCCCGTTTGCCCGCCGATACGGCAATCTGATCAAAGTGGGTGATGGTTCTATCAGCGTAGACCGGGTAGGGTTTCTTAGTGGCCAGGGCGGTGACCCCACCCCGGATATAGCCGGTCAGGGGTTGGACCTGGGCTAGGGGGACCACCTCCATGCGGCGATCGTCCGCCAGGCTAGCCAGGGCCTTGAGGTCTAGCTGGCTAGCGGCGGGAATCACCGCCAGACAAACCCCCTGGCGTTGACCCTCGGTGACCAGGGTTTTAAACACCTGCTCAGGGGGTAACCCCAGCTTGGCGGCGGTGGTTTGGGCGGCTAAATTCTCTTCGTCCACGGTGTACTCCAGCAGTGAGTAGGGGATCCCCAGGCGATCCAACAGGCGGGCCGCATTGGTTTTCACCACGGCTCAGCCTCCGGTGCCGGCTCTGCCCCTGGGTAGGGGGCAACGGCGGGGGTGAAGAGATCCTCCAGGGCCCAGTCCGGCGGCTCCGTTGGGGTGGTTGGCCCCGGTTGCCGGGCGGCCTCCAGACCGCCAAAGTCAAACAGAGCCCGGTCCGCCAGTTGGGAGGGGGCGATGTGTTGCAGGCTGCGAAACAGGCTCTCGGTGCGCCCCGGCCATTGCCGCTCCCAGTCCTGCAGCATCTGCTTAATTTGCGATCGCTGCAAATTCGGCTGGGACCCGCAAAGGCTACAGGGAATCAGGGGAAACTGGCGATAGCGGGCATAGCGGGCAATATCCGATTCTGAGCAGTAGGCCAGGGGCCGAATCACAATGTGGCGGCGATCGTCGGTCAACAGCTTGGGCGGCATGGCCTTCAGCCGGCCCCCATGGAACAGGTTGAGAAACAGGGTTTCAACGATGTCATCCCGGTGGTGCCCCAGGGCAATTTTAGTGATGCCTTCCTCCGCCGCCACCCGGTAGAGAATCCCCCGTCGCAGGCGGGAGCAGAGGCCACAGAGGGTCTTCCCCTCCGGGATCACCCGCTTCACCGTGCTGTAGGTGTCCTGCTCCACAATCCGGTAGGGCACCCCCACCCCCTCCAGGTACTCCGGCAGCACCTGGGTGGGAAACCCCGGTTGCTTTTGATCCAGGTTCACCGCCAGCAGCTCAAAGTTAATCGGGGCATGGCGCTGCAGGTGCAGCAGCATATCCAGCAGGGTATAGGAGTCCTTACCGCCGGACAGGCAAACCATCACCCGATCACCCTCGGCCACCATGGCGTAGTCATGCACCGCCTGGCCCACCCGCCCCCGCAGGAAGGCTTGGAGTTTCTTAAAACTGCTGGAGATGGGGGGCTGGCGGACAACCATCGAATTGAGTTCAAAAAGTCAACAGTGAGACAAGGGGGATAGTCTCATAAACTACTCATAAACCATAATTAAGAGTAAACACCAACTCGGCGTCAACGTCAGCGATGCCGTCTTCGGAAATCACGTTTAAGTTAACGTCAGCGTATAGGTTCTTACCGACCTGAATATCTACTCCGCCAGTCACCATGGCTTCGATTCTTTGACGGCCATCAGTATTGTAGGCAAAACCAAGTCCGGCATAGGGGAAAACGCTTCTGCCCACTGGCACCTCTGCGGTAATCGGTAATCTGGCTTCGGTAATGCCGCCCCCAAACATAACCGATGGCCGGGTGGACAGGGTGAAATCCCCCAGGGTGGCAATTTTTGCCTTAGAGTCAACCACAAGAGATGTACTGTCAGTCCCAATCAAGCCCGGCCGCACCCCCAGGCCGAGATAGTAGTCAGGCATGGGTTGGGCCTGGGCCGAGCCGTTTAAATCTAAAAAACTAGCTATGGCAACTACTGGAAAGGCAACTTTCTTAATCATGGATTTCACAAGATACTGTTTTCTAGTAGGGTTTCTAAACCAAGTCCAGCTAGAGAACTAGAGTTTTCCTATAGGAGAAACTACAGTTCTGGATTTGGACAAGGTTTATTTAGGGAAACTTAGATGAAGCTAACCTGGGGAAGGATTAATCACCCATGGTTAACGTCGATGTTTGTACAATTATTATATCCTGCAGGTGATGCCGCAACTATCGTCCCTAAGGGTGCGTTCTATTGAATGGGCTGCTCACCATCTGTGCGTTCGGGAATATGGCTCCCAGGGGTAACAGCGCCAGGCGAAACATTTTATGGGTATAAGCACCTCCAGTGAAAACTCAGAACACCGCCAAACTCCTGACGGCTGACTCCTGGGTTCCGGACCGATCAGCACATCCTGGCTTAGGTGGATACCCGGTTAGGGCTTCACCACCACCGGTGTGCCAATCTTCAGGTAACCGTAGAGTCGCTGGATGTCCTGGTTTCGCATCCTGACGCAGCCGTGGGAGACGGCGGCGCCAATGGACTTTTCCTGGTTGGTGCCGTGGATACCGATGTGGTAGCCATCCTGCTCGAGAAAGCCAATCCATCGGCTGCCCAGGGGGTTGTCGGGGCCGGCGGGAATGGCTTTTTGGGTGATGGGATGCTGCCAGGCGGGGTTGACCCGCAGGGTTTGCACGGTAAAGTCCCCGGTGGGGGTGCGCCATTCCGCCTGGCCGATGGACACCGGCACCTTCATGACCATCTGTTGATTTTGGTAGAGGGTGAGTTGCCGTTGATCCAGGTCGATTTCAACCCGGGTATTGGCCCAGGTCAGGGCGGTGGGGGCCTGGCTCACCAGGGTGGTCAGGTGTCTCAAGCGGACTGACTGGAAGGGTTGGGAGGGCTGGGTTTGATGGCCCTGGCGATAATTTCCCCAGGCCCCAGTGGCCAGGCCGATGGCGGCGGCATAGCAGAGCAGCACCACGCAACGACGGAGGGGAGAGGGGCTGATCATGGGGCAGGCAGGGGCGGCGATCGCAAGTCTGCCTGGATCTTAGCCCAGCCTTGCTATGATGGGGAGAACACACAGGTAGGCTAGAGCGGTGGCGGTAAAACCAGACTGGTTGCGGGTCAAAGCTCCCCAGTGGGAGCGGGTGGGGGCGGTCAAGGCGATTTTGCAAGACCTCAGCCTGAATACGGTGTGTGAAGAGGCCTCCTGCCCCAACATTGGGGAATGTTTTCAGGCCGGCACCGCCACCTTTTTGATCATGGGGCCCGCCTGCACCCGCGCCTGCCCCTACTGTGATATTGACTTTGAGAAACAGCCCCAGGCCCTAGACCCGACGGAACCCGTGCGGCTGGCAGAGTCGGTGCGGCGGCTGGGCCTCAATCATGTGGTGATTACCTCCGTCAACCGGGATGACCTGGGGGATGGGGGAGCCAGCCAATTTGTTGCCTGTATCACCGCTGTGCGCCAGGCATCCCCGGGCACCACCATTGAGGTTTTGATTCCCGACCTCTGCGGCAACTGGGATGCCCTGGCCACCCTGCTGACGGCCCGACCGGAGGTGCTCAACCACAATACGGAAACCGTCCCCCGTCTCTACCGCCGGGTGCGGCCCCAGGGCAGCTACCAGCGATCTCTGGAGCTACTGCAGCGCAGCCGTGATCTGGCCCCCTGGGTCTATACCAAGTCTGGCCTGATGGTGGGTCTGGGGGAAACCAATGCCGAGGTCCACCAGGTGATGGAGGATCTGCGCGCCGTAGACTGCGACATCCTCACCCTGGGGCAGTATCTGCAGCCCAGCCCCAAGCACCTGCCGGTGGCGGAGTTCATTCCTCCCCAACGGTTTGAGGCCTGGCGCCAGAGCGGCGAAGCCAGGGGTTTTCTCCAGGTGGTCTCCTCCCCCCTCACCCGCAGCTCCTACCACGCTGAAGCGGTGCAGCAACTCATGGCTCAGTACCCCAGATCATCCCTAGGCCAGGTTGATCGGTCTGAGAAATAGGCTTGCCCCTGGGGTCCCCAACTCGTTAAACTATCAATGATAAGACACTCATACCCCCGATTAAATACCTATGTCTGTCGTTAGCCAAGTCATTTTGAACGCCGATGATGAGCTGCGCTACCCCACCACTGGTGAGCTAAAGGCCATCGAAGACTTTTTGAAAACCGGCGAACAGCGCATGCGGATCGCTGCCACCCTGTCGGACAATGAGAAGAAAATTGTGGACCAGGCCACCCGCGAGCTGTGGCGCCGCCGTCCTGATTTCATTGCGCCCGGCGGTAATGCCTTCGGGCAAAAGCAGCGGGCCCTCTGCATCCGCGACTACGGTTGGTATCTGCGGTTGATTACCTACGGAGTGATTGCCGGGGATAAGGCCCCCATTGAAAGCATTGGCCTGGTGGGGGTGCGAGAAATGTACAATGCCCTGAATGTCCCCGTACCGGGCATGGTGGAGGCGATTCGCTGCCTCAAGGAGGCCTCCCTCAACCTGCTCAATGATGAGGACGGGGCGGAGACGGCTCCCTACTTTGACTATATTATTCAGGCCATGTCCTAGGCCCTGGTGACGTCAAGGGTTTCTCCTCTCCAGAGGCTTCCCAGCCTGGCGCAGCCAGTCCGTAATCGCCGCCGCCAGGGTCTCCGCCAACTGCCGCTGGGCTTCGGGGTCCTGAATCCACTCAAACTCAAGGGGGTTGGTCATAAAGCCCAACTCCAGTAACACAGCGGGGCTGACCTGGGGCCGGGTGAGGGCCAGGTTATTCCAGTAGACGCCGTAGCTAGGGCGGTCCAGGTGCTCCACCAGGTAGTCGTGGAGGAATTGGGCCAGGTCCCGGGCCTGGGCATGGAACCAGAAGCTGCCGATGCCGGCGGTGTGGAGGGCATCGCCGGCGTCGGGTAGGGCGTTGTAGTGCAGGCTCAGGGCCAGGGTGGGGGCAATGGCGCCGATCTGGTCGGCCCGATCGTTGGGGCTACTGGTGCTATCGTCCTGACGACTCATGATCACGGTGGCGCCCCGCTCCACCAGGGCCTGGTGCAGGAGGGTGGCGATCGCTAGGGTGACTTGCTTTTCTGGCGTACCATCCGGTCCCAGGGCCCCCGGCTCATCGCCGCCATGGCCCGCATCCAGGAAAATCGTGGCCCCCTGCAGGGGGCGGTCTGGCCCCAGGCGGGGTGGGTGGCGCAGGGCCAGCACCAGGGTGGTGCCCTGGTAGGTCAGCCGGTACCCCCACTGCTGGGGGGTTTTAAAGTGAAATTGGTACTGTACCTGCTGGTTTGGCAGGGGTTGCCAGTCCAGGCGGTCCACCACTCCCCCCGCCACCAGGCGAATGGTGTCAGTTTGGGCGGTGGTGTTGTGGAGGGTGAGGCTGAAACTGTCCTGGGTTTGGTGCACCGTTACCGGCACCGGCACCTGTAGGGGGAAGTAGATTTCCGTCCAGCCCTCCACCTGTCGGGAGGTCACCCCCCGCACTAGAGATTGGGGGGCCAGGGCCCCGGGGATGGGGGCTGTCTCCCGGGTCCGAATCCAGCCGCCATAGTCAAGCTGCAACCATTCCCCCTGCTGGGCGATCACCGCCGCCCGAGTGCCCTGGGGCAGGGGGGTGAGGCGGGAGTAGTCGGTGCTGGGGCCGGTGCGGGCCACGCCGGCGGCGGCGGTGACCGCCACCACCTGGGGATGCTCCCGGGCCAGCAGGGTTACCTGGCCGGTGGCCGTAGCGGTTTGGCTTTGCCCTTGATGGCGCAGGGTGTAGGTGGGTCGACCCAGGTTGCCGGGGCGATCGCCCACCAGACACCCCTGGTAGAGGGTAGGACCAGCCCCGCCGAGGGGCTCGGTCTGGTTGATCAGCACCCCACTGTTGGCCGGTAGCTGGGCCAGGGCGGGCTGGGGCTCGAGGGTGAGTTGACGCCCCGCCAGGGTGACGGTCACCTGGGCGGCGGCGGGCCCCATCGCCCCCAGGCAGATTAACTCCCCTGCCCGCCGGGCCATATCCACCTGGGGTTGGAGGGAGTCGGTGACCAAGCCGGGGGGGTCGGGGAGGGAGGGCCCCGGGGGCAGGCGATCGATGGTGATCTGCCGCTGGTTGCCTCCCTGGCTCAGGGTGAAGTTGTTGACCCCCAGGTTGAGGGGCAGGCTGGGGGCAAAGTGCCCGGCGGGACTGCGGGCCTCGATCACCTGGCCATTGATTAACACCGGCTGATCGGGGTCAGCGGTGCCAATGAAGAAGATGCGATCGGCGGTGGTGGTGTGGTTAGCTGGCGGATAGACCACCTTTAGCTCCGCCCGGGCCACCGTACCCCAGATTAAGCCAAGACTCCCCGCCGTACCCAGGGCTAACCCCCGCCGCCATAGTACTGATGCCATCCCTCTCCTCCTCAGGTAACCCTATTCGTGGGGAGAGACCGGGTCAGCCCCTCCCCGCTGGAAAAACCGGCTTTGATGATCTGGGGGTCTGAACCCGGCACCCCCATTTCCCCTGTTTTGATCATCTGCTTTTCGTCATGCTCCAGGGGCTAGAATTGGAAATCTCTCCCGGTAGCAGTTGATCCTTGAAGTTGAGAGCTGCGGAAATTCTCTATAGCGGTTTTCACTCGGGTGAAGTGCGATGTGAGCACCCCCCCTGCCCCCCTTGGCAAGGACAGCCTGAAACTCCTACAGCCAGGCGCTGGGGGGTAGGATTGAGCAATGGGGTGTCTCACTCTATGGAAAACCGCTATAGAGACAATTCTGAGTATAAATCTATGGGTTTTATTAATCAAAAAATTATGGGACTTAGGTTCTATAGATACCTGGGGATTAGCTTAACCATACTCGGGCTGACCTGGCTATTATCGGGCTTCAGTATCGTTGCCTTTGCCCAGGCACCCTCTGTGCCGTCGGTATGGGGTAAATCCCAGGCTTTAAATACCCATGGGGTTGAGCGCTACGGTCAAATTGAAGTAGCCTGGGTGCTCTCACCCCTCGATAACAAACAATTATTTCAGATTGCTTCTCCTACGGTTTTTGATCGGGGCACCATCGATCAAAATGCCCTGCCGGTTGAGGTCCGAGCCCAGGAGATTCGAGAGCGTCTTAAACGTAGCCTGATCCGATTTTATTCAACGGATACAGCTGGCAAGCCCCTACCCACGGTGATGATTGGCAAGTTGAATCAGCGCCCCATTTTATTGTTAAGTGACGGCAAATCTCGACCCCTGCGCCTGGTGAAGGTGACGGATGAAGACGGGGAGTTCTATGGTCAACAACCGGAGGAGCTGGCCGAGGACTTGCAGCTTATTCTACAGGAGGAAGTCAATCGCCTCATAGAGGTCTTTTCCTGGCGATCTCTACAGCGGCGTATTTTGCGATCCGCGGGCATTTTGCTGTTGTTGATCATCCTCAGCGGTCTGGGGTACCTGCTAAGGCGAATCGTCAATCTCCGTCAACAACAGCTAAAAGGGCTATACCAAGAGGCCCTGCAACGGAGAACTACCCCCGGAGCTGAGACGAGTAGCTCTAGCAGGGCTTTGCCACAAGCTAGATTCCTATCCTGGCGCATTGATCTTTACGGCCTGATCAAATGGTTAATCCTCTGGCTATGGATCGTTGGATGGTACATCGGTGCGGTTGCGATTTCTACCCAAATCCCTGTCCTGATGCGCTATACCAGTTGGATTTTGGCTACCCCCCTAGAACTTTTAGTACTCTGGTTTCTAATTAGTGTGGCGGTTCGCCTCAGTCGCCTGCTGATTCAAGGGTTTGTTCAAACCTGGGAGTATAGCGACTATCTACATTTTGGTGAAGAGCAAAGGCGATCGCTGCGGGCCAAAACCATTACCACTGCCTCTAAGGGTTTAATCACGGCTGTTCTGTTGATCATTGGCTTGATTTTTACCTTAAGTATCCTGAAGATACCCACCAGACCAGTATTGGCTGGCAGTGCCATTATTGGTCTGGCTATTTCCTTTGGGTCCCAAAGCCTAATCAAGGATTTAGTGAATGGCTGTCTGATTTTAATCGAAGACCAGTTCGCGATCGGCGATGTGATTGATGTAGGCCAGTTCAGCGGTGTGGTGGAACACCTAAACCTGCGAGTCACCCAACTGCGCGATGGCGAGGGGCGATTAATTATTGTTCCCAATAGCACCATTATGCAGGTGCAGAACTTGACCCGGCTGTGGTCCCAGGTAGACTTCTCCATCGAAGTGGCCTATGAAAATGACCCTGTTCAGGTATTAGCGGTAATGCATAAAATCGCGCAAACTCTGTATGACGACCCCCAATGGCATGATCTGTTACCTAGCCCACCCCAGGTCCTGGGGCTGGAGGATCTATCCCCTATGGGTATGCAGGTCAGGGTGCTGTTGAAAACCTTACCCGGTAAACAATGGGTGGTAGGACGAGAATTTCGCCTGCGGGTACGACAGGGCCTTGAACAGGAAGGCATTGAACTCAGTAAACCGAGATTTATTTGTAGCTAGTGGTCTAGCAAGATTTAAGTGAGTAGTAAGTCTGTCCCCGTCTGCCCTGCTGGTCTCAACCCGTCATTTTAAGGTTGACTGACTGGGGGGGCGATATTCTGATTACTCTCTTCCTAAGGTTAACTTTGATCTAATTAATTCATACCCGCCACTCTCTTCGATTGCTACAATAACGACGGCCATAACCTACATTTCGCAGGTTGACAGGGAATAAAAGATGTGGGGTGTTCTAGGCTAAAGGGTAGTCCTTCTAGCGGTAGGTGCATCCCTTGGAAATCGAGGATTTAGACCATCTCGGCTT
>JBEIUS010000170.1:0-6729 GCA_040374235.1 Leptolyngbya sp. | reverse complement strand
CCTCAACGGATTTCGATAGGCGATTGGCCTGGCGGTAGTCCTGGTGGGTATCTACCTGCTCTTGAACCTGGTAACCATCACGATGGGTTTGCAGGAGATTGTGCGTCACCCGGGGGTGCTCCAGGATTGGCGCACCACCTTGTTGACCAGCCATGGTAACCCCCTGATGCTACTGGCCCTGGCGGCCCTGGTTTTTCCCAAGTTGGCCCTGGGGTTATCGGGCTTTGAAACCGGGGTGGCGGTTATGCCCCTGGTGCAGGGACACAGTAGTGACACCCCCGATCGGCCCCGGGGACGTATCCGCAATACCTACCGCCTACTCACCACCGCCGCGGTGACCATGAGTTTCTTTCTCACCACCAGTAGCTTAGTGACAACTCTGCTGATTCCCGCCGCCGCCTTTCAACCAGGGGGGCCAGCCAATGGTCGAGCCTTGGCCTATCTGGCCCACGACTTTTTAGGGGATGGGTTTGGCACCCTCTACGACCTCAGCACCATTTCTATTCTTTGGTTTGCCGGCGCTTCCGCCATGGCCGGATTACTCAGCATTGTGCCCCGTTATCTGCCGCGCTACGGCATGGCCCCCAGCTGGACCCTGGCTACCCGCCCCCTGGTGTTGATTTTCACCTTGATTGCCCTGGTGGTAACCCTGATCTTCAGGGCCGATGTGGAGGCTCAGGGTGGCGCCTACGCCACCGGCGTGCTGGTGCTGATGAGCTCGGCCTCCCTGGCCGTTACCCTGGCGGCTCGGCAGCGGCGATCGCGCCCTAGCACCCTAATTTTCAGCCTAATCACCCTGGTCTTTCTCTATACCACCATTGCCAATATTGTTGAGCGCCCCGATGGGGTCAAGATTGCGGGCTTTTTCATCGGCAGCATCATTGTTACCTCCCTCGTTTCTCGGGTATGGCGTTCCACAGAACTGCGGATTGATCGAGTGGAGGTCGATGCCACGGCCCAACGCTTCATACAAGAGGAAAGTTCCCATGGGATTCGCCTGATCGCCAACCGCCGGCAGGCGGGGGATGAACAGGAGTATTTTCTCAAGGAAAAGGAAGTACGGGAGGACAACCATATCGCCATTGGCGATCCCATTTTGTTTTTAGAGATTCAGGTGTCTGATGCCTCAGAGTTTGGCGGCACCCTCTATCTGGAGGGGGTTGAGGTGGGCCCCTACCGAATTCTGCGGGCCCGGGGAGCGGCGGTGCCCAATGCCATTGCCGCCATTCTGTTTTACCTGCGCGATTACACCGGCAAGCTGCCCCACGCCTACTTTGGCTGGATTGAGGGCAACCCGATTCAGTATCTACTGCGGTTCATTCTGTTCGGGGAGGGAGATATCGCGGTGGTGACCCGGGAGGTGATCCGGACCGCTGAGAAAAATGTCTCCCGCCGTCCCGTTATCCACGTGGGAGGTTAGGGCCGCTCAGGCCCACCTGCATGGGGCTTGGGTGGGTATCACGGAAGCCGGGATGGGCTAATCGGTCAGGAATTCAGGAGCCAGCGGTCAGGAGTTTGGCCGCGTTCTGAGTTTTCACGACGGGTGCATCCCAGTTTTGTAGCCCTCACCCTAAATCCCTCTCCCAGAGCGGGAGAGGGATTTTGAATCCGGTTCCCCAGCTAGGTCCAGCCCCTAAACTTTCCCCAGGGAACCCTGACAGAGTCATGAAATGGGGTGGGTTTTAGCTGAAGATAATCCTAGGCAACATTAAGGAGAGCAGGATTGTGGTTACCCCCGTTACCAGTCCCGGTCAGGACCTATCCCCCTATGAGGCTGAAACCCAGGCGATCGCCTGTTCTCTGCTGGCCGCCAGCCGGGAAAAGAAGGGCTTGCTGGCCCAAATGCGGGAGCAGATGCGCTGGGATGACAAAATTATGGACTTTGCCATGGGCAACCCCGGGCTGAAGGTGCAACTGTTTCGCTTCATCGATGCCCTACCGGCTTTGGGCAGTAAATCTGATATTGCCCGTCACCTGCAGGAGTACCTGACTACGGCGGCGGTGGAACTGCCCGTCGCCCTGAAGGGGCTGCTAAATTTTACCAACCCCGAGTCGGTGCCGGGGCAACTGGCCGCCACCACCGTGGCGCCGGCGGTGGAAACCCTGGCCTACCGCTACATCGCCGGCGATACCATCGGTAAGGCCCTGAAGGCGATTGAACGGTTACGTCGGGAGCAACTGGGGTTCACCATGGACCTGCTGGGGGAGGCGGTGATCACCGAGGTGGAGGCCCAGGCCTACCTGCAACACTACCTGGACCTGATGGCCGAGCTGGCTAAGGCGGCCCAGGATTGGAAACCGGTGGCGGCGATCGACAGCGCCGACGGCAAGGCCCTGCCCCGGGTGCAGGTGTCGGTGAAGCTGACCGCCTTCTACTCCCAGTTTGACCCCCTGGATGCGGTGGGCAGTAGCGCCCGGGTGAGTGAGCAGATTCGCATCCTGTTGCGGCGGGCTCAGGAGCTGGGGGTGGCGGTGCACTTTGATATGGAGCAGTACCGCTATAAGACCCTCACCCTGGCGATTCTGAAGGATATCTTGATGGAGCCGGAGTTTTGCCAACGGGATGACATTGGCCTTACCCTGCAGGCCTACCTGCAGGATAGTTACGCTGACCTGCAGAATCTGGTGGGCTGGGCCCAGCAGCGGGGCACCCCGGTGACGGTGCGGCTGGTGAAGGGGGCCTACTGGGACCAGGAAACCATCACCGCCCGCCAGCATGGCTGGCCCAACCCGGTCTATAGCCAGAAGTCCTCCACCGATGCCAACTTTGAGCGCATGACCCGGCTCCTACTGGAAAATCATGGCCACCTCTATGCCGCCATTGGTAGCCACAATGTGCGGTCCCAGGCCCAGGCCATGGCCATCGCCACCAAACTGGCCATCCCCAAACGCTGTATTGAGTTGCAGGTTCTCTACGGGATGGCGGACAAACTAGCCAAAACCCTGGCGGAGCAGGGGTTTCGAGTGCGGGTCTACGCCCCCTTTGGGGAGTTGATTCCGGGCATGTCCTACCTGATTCGCCGCCTGCTGGAGAACACCGCCAATAGCTCCTTCCTGCGGCAAAGCCAGGAGCAGGTATCGGTGGATCAACTGCTGGCGGCACCGGTGCTGGCGGTGGAAGATGGAGAGGCCGGGGCTCCAACTGCTCCCTTCGCCAACGTAGCGGATACGGACTTTTCCCAGGCTAGCCAGCGGACGGCGGCGGCGGCGGCCCTGCAAACGGTGCGGGGGCAGCTGGGGCAGCGCTACCAGCCAATCATCAATGGCCAGGCGGTGAGCACCGACACCACGGTGGACTCGGTGAATCCGGCTCACCCTGGCCAACTGGTGGGCAGGCTCGGGTTGGCCAGTCAGGCCCAGGCCGATCAGGCCATTGATGCCGCCCAGGCCGCCTTCCCCGCCTGGGCCGCCACCCCGGTGGCGGAGCGGGCCGCCCTACTGCGCCGCGCCGCCGACATCATGGCCAGCCGCCGCCACGAACTCAACGCCTGGATGGTCTACGAGGTGGGCAAACCCTTAGCCCAGGCGGACCCAGAGGTGTCGGAGGCGATCGACTTCTGCCGGTACTACGCCGAGGAAATGGAGCGCCTCGGCCAGGGCTACGCCTACGACTACCCCGGGGAAACCAACCGCTACCACTACTTCCCCCGGGGCATTGCGGTGGTAATTTCCCCCTGGAACTTCCCCCTAGCGATCGCCACCGGCATGACCGTGGCCGCCCTGGTCACCGGCAACTGCACCATTCTCAAACCGGCGGAACCTTCAGCGGTGATTGCGGCCAAACTGGCGGAGATCCTGATCGCCGCCGGCTTCCCCCCCGGGGTGTTCCAGTACCTGCCGGCCCGGGGATCCACCGTGGGGGCCCACCTAGTGCAGCACCCGGCGGTGCATCTGATCGCCTTCACCGGCTCCCGGGAGGTGGGCTGTCGCATCTACGCCGAGGCCGCCCAGTGGCGACCGGGGCAGCGCCACCTGAAGCGGGTAGTGGCGGAGATGGGGGGTAAGAACGCCATCATTATTGACGGTAGCGCCGATCTGGATCAGGCGGTGCAGGGGGTGGTGTACTCCGCCTTTGGCTATAGCGGCCAGAAATGTTCCGCCTGCTCCCGGGTGATCGTGCTGGCCTCGGTTTATGACACCTTCGTCCAGCGCCTGGTGGAGGCTACCCGTTCCCTGCCGGTGGGGGATCCGGCCCAGCCCGGCACTAAGGTGGGGCCGGTGATTGACCAAAACGCCCAGGGCAAGATTCAGGCCTACATCGAAACCGGTAAGCAGGAGGCCACCCTGGCCCTCAGCCTGGACTGCCCCGCCGAGGGCTACTTTGTGGGGCCGACCATCTTTACCGAGGTGGACCCCCGGGCCACCATCGCCCAGGAGGAAATCTTTGGCCCGGTGCTGGCGGTGATCAGGGCGGAGAGCTTTGACCAGGCCCTGGAGATCGCCAACGACACCGACTACGGCCTCACCGGTGGTCTCTACTCCCGCACCCCCTCCCACATTGAACGGGGGCAGCGGGAGCTGGCGGTGGGCAATCTCTACATCAACCGGGGCATCACCGGGGCGATTGTGGCCCGCCAACCCTTCGGAGGCTTCAAGATGTCTGGGGTGGGGTCTAAGGCCGGGGGGCCCGACTACCTGGTGCAGTTCCTGGAACCCCGCCATGTCAGCGAAAATATTCAGCGCCAGGGCTTTGCCCCCATCGACGGGGTGGATTAGTGGATTATAGGAGGTGATGGGACGGGAGTTTTCAGGAAGCTAGGTTAGACCAGGGCGCAACTCGAACATCACCTCGGGGGCTTCCCCGTACAGCGCTTTCCACGTCCTCACCCGCCGTTGCACCGTCCGCAGCACTTGCGGATACTGCCCCGGATAGCGCTCTTGCAAATGCTCGAACAACGTCATCGGCTGCGATCGAGGTTCTCGTCGCAGCATCGGTTCGAGCTCTTCTTCCCACACGCCCGCTAAGGGGTCGGCACTGGTCCGCCAGTCCCGCACGCACCCGCCCTCGATTCGGCTGATGGGCTCCGGCCTCTATCCGTTGGCCACTCCGTTCTGAAAATTCGGCAATCGATGCCGCGTCGGCTTGACTCAAACCGAGATCTCGGGCGTTCATATACACGCGGATTTGATAGGGTTGAATTGTTTGTTTCGACATTGGAGGCTTTCCTGCACCAGGGAAAATACCTTCAGTGTCTTTTCTTATTCGCCTAAATTGGATTCGGTCTTAGCCATGACTCTAGGGGCAGGGAGAATACCTCTCCCGCCTATCTAGCTGTCGTCACCCGCCACGTTCAGTGTCGTCTAATAGAGGACAGACCCCTGACGACGCATGGACTTTCACATCGAGAATCAAGCTGTCCTCAGTGGCCTCATAAGACTCGACATCAACACCAGATAGACCCAGTAGTTCCGTCAGGAGAGGCACCATAATGACTCGGTATAGTATTGACTACTTCAGCATACTCATTCCCGTAGAGCCAAAGTTTACTAGCGGCGGCTCGGTTTGTGGAGACCATCGAGCAACGACAGGGCTATAAGATTGCCTGTCTCGAGGAGATCGCTTTCAACCAGGGCTGGTTAACTCAGTGTGACATTATGCGTCAGTCCCAAGAGATGGCTAAAACCAGCTATGGACGTTACCTATCCGGAGTTTAGTTTTGGCCAGAACGCTTAGGGTAGAGGGGATCGGTCAAAACGTTTACTGGGTCGACGTTCTGGCTGGCTGTTACCCCGAAACCAGTGGGGGTCGACGCGGCGGCGTTGGCCCGATGCCACCACATCAACCCCTTGGGCGGTGACATAGAGAGTGGCCACCGCCAGAATAAAGCAGAGTCGAGAGAGGGCACAGACAGAGTGATCAGCTTCATGGCTTTGAGGTGGACAAAGCCCCGGTCGGCCAGCAGAACCACCTTGACCCCTGCCGGTAATCGTTGGGCTCCCTGACACAGCATTTCCCGGTAGGCCTCATAGGCGACTGAGGCGCTGTCATGTTTTAAGACCCGCCAGATGATCGGTAAGGCTCGCCCCCGATACACCACTGACAATCGCACCAGGCAATATTCTTCCCAGTACAGGGAGGTATCTAAGCTGAGATATAAGCACCCCTCTCCCCAGGTAGCCAAGGCGGCTTTAATCAGGGGTTTATAGAGGCGGTGAATATTGATACGGCTATTATGTAGCCAGCGACTCACCCGGCGCTGTTTGCTTTGGGCCTGTAGTCCACGGCAAGGCAGGTAAGGTAGCCAGCGAGTTAGGCTGACTTCGCCGCGTTGAATCAGGGCGGCTACCATGATTATGCAGGTCGTCAAATGAGCGCGGTGGGCCCAGGGCAGCGATTGACCCAACCAGGTATTTAAGGCATTGTAAAGGGGGGACATAGTGTTCTCGGTTTTGATTGGTATCTAACCTTAGAACGCTATGCCCCCCTTGTACTCAAAATGTCTGAAATCACCATAACAAAAGCATTACAGCCATCTGCATCAACTTTTGTCAGTCAACCAGGTATTGGGGTCTGCATACTGATGAATCATATCATTCATGGCATTCAACTGCTGATATAAAGCTTCTCGCCCCCCATCTGGTTCAATATCTTGAGCATGAGTAAAGAAAACATCATGGGCCATTGGGCAACGGGGCGATTGAACTCGAATATGAATCATCCCTTTATTCGCAAAACAATCTCCGGATGCACAGTCCCTATAAATAACGGTATGTGCTTGGGAAATAGGG
>JBEIUS010000171.1:0-6623 GCA_040374235.1 Leptolyngbya sp. | reverse complement strand
CTGAGCCATGTTCCTGCGATCAAGCGTATTTTTACTTGAGGTCCAGGCATAGACCGACAATTTCCGCACCCCCATGGCCGCTCAACCCCGTCACCGTCATGGCACTGCGCTGGATGTTTACCCGTGTGATCATGGGCTTTCGATCTACTGAACCTATCAATCCCTGCTATCCCCCCAGGTTCCTTTAAAACCAGCTATGATCTCAACCATCTACTCAAGGCAAGACACGACTATGGTTGCCACAGCCTCTCGCCTTATCACCCTGGAAGAGTTTCTCAAATTCCCTGAAACAAAACCAGCTAGTGAATATATTGACGGTGCAATCACCCAAAAACCAATGCCCAAGGGAAGACATAGTAGTTTGCAAAGTGAGCTTTGCACCCATGTCAATCAAACCGCAAAGGCTCAAAAAATTGCCTATGCCTTTCCAGAACTCAGGTGTACATTTGCTGGGCGTTCCATCGTCCCAGATATAGCCATATTTCAGTGGCTACACATTCCCTTCAGTACCGAGGGCAAAATCCTGGACGACTTTAATTTACCTCCAGACTGGACCATTGAAATCCTCTCTCCTGAACAGAAACCCAATAAGGTAATTGGCAACATCCTCCACTGTCTTAAGTATGGATGTCGATTAGGGTGGTTTATTGATCCAGATGATGGCAGTGTGCTGGCATTTTTACCAAATCAACAACCTGAATTGATGCAAGGGAGCGATCGTCTACCGATACTAGAAGGGATTGATTTAGAGTTAACCGTTGATCAAGTTTTCGGTTGGCTTTTAATGGGTAAGTGATCTCCATTTGGGGTAGTCATCAATGGTCAGTGATCAGGAGCCCCGGTCACCGACGCCCCCACCGTTAGGACGCTTCTGCTCAAGTAACCGGGGTCTGGCAAAGCGAAGTGCGATCGCCTTGTCAGTTCCCTTGCTAACCAACCGCAATCGGCGGATTATCCTTGCTGCCAGGGTCAATCAACTGCTGTAGGCGATAGAGGCTGGCGTAGAGCCCGTCCTGGGCCAGTAGGGCGCTGTGGCTGCCGGATTCCACCAGTTCGCCCTGCTTCAACACCAGGATGCGGTCCACATTACGGATGGTGGAGAGGCGGTGGGCGATGATGATGGCGCTGCGGTTTACCAGCAATCGTTCCAGGGCCTCCTGAATCATCACCTCCGTACCCACATCCAGGTTGGCCGTGGCCTCATCTAACACCAGGATGCCTGGGTCGCGAATGGCGGCCCGGGCGAAGGCCAGCAGTTGTTTTTGCTCCCCCGACAGGTTCGCCCCCCGTTGCCGCAGTTCCGTATCGTAGCCCTGGGGTAGGGCCTCGATCAGGGCGTGAACATTGGTTTTCTCCGCCGCCGCCACCACCGCCTGCCGGGGGTAGACTTCCCCCAGGGTAATGTTGCTCTTCACATCACCGGCGAATAAAAACCCATCCTGCAGGATCACCGCCAGCCGTCGCCGTAACTCCGCCTGGGGTAGCTGGCGAATGTCCACCCCATCCAGGAGGATGGCCCCCTGCTGAATGTCGTAGAGGCGACAGAGGAGGCGAATGATGGAGCTTTTGCCGGCTCCGGTGGGCCCCACCAGGGCCACCTTTTCCCCCGGATGGATGGTAAAACTCAAATCCTTGATGACGTACTCACCGGGCTTGTAGCCAAAGGTGACGTGATCGAAGCGAATCTCTGCGGCGGTTGAAGTGGCGGTAGCTGGGTAACTGGGATGCCCGGCCAGGGCGGGGGGGGGGCCCGTTTCCCCCTGGGGGTCGCGAATCTCCACCGGAATACTGAATAGGTCCGTGATCCGCTCCACTGCCGTCAGCCCAGCCTGGATGGCGGTGAACTTATCGGCAAATTGGCGCAATGGATCGAACAGGCGTTGGGCAAACAAAATAAAGGAGGCCAGCACCCCAAAGCTGAGGGAATCCCGCAGCACCAGGAGGCCCCCCAGGCAGAGCACCCCGCCGATCGCCACCAGGGAGATCCACTCTAGGGTGGCGGAGACCGCCGAGTCGTAGAAGATGGTTTTATCGACGGCGCTGATATAGCGCTGGTTGGTGCTGCGAAACAGCTCAGCATTGTAGCGTTCCCGCCGAAACAGCTGCACCACGTTAATGCCGCTAATGTTTTCCTGCAGGGTGGCGTTCAACTCCGAGAGGTGTTCCCGGGCTTTGTAGTTGGCCCTACGGTACTGCTGTTGAAAGTAAATAATTAGCCAGGTGACGGGCAGCAGTAGGACCAGCAGCAGCAGGGCTAATTGCCACTGCATGGTGAACATCACCAGCAGCAGCACCAGCATGGAGAATAGGTCGGTGATAATCCCTACGGCGCCGGTGGAGAAGACATCCCCCAGGGCGTCCACGTCGCTGGTGATGCGGGTGACCAGCTTGCCCACGGGGGTGCGATCGAAGAAGCGCACCGCCAGGGAGAGAATATGGGCAAACAGGTCATTGCGGATGTCGGCGGTGATTCGCTGGCCCACCGCCTGCACCAGGTAGCTTTGATAACCGTCTAACCCCAACCGCAGCACCACCGTCACCAGCAGCGCCAGAATCAGTAGATTCAGCCCCCCCTGCAGGGTTTGCTGGGCCAGCCAGGGCATCACCGGTTCCTGACGAATTAGGGAAATCGCCTGGCCAATCAGCACCGGTTGCAGGGCATTGGCCAGGGAGAGGGGCAGCAACAACACCAAGGGCCAGACCATTTGCCGCCGGTAGCGGTAGAGGTAGGGCCAGAGCCGCAAAAAAAGGCGCCAGTCACTGTCGACAGCGGGGACTGGATCGGCGGGGGCGACCGGGGTAGATATCATAGGAGCAGGGCTGGGGCCGGCTTAATTTCCGTAGAAGTAGGCAATTTCCTTGGGTTTGAGGGGGGCGAAGTCCGCCGCCAGCAGCATTTGATCCAGTTCCGCCTGGGAGAAGTGCTTGGCGCCGATGCGGACGATCCGTGATCGCATGGAATTGCTCACCCCGCTGCGCTGCCGCTGCCCCTCCTTAGCCATGACGGTGTGGTAGAGATCCAGCTTGGCCGCCGGAATCGGGGTGCCATCCAGGTCAATGCCCTGGGCAATGGCAGCATCAACGGCATCGGCGCCGGTGGTGGCAGGCTCGGACATGGCAACTCCTTGCAGGTCAGCGGTAAACTACCCTGATCCTAGCAGAGTGTTTCCCCCATCCCCCACCTTTTCCTGTTCCTGAGGTTTCTAGGGGGTGAGGCGACGCAGAAAGGCCTTCAGGCGATCGCTGCTGGGGTTGCTAAACACCTGGCCCGGGGCGCCCTCCTCCTCAATCACCCCGGCATTGAAAAACAGCACCTTGTTAGAAACCTCCCGGGCAAATTGCATTTCATGGGTGACCACCACCATGGTCATGCCCTCCTCCGCCAATTGCCGCATCACCCCCAGCACCTCCCCCACCAGTTCTGGGTCCAGGGCGCTGGTGGGCTCGTCGAACAGAATCGCCTCCGGTTTCATGCACAGGCTACGGGCAATGGCCACCCGTTGCTTTTGCCCGCCGGAGAGCTGTTCTGGATAGGCCTGGGCGCGACCATCCAGACCCACCTTATCCAAGTAGTGCAGGGCCAGTTCTCGACACTCCCCCTCCGGGAACTTGAGCACCTTGCGGGGGGCCAGCATCAGGTTTTGCAAGACCGTCAGGTGGGGGAAGAGATTAAAATGCTGAAACACCATGCTCACCTGGCTACGCAGGTGATAGAGGGCCTGCCAGGAGAGCTTTTGGGCTGACACATCCTGCCCCATCACCTGCAGACTGCCCTGGTTAATCGTCTCCAACCGGTTCAGGCAGCGCAGAAAGGTACTCTTGCCACAGCCCGAGGGGCCAATGATGGAAACCACGTCCCCCTTCTCAAAGGCCGTACTCACCCCCTGCAACACCGCCAGGGCATCGTAGCTTTTGTGCAAATTATCGCAGGCAATCACAGGCACGGAGGGTGTAGCCATGGCAGGATCGGTAGGGGACAGGGGCAAGGCCCACCGGGGATAGGACCCCCTGGGATGGGAAAGGCAAAGTCACAAAGCCCATACTACAGAATGGCCCATAGGCCAGGGAGATCTGTATTGCAAAGAACATTTATCGGATTGCAGAGCCTATAAAGTGCTGGCAATTGATCTGGACCAAGCAATCCATGGCATCCCAACCTTACCTGCGGTGGCTACGACGGCTACTGATTCTCCTGAGCGCTATGACCCTGGTGATGATCCTGAGCCAGGCACCGAATGGGGCTCAGACTCCCCAGACAACCTGGGAGGTGGGGACGGAGCCCACCTTCCCCCCCTTTGAGATGAAGAATGCAGCGACGGGAGCCCTGGAGGGGTTTGACATCGATCTGATGCAGGCCCTGGGGGATGCAGCGGGCCAGCAGGTCAAATTTATCAGCTTGCCCTTTGACGGGTTAATTCCGGCCCTGCAGTCGAAAACCTTGGACATGGCGATCAGTGGTATGACGATTACCCCTGAACGGGGGCAAACCATTGATTTCTCCAGCCCCTACTTCAAAGCCGGTCTGGCCATTGCGGTGCGGGAGGGTAACAACCAGATTAAATCCCTGGAGGATCTGAAGGGCAAGCGGATTGCGGTGCAGATCGGCACCACCGGGGCGGAGCAGGCCAACCAGGTAGAGGGGGCCACCGTCACCACCTTTGATGGGGCTCCCCTGGCCCTCCAAGAGCTGCTCAACGGCCGGGTGGATGCGGTGGTCAACGACCTGCCCGTGACTCTGTTTGCGATTAACGAGGCCAAGCTCAAGGGCATTAAGGTGGTGGGGGAATTGGTTACCGAAGAGTACTACGGTATTGCCCTGCCCAAGGGGAGCCAGGATCTGGCCGTCCTCAACACTGCCCTGCAGGAACTTATCCAAAATGGCACCTATGGCCAGATCTACCGCAAGTGGTTTACCGCCGATCCCCCCATCCTCCCCACCGTCGCCCCGGCCCTGGCCACCGCCGACGTCAAAGGCCTGGATTGGGGGTTACTATTGCGCAACCTGCTGCGGGGTGCCTGGATTACGGTTTTGTTAACCGCCATTTCCTTTTTCCTGGCCCTGATTTTGGGCTCCCTGGTGGCCTTTGCCCTGATTTCCCCTATTAAGCCCCTGGCCTGGCTCTGTCGGGTTTATGTAGACTTCTTCCGGGGTACCCCCATGCTGGTGCAGTTGTTTATGATCTATTTTGGCCTCCCGGCCCTATTCCAAAGCCTGGGGGTAGAGATCAGCTTTAATCGGTTTTTTGCCGCTGTCCTAGCCTTGAGTCTCAACGTCGCCGCCTACCTAGCGGAAACCCTGCGGGCGGGCATCCAATCCATTGATAGGGGCCAATGGGAGGCCGCGGAGGCCCTGGCCATGAATCCGGTGGAAACCATGCGCTACGTGATCTTCCCCCAGGCCTTTCGCCGCATCCTCCCCCCCCTGGGGAATGAATTTATCACCCTGATCAAGGACACCAGTTTAACCGCCGTGATTGGCTTTGAGGAGTTGTTTCGCCAGGGTCAGTTAACCGTGGCCACCACCTACCGCGCCTTTGAAATTTATCTGGCGGTGGCGATCGTCTACCTGGTGATGACCTCCCTGGCCTCCATTGTCTTTAAACAGTTAGAAGCCCGTATGGACCCGGTTGGTTGGGCCAAGAGGGGTAAGAAGGCTGCGGCCACCTAGGGCAGGTGTGCCATTGTTAAGCAGGCCCTTCAGGGGCTTGGGGGATTTCTATAATAGGGGTGTGGCCCTCAATGGCCGCCACCGATCGGGTGCCATGGCGGGGCCGTCGCTGCAATCGCCCTAGGAGGCTTACCATGTTTAAGAAAATTTTGGTTGCCCTGGATAGCTCTGGTCTACGGGAGGTGGTGTTTAACCAGGCCCTGGAGTTAGCCCAGGCCACCGGGGCCCAATTAATGTTGTTGCACGTGCTGTCCACCTACGAAGAAGGCAGCCCGGCTATCCCCATTCGCTCCTACCAGGCCTACTATCCCATACTGGACGATGCGGTCTGGCAAGACTACCAAAACCGCTGGCAGGAATTTACTAATCAGCGGTTGGCGATGCTGCAGCGGCAGGCAGACCAGGCCCTGGCCGCTGGGGTGACGGTGGAATTCTCCCAGAACGTGGGGGATCCCGCCAGCACCATTTGTGCCGTTGCCCAGTCCTGGGCCGCGGATTTGATCCTGGTGGGTAGCCGGGGCCGCCGGGGCTTGGGCGAGTTAGTCCTGGGCAGCGTGAGCAACCATGTCATGCACCATGCCCCCTGCTCTGTGCTGGTGATCCATGGCGGTGTGGCGGCCCAGGCCCCAAACCCAGAACTGGTGGGGGTCGGTCCCCAGGTAGGGTAGGCCAGGATTAGTTTTCCCGGCGACGCAGGTTGCCGGCCTTGACCCAGCCCTCTTCACCGGTGGCGACCACCCGCACCTTCACCCAGGGCTGATCGGTGGGTTCCTCCAGCACCACCACCGCCTGGTTGTAGTCCAGGCCCCCCAGTTGGGGGCGATCGGTGCCGGGGCCCTCCCGTAGCACCAGGCCAATCGGTTGGGTAATCACCGCCTCATAGCTACCGGCGGGAGCCGTCGGCACCTCAGCCCCAGGGGCAACCGGGGTGGGGGGTGGCGTAACCGCTGGGGTG